>NZ_JBQVRO020000008.1:0-169302 GCF_052439115.2 Halorubrum sp. FL23
CATTCCAGCACCTGCTCGGAAATGTGCGGCTCTAACGCGTCGTAATCGTACGGCAGCGGATCGAGTTCGTAGCTCATGTCTACATTCGTGTCCATGCGCGGGACGGGTAAGAACGTTCTCTGTATCGTTTTTCAGTAATATCCTTGTCACTACTTCGAGCGCTATTTAACCCCTTCAATTGGCAGTTAACACCAAATTACGAGACAAACATACTATACCTGTTTGTTTTTGGCTACTGGCGACGCGGGGCTTATCTGTGCCGAACTCGTCAGATCGAGTATGACACCAGACGAGACGACCGCGGGCGGCGTCGAGCCGCTCTCGGGCGAGACGGTCAGACACGGAACGGGCGTGAACTCCGATCGCGCGTTTCCGACGAACGGGCATCCGGACAATCTCGACCCGTTCGTGCTGTTCGAGCGGTTCTACATCGACCCGGACAAGGGGTTCCCGATGCACCCGCACAAGGGGTTCGAGATCGTCTCGTACATGATCGAGGGCGGGATGGAGCACGCCGACTCGCTCGGCGTCGAGCACACCGCCCGCGAGAACGGGGCGATGCGGATCACGACCGGGAGCGGGATCCGTCACTCCGAGTTCCCCGCCGACGGCGAGGCCTGTAACGGGCTCCAGCTGTGGGTGAACCTCCCCCGCGAGGAGAAGGAGGCGGACCCGGACTACGTCGACGCGAGCGCCGAGGAACTTCCCACGACCGAGCTCGACGGTGCGACCGTCACGACCGTCGTCGGCGAGGGCTCGCCGATCGAGCTACGCACGCCGATGGAGTATCTCGACGTTCGCGTCACCGACGCGTGGACGTGGGAGATTCCGGACGAGTGGACCGGATTCCTCTACGGCGTCGAGGGAAGCGGGACCGTCCGAGAAAGCGGTGCCGGCGCCGACGCCAACCGCGAGTTCGGCGCGGGCGACGTGTTCCCGAACGCGGACGCGCGGGACGTGACGGTCGAAAGCGACGAGGGAGCGGGGATCCGGTTCGTCGCCGTCTCCGGGCGGTCGCACGGGGAGCCGATCCGGCAGCAGGGGCCGTTCGTCTTATAGAACCGCTCGGCAGCAGGGGCGATCTCCGAGCGAGCGGACGACGGGGTATGATAACGCGGGCCGCCGAAGGGACGACCGAATGCCACTCGATCCGGACCGCGTTCAGACCGTCACCTTCGACTCGTACAGCACTCTCGTCGACGTCGAGGCGGCCGAGGCGGCGCTCGCCGACCGCGTCCCCGATCCGGAGCCGGTGTCGCGGCTCTGGCGCTCGCGGTCGCTGGCGTACACGTTCGTCGCGAACGCGATCGACGCGTACCAGCCGTTCTACGAGATGAACCGCGACGCGCTGACGTACGCGCTGGCGGCCCACGGCGTCGACCTGACGACCGAAGAGCGCGACGAGGTCCTCGCGGTGTACCACGAGCTGGAGGTGTTCGGCGACGTGCGGTCGGGCATCGAACGCCTGCGCGACGGGGGGTACGAGCCGTACGTGCTCTCGAACGGGAACCCGGAGATGCTCGACGCGATGGTCGAACACGCGGGGATCGAGGACCTCGTCGCGGACACGATAAGCGCCGACGAGGTGGAGACGTTCAAGCCGGCGGCGGAGCTGTACCGCCACGGCGCCGCTCGAACCGGCACGCCGATCGACCGGATCGTCCACGTCACCGCGGGCTGGTTCGACGTACTGGGAGCGTCGCACGCGGGGATGCAGGCGGTTCGCGTCGATCGGAAGGGGACGCCGTGGGAGCCGTTCGCGGGCGACGACCCGGACCGCACGGTCGAGTCGATCCACGAACTGGCCGACGCGCTGGGCGTCTAACGGTCGATCCGAGGTCGGTAGCGGCGGCGACGTGCGCGATCAGTCCCGCTCGGCGATGATCGTCTCGCCGGCGCGCACCGCGTCGCCCTCGCTCACGAGGAGGTCGGTCTCGGCGACGTCTGCAGGGAGAATCACGTCCGCTCGCGAACCGAACGAGACGTGCCCGACGCGCTCGCCGCGGTCGACGTCGTCGCCGGGCTCGACCGCAGGGTGGATCCGCCGGGCGAACCAGCCGGCGATGATCAGCAGCTCGTACTCGCCGAAATCGATCGCGACCTGCTCGTTGCGGTCTGACTCCTTGTCGAAGGCGGGACGGTTCGCGCCGGGCCGGTGCCGCACCTCGCGGACCTCGCCCGCGAGCGGCGCGCGGTTCACGTGCACGTCGGTGACGTTCATGAACACGCCGACGCGCAGGCGCTCGCCCTCCTCGCGGACGACCGACACGGTGCCGTCGGCGGGAGCGACGACGGCGCCCTCGGCGTCGGGCGTCGAGCGCTCGGGGTCGCGGTGGAACCAGAGGACGCCGAGCGCGAGCGCGAGCAGGCCGATCCCGACCGGCGGCAGGAGCGGGAGCGTCACCGCGGCGGCGAGCGCGGGGACGAGCGCCAGCCGCCACGCCTCGTCGACCACCTCGAACGGGAGCACCGTCGCGAGCGGGGGGTTCCGTCCCATCGTCACGCCTCCGCAGGCTCCCGAATGTCGGGACGGAGTTCGGTGCGCCCCGCCGCCCACGCCGCGAGCAGGTGGACGAGGTGGGTCCGGTCGTCGAGGCCGTCGACGAGGTCGAGGTCGGCCTCGCCGGCGAGGACGTGAAGCCGAGCGAGGTCGTCGCCGCCGTACTCGGAGCCGGCGCGGGCGACCCGCAGGGTCTCGCGGAGGAGCTCGCCGCCGTCGTATCCCCCCTCGTCGAGGAGGTCGTCGAGGGTCGACCGGGCGTCTTTGAGGTCGCCGGCGCGGGCGTCGGCGAGCGACTCCCGGATCGCGTCGTCGTCGCCGACCTCGCCGAGCGTCTCGTAGGCGGTCGACATGGTGATCTCGCCGCCCTCGACGGCGGTCGCCTGCGCCGAGAGGATCGCCTCCCGGAGGTCGCCGCCGGCGGCGCTGGCGACGAACTCCAGCCCGTCGCCGTCGTAGTCGACCGCCTCGCGCTCGCAGATCGTTTCGAGCACGTCGATCGTCTCGTCGGTGGTCGGCGCGCGGACGCGGACCGGGAAACACCGCGAGCGGATCGGCGCGATCAGCTTCGACGGCTGCCGGGTCGCGATCACGAACTGCGTGGTCCGGTGGTGCTGTTCCATCACCCGACGGAGCGCCTGCTGGAAGTCCTCGCGGATCGCTTCCGCGTTGTCGAGCAGGACCGTCTTGTACTCGCCCGACATGGGCGCGTACGACGCCGACTCCTTCAGCACGCGGTTGATCATGTCGCGTTTCGCCATCCGGCTGCGCCCCTGCAGGAACCCCTCGAAGCGGGGGTCACTCCGGATCTCCTTTTTGGTTCGGCCGAAGAAGTCGGCGACGTTGATCTCGATCAGGTCGCTGTCGGGGTTCTCGTGAGCGGCCCGGGTCAGCGCCCGCGTCGCCGCCGTCTTCCCGACGCCGGGCGGCCCCTGAACGACGAGGTTCATCGGCTCGTCGACCGCGCGCTCCAGCCGCTCGCGGGCCTCGTCCTGTCGGATCTCGTCGAGCGCCGGGGCGTGCGCGTCGATCCACAGCGGTCCCTCCATGTGCCGTCCTCCGGGCCACGCGCTCAAGAATCGGTCGGTCCGGCCCCCAGCCGCTGCCGTCGACCCCAACGGCCCCCCGTGGGACCCGGTCCGGTGGGTCTCACCCGGTTGAGTCCGGCTCATAGAATTATTAACAATCGAAGTAAACGAACATCAATCGTTAAGTACCGGGAGTAAACATGTTCATTGTACATGTCACAAGACAGCCGATCTGACGACGACCGACTTACGCGTCGCCACTACGTGGCCGGCGCCGGAACTCTCGCCACCGTGGGAATCGCCGGCTGTTCCGGCGGCGGCGACGGCGGTGACGGCAGCGACGGGAGCGACGGTTCGGACGGCAGTGACGGCTCCGACGGCAGTGACGGCTCCGACGGCTCCGACGGCAGCGACGGGGGAGCGGCCGGTCCCGTCGAAGTGCTCCACGGCTGGACCGGCGGCGACGGCGCCACGGCCGCCGAGGCGCTGGAGGAGGCGTTCAACGAGGCGCATCCCGACACCGACCTCAGCATGAACCCCATCGGCGGCGGCGGGAACGAGAACCTCGACGCCGTCGTGGCCAACCGCCTCCAGAGCAACGATCCGCCGGGCGCGTTCGCCGGCTGGCCGGGGCCGAACCTCGAGCGCTACGAGGGGGCCCTCGGTACCGTCGACGACGTCTGGGAGGAGAACAACTTCGAGGACGCGATGGTCGAAGAGGCGGTCGACCTCCACCAGCAGGGCGGGAGCTACCGCGCCGTTCCGCTCGGATCGCACCGCCTGAACTGCCTGTTCTACAACGTCTCCGTCGTCGAAGACGCCGGTATCGACGTCGAGTCGCTGAACAGCCCCTCGGCGCTGATCGACGCCTTCGGCACGGTCGCGAGCGAGACCGACGCCGTGCCGATGACGCACGCGATGTCCGGCACCTGGACGACGACGCAGCTGTGGGCCGCCGTGATGCTCGGCGAGAACGGCTACCAGCCGTACATGGACTTCCTCGCGGGCGACGGCGACGAGAGCGCCGTCCGGGCGGCGTTCGAGACGACCGCGGAGATGCTGGAGAACCACATCAGCGACGACGCCGCGTCGCTCAACCTGACGCAGTCGAACCAGAACATCATCAACGGCAACGCCGCCTTCATCCACCAGGGCAACTGGGCGGCAGGCGCCTTCCGGAACGCCGAGGACTTCGAGTACGAGGACGACTGGGGCTTCAAGACGTTCCCCGGCACGGAGGGGATGTACACCCTTCACTTCGACTCCTTCCTGTACCCGGCTGACAACCCGACGCCGGAGGCCTCGAAGACCTGGCAAGCGTTCGTCGGCAGCGAGGAGGCCCAGATCGCGTTCAACCAGTACAAGGGGTCGATCCCGACCCGGACGGACGTGAGCATGGACCAGTTCGGCCCGTACCTGCAGGAGACGGCCGAGGACTTCGCGAACGCGGAGTACCGTCCGCCGAACCTCCAGCACGGACTCGGCGTCACCTCGCAGACGATGACGGCGCTCAACGAGGTCATCTCGTCGGAGTTCACCGGGCCGTACAACGTCGACGCCGCGACGCAGGGCTTCCTGGACGCGGTGTCGAACTAAGCCCACCAGATGCTCGATTTTTATCGTCGATTGCACCGGGCGATCAGTCCGTCCTCGGGCGACGGAGACGAGGCCCGTACGGACGGCGGCGTCGTGAGCGACGGCGCTACCACGAGTCCGGAACCGGGACCCGACCGAGGAACGACGGAGCGGCTCAAAGCCGCGATCGACGACCGCTTCGGGACCGACTTCGTCGAGTCGTCGATCTTCTGGCTCCCGCCGTTCCTGCTGATGGGGCTGTTCGTCTACGGCGCGGTCATCTGGAACCTCCTCATTTCGCTGACCGACTACGAGGGGTTCGCGAACGCACCGGACTACTCGAACCTGGACTTCGGGATGTACGCCCGGGCGCTCGGGGACTCGGGCTTCATCGACGCCGCGGTCAACACGCTCATCCTGCTGATCGCGTTCACGGCGGGGACGCTCGCGGTCGGCCTCGTGCTGGCCATCCTGGTCGACAGGGGGATCCGGTTCGAGAACACGTTCCGGACGATCTACCTCCTGCCGATGAGCCTCTCGTTCGTCGTGACCGCCCAGTTCTGGCTGTGGATCTACAACTACAACAACGGGATCGCCAACAGCGTCATCGGCGTGTTCGGACTCGGACCGGTGAGTTGGCTCGGAAACCAGGCCATCGTCCTCTACGCCGTCATCTTCGCGCTGATGTGGCAGTTCTCGGGGTACGCGATGGTCGTGTACCTCGCCGGGCTCCGCGCGATTCCGGACGAGCATTACGAGGCCGCCAAGGTCGACGGCGCGTCGACGCTGAAGATGTACTGGCGCGTGATCATCCCCCAGCTGAAGGGCGCGACGATCAGCGCCGCGGTGGTGCTGATGGTGTTCGGCATGAAGGCGTTCGACTTCCTCTACTCGCTGGTGGGGGGGTACCGGCCGCCGAACGGCGCCGACATCCTCGCGACGAAGATGGTCCGTGAGGCGTACTCGAACTCCCAGTGGGCGTACGGCGCGGCGATCGCGATCGTCCTCTTCGGGATGGCGCTCGCGGTCATCGGCCCGTACCTCGTCTACGAATACCGGAGGAACAACCTATGAGCGACGGAGAACTTCGAACGGACGGAAGCGGCGCGACGGCGAACTCCCGCTGGAATCTCGACGGGGTGACGGTCGAAGACGCCGCGCTGTACGTCGTGTTGGCGCTCGCGGCGGCCTTCTACCTCGTTCCCATCGAGTCCGGATTGGTCACGTCGTTCAAGACCGGCACCGCGATCGTCGAGACCGCCCCGTTCGCGCCGCCCGGAGCGTCCGGGTTCACGTTCGAGAAGTGGCAGACAGCGACCGACGCCCTGTTGCGCGGCATGGGGAACAGCCTCCTGTACGCCGTGCCGGCGACGATCATCTCGGCGCTCATCGGGAGCATCACGGCGTACGGACTGACGATCCCGAACTGGAAGGCGTCGTACAAGGCGCTGGTGCTCGCGCTCATCATCGCGGGGATCTTCATCCCGTACCAGGCCGTGTTGGTCCCGCTGACCCAGTTCTGGTCGCAGTGGGTCCAGCTCAGCGACCTGCTCTCGTTCGTCTGGGCGCTCGGCATCGACGACGACTACGTCGGGATCGTCGAGCTGGTGGTCACCCACGTCGCCTACGGGATCCCGATCTGTACGCTCCTGTTCCGGACGTACTACAAGACGATGAGCGACGAGATGATGGAGTCCGCCCGCCTCGACGGGGCGTCGCTCCGCCGCGTGTACCGGCGGATCGTCCTGCCGCTCTCGGGGCCGATGTTCGCCGTGGTGCTGATCTACCAGTTCACCCAGATCTGGAACGATCTGCTGTTCACGCTGGTGATCGTCTCGACGGAGTCGAGCCCCGCGGCGCCGGTCGTGCTGATCCTCGCGGGTCTCGGGACCTCGATGGAGGGCCAGGACTTCGCGCTCCGGATGGCCGGAGCGTTCTTCGCGGCGCTCCCGACGCTCGCGGTGTACATTCTCTTCGGCGACGAGTTCGCCGAGGGGGTGGCGGCGTGACCCGCGCCCGAACGGCGGGCGGCGTCGACGCGGCTCGCACGCGAACGGCGGACGAAGTCGGCGACGGTTCGATCCGGGAGTCGGCGCGACGCACAAACGACTATTCGACAGCGATCACAACTCAAAGATATGGCAACGCTTGAACTCGATTCGGTAACGAAGACGTTTCAGGACGGCGACGAGGAGATCGTCGCCGTCGACGACATCTCGATGTCGATCGACGACGGGGAGTTCCTCGTCGTCGTCGGTCCGTCGGGCTGTGGAAAGTCCACGACGCTGCGGATGATCGCCGGGCTGGAGACGATCACGTCCGGCACGATCGCGCTCGGCGATCGCGTCATCAACGACGTGAAATCGCAGGACCGAGACATCGCGATGGTGTTCCAGTCGTACGCGCTCTACCCCCACATGAGCGTCAAGCAGAACATGTCGTTCGGGCTCGAGGAGTCGACGGATCTCCCGGACGACGAGATCAGCCGAATGGTCTCGGAGACCGGCGAGCTGCTCGACATCGGCGAGCTCCTGGGCCGGAAGCCGAAGGACCTCTCGGGGGGGCAACAGCAGCGCGTCGCCCTCGGGCGCGCCATCGTCCGGGACCCCGAAGTGTTCCTGATGGACGAGCCGCTCAGCAACCTCGACGCGAAGCTCCGCGCGGAGATGCGGACGGAACTCCAGCGGCTGCAGAACGACCTCGGCGTGACGACGGTGTACGTCACGCACGACCAGACGGAAGCGATGACGATGGGCGACCGGATCGCCATCCTCGACGGCGGCGAACTACAGCAGATCGCCGAGCCGCTGAAGTGCTACCACGAGCCGGCCAACCAGTTCGTCGCGAGCTTCCTCGGGGAGCCCTCGATGAACTTCTTCGACGTGACCCGCGACGGCGACCGACTGGTCGGCGACGTCTTCGAGTACCCCGTCGGTGACGACGTACGTGCGAACCTCGGGGAGACGACCGACCTCGTCCTCGGGATCCGCCCCGAGGCGATCGAACTCGTCGAGGGGGAAAGCGACGCACACGAGTTCGAGATGACGGTCGATGTCGTCGAGCCGATGGGCGACGAGAACACGGTGTACCTCCACTTCGACCCCGACGCGGACCCCGAGTCCGCCGAGACGCTCGTCGCGACGATCGACGGGTTCACGCGCGTCAGCGAGGGCGACACGGTGACCGCGCGGATTCCGGAGGACGCCATTCACCTCTTCGACCGCGTCACGGGCGAGGCGCTCCACAACCGGTCGATGGAAGACGCCGCCGATCAGGTCAATCTGACCTGACCCGGCCCGGCTATCCTGACCCGTCCTGACCTATCCTACCTTGGCCTGATCGAACCGTTGTTGGCCCGACCGTTCCGGACGCGGGCTGGCGCGGTTGGTTGTTGTTTTCGCCGTCCGTCTCCGTTGCCTCACCAGTACGCGGTTCGATCGACGCCCTCGGCGAGGAGCGCGGCGGCGGCGACGTGAGCGTAGGCGCACCACCCGAGCGCGAGGAGTGCCGCGACGCTGCGCGTGGCCGTCGCCGCGAGCGCGCTCCACGCGGCGACGACGAGCACGGTCGCCCCGACCCACGCGAGGAAGTACGTGCTCGACGCCGTGCCGCGGAGCGCGTCCCGCCGGAGCCCGGCCCGGAGCCCGTCTCGAACGCTCACGACGGCCGCCGCCGGAAAGAGGTAGCTGCAGGTGACCGTGACGAGCAGCGCGCCGGTCGCGAGGGTGGCGAGGGTCACGCCCCCTAACGCGTCCGGGACCGTCCCGCTCGCGACGACGTATCCCGCGGCGACGACGGTGACGGCCGCGGGGAGGAGGTAGACGGCGGCAACGCCGAACAGCCGACCGGCGAGCCGCGCCGTGGCGGCCGTCGCCAGTCGGGGAAACCCGTCGTCTGCGAGGACGCCGCCGAGCAGGCCGAGCCACGCGAGGAGCGGGGCGACGGCGAGGGCGAGCGGCGCCACCAGCGACCAGTCGGGCCAGAGGCGCGCCGCGACCCGGACCAGCGCCCCGCAGAGCAGGAGCGCCGCGAGGCACTTCGCGGTGCCGTCACGGCGCGTTCGGTCGGCGAACGGATACCGGAGCGCGTCGGTGAACACGTCAGAATCTCTCGCCAGCGCCGCGCAAAACGGTGACGGTCGCGGGCGGGATCACTCGCGGACCCGCTCGACCTCGCGCCGGAGCCCGTCGCGGACGCGGTTCGCGATCTCCTCGGCGTCGCCGCGGTCGACGGTTTCGGCGTCCTCCGTCTCCAGGAGCCGGTCGAGCTTGCGCTCGAACTCGCGCTCGTCGATCTCCCCGCGGGCGTAGCGCTCGCGGAGCGCGCGGAGGGCTGGGTCTTGGGGCGCGTCGGCGTCCTCGTCGTCGTCCGCGTCGGGCAGGGGCTTCGTCAGCGTGTGGAGGACGGGGAGCGCGACGAACAGGCCGAAGAACCAGACGAGCGGCAGCGACCACCAGAGCCCGGTGGCGAGCGGGGCGGCGACGCCGGCGCCGACGACGAGGACCGCGAACAGCCGCCGCCAGCGATGGCGGAGGTTCCACGCGATCCGGCGGGGGAGACCGGTCATACGTCGGTCGACGCCCGCGAGGGGCAAATCGGTTTCGTCGCCGGGCGTCGGTTCGTCACGGACGGGAGATCGCCGCGGGTCAGTCCAGATCGAAGACGAGCCGGTCGCCGGGGTCGACCCCGTTGCGCTCGCTCCACCCCCGAGGCACCTCGAGGACGTATCTCCCCGTACCGCGGTACCGGGTGTACGGGCGCGATTCGGGCGCCGCCTCGTGGACCTCGGTGACGGTGCCGTCGGGGGCGACGAAGACGATGTCGAGCCCGAACGCCATCCCCCGCATCACGTAGGCGTGCTCGCCCGTCTCGTCGTGGACGAACAGCATCCCCTCGTCGGCGGCGAGCGCGTCGGTCTCGGAGAGTCCGACGTACTGCTTCGCGAGGCCGTCGGCGACGCGGGCTTCGACGGTCGCGAGCGAGTCGCTCGTCTCGCCGTCGACCGCCTCGACGGTCGTCGTCTCGTAGCCCGCGATCAGGAGGGTCGGGTTCGCCGCGACCGCGGCGGCGAACAGGAGGGCGACGGCGACGAGGGCCCCGGCGACCGCGAGGAGGCGGCGGTTCACGGCCGATCCTCGCGCCGGAGAAAGAAACCGTTTTCCGCTCCCGGCGGGTTTGAAACCCTGAGGGCTCGTGGTCTAGCTGGTCATGACGCGGCCTTTACAAGGCTGAGGTCGGCGGTTCGAACCCGCCCGAGCCCACTTCCTGCGGCGAGCAATCCGCGAGCCGCAGGTGTGGCGTGGCGGGTTCGAACCAGGGAGCGGGAGGTGAGCGAGCCCCGGCGAGCGAACGGGAGCGACTGAGGTTCGAACCCGCCCGAGCCCACTTCGCGCGTTTATAACTGGCTACCGGCTAACCGGAGTCGGCCATAGCGTTTTGTGCGCTCGCCGTAACGTGTTCCTGTATGCCCGAAGAAACCGTTCACGAGTCGCGGAAGCCGCGAAGTCGACAGGCGCTCGCAACCTACTTCCGACGCATCGCGAGGGCGCTCGGTCGCGGAGAGCCGGTGCCCGTCGACGACGCCGGCACGGTGACGGTCGATCCGGCGGCGGAGCAGGAGGTCGAAGTCGAACTCGAACGCGAGGATGGGACGGTCCACTTCGAGGTCGAGATGGAGTGGCCGGAGGCGGAGGGCGAGATCGACGACGACGCCGCGGCGAGCAAGGCGACCTTCGAGCTGTACGCGGACAACGCCGGCGACTGGCGCTGGCGGCTCGTCCACGACAACGGCAACATCATCGCCGACGGCGGCGGCGGCTACTCGGACAAGCGCGACGCCACGTCCGGCATCGAGAGCGTGCAGCGGAACGCGCCGGGCGCCCACGTGATCGACGCCGCCCGCGACGAGGAGGCGCCCGACGACGGCGGCAGCAACGCGACCTTCGAGCTGTTCCGCGACAAGGCGGACGACCACCGCTGGCGGCTCGTCCACGACAACGGGAACATCATCGCCGACGGCGGGCAGGGGTACGCCTCCAAACAGAAGGCGAAGCAGGGGCTCAACAGCGTGAAGTCGAACGCGCCCGGCGCCGCCGTCGAGGAGCCGGGCGACGACGATGAAGCAACCGAGGAAGAGTAGTCAGACCATGGTCCCCGACAAGAGACCCTCCACTGACGATCGCAGTGCGACCGACACCGCCACCACGGAGGTGGGCAGCACCTCGGCCGACTTCCTCGCACCCGGAGACGACGCGCCCGCAGAGCTGGTCGACGTGCTCGTGTACGGGCTCGTCGGCGGGATCGCCGGCTCGGTGCTGTCGTTCGTCCCCTTCGCCACCGTGCTCGGCGGCGCGGTCGCCGGCTACCTCTGCGGTGGCCGATCGGCGGACGCGCTCAAGACGGGGACGGTCGCCGGCGTCGTGATGACGCTACCGTTCGCGGTGATCGTGTTCGCCCTGCTGTTCTTCCTCGGCTTCGCCGGAGCGCCGGCGGAGTTCGGGCTCATCGCGCTGGCCGTGGTCGGATTGGCCGCCGTCTACACCCTCGGATCCGGGATCGTCGGCGGCTACCTCGGGCATTATCTCCGAGGGCAGCTCTGAGGCCGTCTCTGAGCCAGCCCCGCGGGCTACCCGCCGGCTCCGGAGGGGCGCCCGCGCCGACGCGGACCGCACCGCTTATTCGCCGCCCGTTGCTACCTCGGCCCGGACATGGACGCGCTCGACGCCAAGTACCCGTTCTTCGCGACCGCCCGCGAGGCGGTCGCCGACGCCGCGGTGTCGCTGCCGGAGCTCGTCGCGGCCGACGCGCCGGCCGTCGAGCGCGCCCGCGAGCGCGTCGAGCGCGCACTGATGGACGGAACCGTCGCCTCCGAGAGCGGCGCCTTCCCCGCGGAGTCCGAGTACGACGCGCAGGCCGAGCTGCTCTCGTACCCGATCGCCCGGATCCTCGTCTCCCTGCTCGACTCCGACCCCGCCATCGAGAAGTACGCCGCCGCCGAGGCCGCGACCGCGATTTCCCGGATCCGCGAGGACCTCGCGACCGACGACGAGCTGCGGTCGATGTCGACCCCGACAATCGGGCTGGACGACGTGCTCGCCGAGTTCGACCTCGCGGACGCGGTGCGGCCGGAGTCACCCAAACTGGACGCCGGAGGCGGCGGCGCGACCGCGACGGGTGGCGGTTCCGGCCGCGACCCGGAGCACTACTGGATCGCCGTTGGGCCGTACCTCCGGCTCACGTCGCCGTCGTGGGGCACGTCGTGGCGGCTCGTCAACCGCGCGCTCGCCGGCGGCGAGGTGCGCGTCGCTCGCGAGGAGCTGCTGGACGCGCTCGAAGCCGCGGTCGAAGACCGAGTCCGAGAGGGGCTCCCGTTCGAACTCGCCGCCGGCGAGGGGATCGCCGCCGAGCTCGAATCCGGCGTCGCGGACCTCAAACGGCTGCTCTCGGAGCGCACCTACGCCGGTCCGGTGGACGTGGTCGCGCCCGACCTGTTCCCGCCGTGCATGCGGAACCTGATCGAGAAGGCCGAGCGGGGCACGGCGCTGTCTCCGCCGGAGTCGTTCGCACTGATGGCGTTCCTCGTCGGAATCGGGATGACGCCGGACGAAGTGGTCGCGTTCTGCGCCGACACGAGCCTCGACGCGGAGGGGATCCGGTATCAGACCGAGTACCTGAGCGACGACCGGGGGACCCAGTACCCGCCGCCGACCTGCGAGACGCTGGCGAACTACGGGATCTGCCACAACGAGGCGGATCATATGCAGGTCGCCGCCGACCCGCTCGCGTACTACGAGCAGCGCGTGGCCGAGGCGGACGACATCACCGACTGGAGAGAGGAGAACGCGAACGCAGCAGAAGCCGAGAGCGAGTAGCCGGTCTACGCGTCGTCGCCCGCGCGGATGAGGTACGCGCCGACGAGCGCCATTAGCAGTACGAACGCGGCGAGCAGCGCGACGAGGGCGATCGCACCGGTCTCCGGCAACCCCTCGGGACCACCGAACGTGAACCCGATCCCCACCAGTCCGGCGACGAAGACCGCGGCCGCCGACAGCGAGACCGCGATCTGCCGACGAAGCTCCGCGTCGATTTCCATGCCCGCGATTTTCCGTCGCCGCTAAAAAAGGACTTCGATGAGGGCGTCGACCCGTCGACTCGATCGGGTCGAGCGAGAACGCCCCCGAAACGGAGAATATCGGCTTTTCGACCCGCATCGGCGGCGATCTTATCCGTTTCCGCCTCCTATCTCGACAGGAAGCGAGGGACCACCCTCGCAGTCACCCATGACGCACATCCGAAACACATCCGCGTCAGCAGCCTCCGACCCGACCCCGTCGCGAGAGCCGTCCGCGGTGCCGTCAACGGCCGCCGGCGAGAGCGACGACCGGTCCTCCCGGGCCGCCGCCGAGGAGATGACGGTCCGCCCGCTCCGCGACCGGCGCTACGTCGTCGAGACCGACGGCGGCACCTACGTGGTCGCGCTCGACGCGGGCACCTGTACCTGCCCTGACCACGCGATACGCGGCTCGCGCTGTAAACACCTCCGCCGCGTCGCGATGGAAGTGACTGCGGGGACGGTCCCCGCGCCGGACGAGCGGGTCGGCGCCTGCGCGGTCTGTGGCGCGGAGACGGTCGTCCCCTTCGACGCCGTCGGCGCACGGCTCTGTGACCGACACGCGTTCGAGCCGGGCACGGTCGTCCGCGACCGCGAGACGGGGAAGCGGCTCGTCGTCGCCGCGGTCACGACCGAACGGGCCGACGCCTACCGGACCGACGAGGGGCGGACGGTCGCCGAGTACCCCACGAACGCCGACTACGGCGCCCACGAACCCGTCGTCGAGGCGGTGTACGTGGAGGCGATCCGCTCCGATCAGAGCGTCGGAGACGGCGACCGGTACGGGTTCCCCGCCTCGCGGCTCACCGGGCGAGATGACTGATGTCCCGGCGGAGCGTGTACCCCTTCGGGACGCCGACGACGCCCACGCACTCATCGCACAGCACCCGCTCGTAGTCGCGGTTCGTCTCCTTCTCGAGCAGCGAGACGTCTCCGATCGGGAACACCGACTCGCACCGATCGCACTCTGCCTTGTCGCCGTCGACGATCTTCATTACCTCCCCGTTTCCGAGATCAGTATATAAACTCGCGGACGGCGTTATCACTCCGGATAGCGGGTCGATAAAAATCGGATAGTTGAGAGTCGGTCGACGCGGCCGTGGTCTCGGTGGTCGTCCGGCGTTAGCCGAAGAGCTCGCCGAGGCCCTCGCCGCCGTCGTCCTCGTCCTCGTCCTCGTCGTCGGCCGCTTCCTCAGCGGCGTCGGCCTCGTCCTCCTCGGCCTCGTCGTCGGCCTCGTCGGCCTCAGCGGCGTCCGCGGAGCCGCCCGCGGCGGCGCCGGCGGCGGGGGCCGCGGCGGCCGTCTCGATGGCCTCCTCGATGTCGACGTCCTCCAGCGCGGCGACGAGCGCCTTGACGCGGGATTCCTCGACGTCGACGCCGGCGGCTTCCAGCACGCCGGTGATGTTGTCCTCGTTGATCTCTTCGCCAGTCTCGTTCAGGATGAGCGCAGCGTAAACGTATTCCATTGGTGTGTCCTCGTAGTGTTATCCGAACATTGCGCCGAGACCCTCGCCGCCGTCGTCGCCGTCGTCGTCGTCGGCATCGTCGGCGGCCTCGTCGGCCTCAGCGTCGTCCGTGTCGTCTTCTTCCTCCGCCTGTTCCTCCTCGTCGGCGTCGTCCGTCTCGGGAGCCGGGGCGGCTTCGACGCCCTGCAGCTCCTCGGGGAGCGCCTCCTCGTCGTCGATCTGGGCCGCGAGCGAGCGGAGCTGGGCGTCGGCCTTCCCGATGAGGTCGGGCACGACGTCCGGGCTCTCGATCTCCGCGAACAGCCCGACGGACTTCGCCTCGCCGGACGCCTTCGCGAGAAGGCTGCCGGCCGTGGCGGCCGTCGGGTACGCGGCGTTGATCGAGAGGTTCCGCGCGGCGGCGGCCGCCGAGCGGATGTCCGCTTCGTACTCGTCGACGTCGATTTCGAGCTCGTCCGGCTCGAACAGGACGCCGTCGGAGTAGACGCCCTTGAGGTCGAGCCCGACTTCCTTCGGCTCGATGCCGAGCTCGGTCAGGACGTTCGCGAGGTCGTCGTCGACGACCTCGCCCTCCTCGAGGACCTTCGAGTCCTCGGTGACCATGATCGAGCCGTCCTGGATACGCGCAGCGGCGCCGATCGTCTGCAGTTCGCCGACGAACGGCCCCGGGTCGACGCCCGTGTCACCCTCGGGGATGACGACGTCGTTGGGGGCGACCTCGCCCGCGTTGATCGGGGCGGGGGTCTTCGAGGCTTCCAGCTGCTTGAAGAGGCCGAACGGGTTGTCGTTCGTACCGATGAGCGCGACCTGACCCGAGACGTACTGGGTCAGCTCTTCGACGCCGTCGTTCACCTCTTCGAGGGCGCGGACGGTGAGCGTGTTGCGGCTCATCCGGACGTCCGCGGAGCCGTGCAGTTCGCGGCGCATGGCCTGGAGCTGTCGGCTCGGGATGCCGGCGACGCCGACGATCCCGACGGAGTTGAACGAGTCGATGAACTCGACGAGCTCGTCGACCTCCTCCTGTTTCCACTGCGGGATCGTCTCGGTCTTGCGGACCGAGCTCATACGGGCACCTCCTTCGCGGGACCCATCGTGGTCTTCACGTAGATCCCGTCGATGTTGAGCGGGCCCTTCTCGAGGCTCGCTTCGAGCCGCCGGATGATGACGTCGATGTTGTCCGAAATCGCGTCGGGGCCCATATCTTCGGCACCGACACGGGTGTGGAACGTGCGCCGGTCACGCGACCGGAGCTGCACGGTGTTTTTCATCCGGTTGACTGTGTCGACGATGTCGTCGTCCGGCTGCAGTGGGGTAGGCATCTTCCCGCGCGGACCGAGGACGGTACCGAGGTACCGACCGATGTCCTGCATCAGGTTGGCCTCTGCGACGAAGAAGTCGGTCTCGCCGGCCAGATCCTTTGCGCGGTCGTCGTCGTCTCCGAGGTCCTCAAGGTCGTCGCTGTCAAGCACTTGATCAGCAACTTCCTGAGCGCGGACGGCGGTTTCGCCCTCCGCGAAGACGACGATCTGTGTCTCCTGCCCCGTTCCAGCCGGCAGCACGACGGACTCGTCGATGCGGTTCGACGGATCGTTGAGGTCGAGATCTCGCAGGTTGATCGCGATGTCCACGGTCTCGCGGAAGTTCCGCTCGGGCGCATCGTCGAGTGCGAGGGTTACGGCCTCTTGTATTGTGTCTGCCATTTTCACCTCCGTAGTACGCAGGTCGCTCCTACGGGTCAGTGAAACAGGCGAAGCCTGTCTCACCGGAAAGTGGTTCATCGGAGGTTTAAAAGCGTCGAACCGCCCCTCCGGGTGTGAACCGGAGACAGGGGTCGTGCGGGCCGTTCTCGCGGCTGGCGTCGTCGAGCGCCCGCGGCGTCGATCGCCTTCGACGCCGAACGCTTTGGAAGTCGAGCACCGCTTCGACGCCCGTCGAAGGCGAAAACGTCGTATAGGGGAACCCTTTTGATGCCGCTCGTCGACCCACGAGGTAATGACTCAGGGTGGTCCGGCGTGACGATGGACGACCGTATCGAGGACCTCCGCGAGCGTCGCGAGCGGGCGGCGCTCGGCGGCGGCGAGGACCGGATCGAATCCCAACACGAGAAGGGGAAGATGACCGCGCGCGAGCGCATCGACTACTTCCTCGACGACGGGACGTTCCACGAGTTCGACCGGTTCCGCACCCACCGGAACCACAAGTTCGGCATGGAGGAACAGCAGATCCCGGGCGACGGCGTCGTCACGGGGTACGGTGAGGTGAACGGGCGGAAGACGTTCGTGTTCGCCCACGACTTCACCGTCTTCGGCGGCTCGCTCGGCGAGGTGTTCGCCGAGAAGGTGTGTAAGGTGATGGATAAGGCGATGGACGTGGGCGCGCCCGTCGTCGGCCTCAACGACTCCGCGGGCGCCCGGATTCAGGAGGGCGTCGGGGCGCTCGGCGGCTTCGCGGAGATCTTCCGGCGCAACACGGAGGCGTCCGGCGTGATCCCGCAGATCTCGGCGATCATGGGGCCGTGCGCCGGCGGGGCGGTGTACTCCCCGGCGATCACGGACTTCACGTTCATGGTCAAGGACACCTCGCACATGTTCATCACCGGCCCGGACGTCATCGAGACCGTCACGGGCGAGGAGGTGAGCTTCGAGGAGCTCGGCGGCGCGGTCACCCACACGTCGACGTCCGGCGTCGCGCACTTCGCCGAGGAGAGCGAGGAGGAGGCGTTGGACAACATCGCGCGGCTGCTCTCCTACCTCCCCGCCAACAACGTGGAGGACCCGCCCCGCGTCGAGCCGTGGGACGACCCCGAGCGCGCCGACGAGTCGCTGGGCGACATCGTTCCGGACGCCCCGCGGAAGCCGTACGACATGAAAGACGTGATCGGCAGCGTCGTCGACGAGGGGTCCTTCTTCGAGGTGCAGGAGAACTTCGCGAAGAACGTCGTCGTCGGCTTCGCCCGGCTCGACGGTCACTCGGTCGGGGTCGTCGCCAACAACCCCCGCGTGAACGCCGGCACGCTCGACATCGAGTCGAGCCAGAAGGGGGCGCGCTTCGTCCGGTTCTGTGACGCGTTCAACATCCCCATCGTCACCTTCGAGGACGTGCCCGGGTTCATGCCCGGCACCGATCAGGAGCACAACGGGATCATCCGTCACGGCGCGAAGCTGCTGTACGCCTTCTCCGAGGCGACGGTCCCCCTCCTCACCGTCATCACTCGCAAGGCGTACGGCGGGGCCTACTGCGTGATGTCGTCGAAGCACATCGGCGGCGACGTGAACTACGCGTGGCCGACCGCGGAGATCGCCGTGATGGGGCCGAAAGGCGCCGTCAACGTCCTCTACCGCGAGGAGCTGGCCGAGGCCGACGACCCCGACGCGCGCAGACAGGAGCTCATCGACGAGTACCGCGAGGAGTTCGCGAACCCGTACACCGCCGCCGACCGCGGCTTCGTCGACGACGTGATCGAGCCCGCGGAGACGCGTGCGCGGCTGATCGACGACCTCCAGATGCTGAAGGGGAAGCGCTCCGAGGCGCCCGAGAAGAAACACGGCAACATCCCGATCTGATGGCGGCCGACGCATCAGACGCGGACGACCCGGCGTCCGGCGATTCCGCGACGCCCGGCGATCCCGGCGCCGTCCTCGACAGCCTGTCGATCCCGGACGACGCCGGCGACGCGGAGGCCGCCGCCATCGCCGCCGCGGTCGCGGCCCACCTCCGAGACGGCGAGCGCGCGGCGGCCGCGGCCGCCGCGGCGAACGACGAGCCCGACTGGGAGGGCGAGCGCTGGTCGTTCGCCGGTCGCGTCGATCGGCTGCAGAGTCGGTCCGTCCGGGTGCCCGTCGACGCGCCGACCGATCCGTGGACCGCGGCCGGTCGCGCCGACCGGTTCTGAGTCGGGTCGCGCAGACGCTCCCGGCGGCTCAGGCCTCGCGCGATTCGTCGCCGTCGCCGTCGCCCGCGTTCTCGAGCGGGTCGTCGCGCCACTCATCCGCCGAACCACCGCCGAGGAGTCGGTTGAGCACGATCGGTACGACGCCCGCGAGGAACGCGAGGAGACCGATCCGAACGAGCAGCGAGACGTCGGTCAGAAGCGTCACGGCGAGGTACGTGCCCGCCGCGACCAACACCGACGGCAACACGTAGGGGTTTCCGGGCGAAAGCATGTCCGAGTATGGTGGTCGGCAGGCTCTTAATCGTCTCGGGGAGTCGCAACGAGCGCCGACATGGTACGACGATCGTCGTCATCGGTCGTCGTCGCCGACCGATAGAATGAGGTGGGTTATGGTGGAAATGACGTGCAGGAATGTTCGATAAGGTTCTGGTCGCGAACCGCGGGGAGATCGCGGTTCGGGTGATGCGCGCCTGTGCGGAGCTGGGTGTCGACACCGTCGCCGTGTACAGCGACGCGGACAAACACGGCGGCCACGTCCGGTACGCCGACGAAGCGTACAACGTGGGCCCCGCCCGCGCCGCCGATTCGTACCTCGACGGCGAGGCGGTCGTCGAGGCCGCGCGGGCGGCCGACGCCGACGCGATCCACCCCGGCTACGGCTTCCTCGCCGAGAACGCCGACTTCGCGGCCCGCGTCGAGGCCGCGGACGGGATCACCTGGATCGGCCCCGCCAGCGACGCGATGGAGCGGCTCGGGGAGAAGACCCACGCCCGCCGCGTGATGGACGACGCCGACGTGCCGATCGTCCCCGGGACGACGGAGCCGGTCACGGAGGTCGAGGCGGTGACCGAGTTCGGCGACGAGCACGGCTACCCCGTCGCGATCAAGGCCGAGGGCGGCGGCGGCGGCCGCGGGATGAAGGTCGTCGAGAGCGCCGAAGAGGCCGAAGAGGCGCTCGAATCCGCCAAGCGCGAGGGTGAGGCGTACTTCTCGAACGACTCCGTCTACCTCGAACGCTACCTCCAGACACCCCGCCACGTCGAGGTGCAGATCGTCGCCGACGCGGGCGACGGCGACGGAGAGACCGAGGTCGTCCACCTCGGCGAGCGCGACTGCTCGCTCCAGCGCCGTCACCAGAAGGTGATCGAGGAGGGGCCCTCCCCCGCGCTCTCCGACGAACTCCGCGAGAAGATCGGCGAGGCCGCCCGGCGCGGCGTCGCGGCCGCCGACTACACCAACGCCGGCACCGTCGAGTTCCTCGTCGAAGAGGACGTGGACCGCGACCCGTCGGAGCCGCTCGGCCCGGACACGCCCTTCTACTTCCTCGAGGTCAACACGCGGATTCAGGTCGAACACACCGTTACGGAGGAGCTGACGGGGATCGACATCGTGAAAGAGCAGCTCCGGGTCGCCTCTGGCGAGGGACTCTCCGTCTCGCAGGACGAGGTCGAGCTGGAGGGTCACGCGATCGAGTTCCGGATCAACGCCGAGAACGCCGCGAAGGGGTTCCAGCCGGCCAACGAGGGGCGGCTCGACACGTACGATCCGCCGGGCGGGATCGGCGTCCGCGTCGACGACGCGCTCCGGCAGGACGACGAGCTGGTGACCGACTACGACTCGATGATCGCGAAGCTGATCGTGTGGGCCCCGGACCGCGAGGCGTGTCTCGCGCGGTCGAAGCGCGCGCTCGCGGAGTACGATCTGGATGGCGTCGTCACCGTCGTCCCGTTCCACCGGCTCATGCTCGACGACGAGCGGTTCGTCGACGGCACCCACACGACGAAGTACCTCGACGAGGAGCTCGACGAGGAGCTGGTCGCCGAGGCCCAGGAGAAGTGGGGAACCGAGTCGTCCGCGAGCGACGAGGGCGACGAGGAGGTGTCCGAGCGCGAGTTCACCGTCGAGGTGAACGGGAAGCGCTTCGAGGTCGAACTGGAGGAGCGCGGCGCGCCCGCGATCCCGGTTCCGGAGGGCGGGGCGGGCGGCGGCAGCGGCGGTCAGCGCCCGCCGCAGGCGACGAGCGACGACGGCGGCGACGACAGCGGCGTCGACGTGGCCGAGGGCGGCGAGGCGATCGAGGCGGAGATGCAGGGGACGATCCTCTCGGTCGACATCGACGAGGGCGACGAGGTCGCCGCCGGCGACGTGGTCTGCGTGCTCGAAGCGATGAAGATGGAGAACGACGTGGTCGCCGAGCGCGGCGGCACCGTCGTGAGCGTCCACGTCGGCGAGGGCGACAGCGTCGACATGGGCGACGTGCTGATCGTGCTGGAGTAGCGGGCTACCGACCGCGAAGCCCCAACAGCTCGCGCGTCTCCGCGGGCGTGGCCACGGGTCGCCCCACCGCTGTCGAAATCCGTGCCGCCCGCGCCACGAGCTGCTCGTTGGTCGCCAGTTCGCCCCGCTCGTAGTACCGGTTGTCCTCCAGCCCGACGCGGACGTGACCGCCGATGAGGAGCGACTGCGTCGTCAACGGGAGCTGATGGGGGCCGAACCCGATCACGGTGAACTCGACGCCGTCGGGGAGCGCCTCGACGCGGTTGATCAGGTTCCGCGGGTGCGGCGGCGACGTGGTGCCGCCGCCGAAGAGGAAGTTGAGGTACGGCGGGTCGTCGAGCTCGTCGAGGACCGCTAGCGACTCGTTGAGGTGGCCGTCGTTGAACACCTCCAGTTCGGGTTTGATCCCGCGGTCCCGCATCTCGGCGTGCAGCGAGTCAACCAGCCCGCGGGTGTTCTCGGAGGTGAGCCGCTCGTAGCGGTTGAGCGGCCCCATGTCCAGCGACGCCATCTCGGGGGCCGGGTCGGTTCGCAGCGGTTCGTGGCGGAGGGCGTCGGGCGCGCCGGTCCCACCGGTTGAGTGCTGAAGCACGGCGTCGTCGGTCGCGTCACGGACCGCGTCGGCGACCGCCTGAAAGCGCTCGGTCGAGAAGGCGCGCTCGCCGTTGTCGCGGCGGGCGTGGAGGTGGAGCACGCTCGCGCCCGCCTCCTCGCAGGCGGCCGCGGCCGCCGCGATCTCCGCCGGGGTCTCCGGGAGGCCGGGGTGAGCCTCCTTCCCGTGGACGCCGCCGGTGAGCGCCGCGGTGATGATCACCGGCTTCCCCTCGAGGTAGTCGTCGTAGGTCATCGATCGGCGTCGTCCCCCTCCGCGTCGTCCCGCTCCGCGTCGTCCTCCTCCGCCGAGTCCGGCTCCGACTCGACGTAGAACTCGCAGTCAGTCTCTGGATCGAGGCCGTACCGCGCGTTACAGATGTCCGCGCGCATGGGCTGGACGAACGACTCCGTCACAGTACAGAACGCCCGGGGTTCGGCGAACTCCTCCCCATCGAAGGAGGCCCCGTCGCCCGCCTCGCGGTACGTTAAGTGTGGACACTGCTCAGCCATAGCGGACGGAGGCGGGCGAGCGGCTTGAAACCACGCGTCGAAACCGGTCCCCGTTCTGACCGACGACGTTTAACCGAACGCCCGAAAAGGAGGCGGCATGGAGCCCGTCGACGACTGGCGCTCGGCGATCGCGGAGGCCGGGGAGCTGACCGGCCCGATCGCCGCGGCCATCGTCGACGAGCACGGGGACCGCGGGAAGCGCGCCATCGAGGCGGTCGGTGAGGGGCGGGTGAAACGCTATCGAGATTTCACCGTCGTCGTCGGCCACGACGACGAGTACGTCGTCGAGGAGGGCGAGTGTAACTGCGCGGACGCGACCTACAACCTCGACGCGGAGAACCCCTCCGAGCGCTGCTGGCACGCGATCGCGGTCGACGTGGCGGACGCGGTCGGCGCGGTCGACCACCACGACATGTGGTATTCGGAGGTCCGGGAGTTCCTGTGAAGCGGCGGCGGAACCGGGGTCCTGACCGATTCATCCACTGTTCACCCGGATGAGACCCCGACACGCCGGGTTTTCGACCGCTCAGTCGAAAACGTTTCAATGGCGGCCGGTCTGCCCTACGGTATGGCGGACTGTCCACTCGCCGACGACTGCCCCAGTTTCGACGAACGAATCGAGGGGATGGGGTGTCAACACTACGGCAACAAGGGCGGCGCGGAGTGGTGTAACCACTACGACATGCCCATCTACGAACTGAAACAGCAGCCGGTCCAGCCCGGCGAGGAGGTCGTCGTCGAGGTCGACGACATCCACGAGAGCGGCGCCGGCGTGGGGCGCACCGACGACGGGTTCATCGTGCTCGTCGACGGCCTGCTCCCCCCGGCGCGCGCCGAGGTTCGAATCCACCGGGTGAAGTCGAGCCACGCGACCGCGCAGGACGTGGTCGAGCGCCTCCCCGAGGATCCGGAGGAGGACGAGGCGGACGAAGAGAACGGCGACGACATCGAAGGCGACGACGCCGACGAAGGCGACGGAGGGGATGGCGACCGGCGCCGCGACCGCCCCGACCGCGAGCGACTCGGCAGCCGGGAGAACTTCTGGGGCAAGTAGGCGCGTTCCGGGGACGGCCCCACCCCACGGACAGTCCGGACGTTACCGATCCGCCGCCCTGCTTGGTTCGTTCCCCTCTCGTGCCGCGCCGTCGCCGAAACCGCCGTTTTTTGAGCGCGCGTCCCCTGACGCCGGTATGGTCGCAGACGACGGGGACCCCGATCCCGACCCCGACGAGATCGACGCCGCGGCGCTGTTGGAGCGCGCGGGGTTCGACGCGGACGAGAGCGTCCTCACTCGCCGACAGGCCGAGGTGCTGGCCCTCCGCGAGCGGGGGCTCCGTCAGTCCGACATCGCGGATCGGCTCGGCACGTCGCGCGCCAACGTCTCCAGCGTCGAGGCCAGCGCTCGCGACAACGTGGCGAGCGCTCGCGAGACGATCGCGTTCGCGGAGGCGCTCTCCGCCCCCGTCCGCGTCGAGATCGAGCCGGGGACCGACCTCTACGACGCGCCGAAGCGCGTGTACGACGCCTGCGACGAGGCGGGCGTGAAGGTGAACCAGACCGCGCCGGACCTGATGAAGACGATCGGCGAGGGGGCGGGCGGCGCGGTCCGCGGGCGCGAGGTGCGCGACCGGCTGTTCGTCACCGTCGACACCGCGGGGACGATCCGCGTGCGGAAACCCTAGGTCGACGCCGGAACCGGCTCCCCGCGGTCACTCACTCCGCCAGCCGCTCGGCCACGCCCACGAGCGTCGCGCCCGCGGTCACGGTCGCCTCGCGGGCGATCGAGTAGACGATCCCGTCGCGGTCGGCCGCGGCTGTTTGGAGCGGCTCGAACGTCGCGGGGTCGTGGACGACGCCGAGCCGGTCGCCCGCCTCGATCTCGTCGCCGACCGAGAGGCCGCGCTCCGGGGTGAACAGCCCGGAGTCGGCGGCCTCGACGCGCCCGAGGTGGTTCCGCGCGACCGTGCCGTCCCACGGCGCCGGGTCGCCGGGCAGGATCCCCTCGTGTCGGAGCACGCCGATCACCCCCTCCACGCCGGCGTCGACCGCCTCGGGGACGATCTCGCGGCTGTGCGCGAGTTCGGGGGTGACCGTCGGAATGCCTTCACGGGTGGCGGCGACGCGAAGCTTGCCCGCGAAGCCGCGCTCCGACCACTCCGCGTCCGCCTCGTCGCCGGCGGCCTCCGCGAGCAGGATGTCGGTGCCGAACGCCTCCGCGAGCTCCCGACAGGCAGCGTCGTCGCGCATGTACACCGCGTGGGTGAGCATCGCGGGCGACCCGGTGTGGAGGTCGACGATCGCGTCCGCCCTGCTCGCGAACCGCCACAGCCGCGCCGCCATCCGCTCGTGGAGGGTCCCGTCGGCGTCGCCGGGCCAACACCGATTCATGTTCGAGTGGACCGCGTCGAGCGGCTCCGGAGTGGTGTACGAGACCCGGTCGAACGTGAGCGGGTCGGCGACGGGAACCGTCACGAGGGTGCCCGCGGGCGCCGCGTCGGGCGCGTCCCCGTCGCGTCCCGTCAGTCGCTCGTGGAGCCGGCGGAGGACCGCGGTTCCGTTCACCTCCCGACCGTGCTGGGCCGCCTGCGCGTAGACGACCGGGCCGCCGTCGGCGGGAACGTCGAGTTCGGGACCGTCGGGGCCGTCGACGAGGCGCCCTTCGCCGTAGGCGTGGACCGTCGTGCGGACCGGGACTCCCGAGGGCAGCCGCGCGAGGACGAGGTCGCGAGCGTCGTGCATACCGGAGCGTCGGTCCTGAGGGGCTTATAAGCCGGCGGCGGAGTCGACCGCGGAGACCCCGGCTCGTGTCCGCACCCGCGAGTGAGGGCGACTCGATGCGTCGACCACGGACGCTAAGTCGGTGGGCCGCCGATCCCGATCCGAGATGCGGGTCACCCTCCTCGGCACCGGCGATACGACCGGGACGCCGACGGTCGGCTGCGACTGCGACACCTGCGCCGCGGCGCGCGAGCGCGGGGTGTCGCGCTCGCGGTTCTCGGTCCACGTCGCGAACGAGCGCACCGGGGAGTCACTGCTCGTCGACTTCAGCCCCGACTTCAGGAGCCAGTTCCTGGACCGCGATGTCGCGCTGCCCGACGCCGGGCTCGTGACGCACATCCACTTCGACCACCTCGACGGGCTCGGCAACGTCTATCGGTTGGTCGACGGGCTGCCGGTCCACGCGCCGAGCGAGACCGATCCCGCCACCGACGAGAGCGTCGCGGAGACGATCCGCGCGAAGTACGACTACCTCGAGGACCGGATCGGCGTCCACGCCCGCGACCCGTTCGAACCCTTCGAGACGTGCGGGTTCGAGGTCCGGTTCGTCCCCGTCGACCACCCGCCGCTTCTGTGTTACGGCGTCGTCATCGAGGACCCCGAGACGGGCGGGACGCTCGCGCTCACGGGCGACACCAGCTACGACGTCCCGGAGCGGTCCAGAGAGGCGCTGTCCGACGCCGACCTCCTCCTCGCCGACGCCATCGTCCCCGCGTCGCTCTGCGAGCACCACCCGATCGGCGGGCGTCACGAGGACGCCGACGGCGTGCCGCGCACGTTCGGTACGAAGCACATGACCCGGGAGGGCGCGCTGGCGCTCGCCGACGAGCTGAACGCCGACCGCACCCGGCTCGTCCACCTCGCGCACTACTACCCGCCGGACGAGGCGTTCGCGGAGCCGCTCGCGGTCGACGGGGAAGTGTACGAGCTGTAGCGCGGAGCGAGCGGCCCGTGACGACGCTTTTGTCTCGCTAGCACGTACCACGGTCGAGATGGGAGCGAGAGCCCGACTCCGCGGGGCCGTCGACCGGCTGGAGCCGCCGCCGCGCGCGGTCGACTGGTCGCTGTTCGCGTTCGTCGTCGCCGAGGCGATCACCGGTCTGGTCTCGTTCACCGTGGGCGTCCCCGAGGGGTGGCCGCTGTTCTGGCTCCACCGCGCCCTCGGGGTCGGGATCGTCGCGCTGCTCGCGTGGAAGCTCGCGCGCGTTCGGCAGCGGCTCACCGACCCCGGCCTCTGGCGGCGGTCGACGGCGCTGTCGGTCCTGACGCTCGTCGCCGCGCTCGGCGCGCTGGCGACCGGCATCGCGTGGGTGTTCGGGCTCGACGTGCGGCTCTCCTACTGGACGCTCCTCTCCGTCCACGTCGGCTTCGGCCTCGCGCTCGTCCCGCTGGTGGGTGCGCACGCGGCGACCCGGTTCCGGCTCCCGCGGCGGGTCGACTTCGAGCGCCGCCGGACCGCGGTCCGGTACACCGTCCTGCTGGCCGCGGGCGCCGCGATGTACCGGCTCCAACAGGGGATCAACGACGCGCTCGACACCGCCGGGTCGGATCGGCGGTTCACCGGCTCACAGCCGCGGGCGGGCGCCGGAAACGGCGCGTTCCCGATCACCTCGTGGGTCGCCGACGACCCGGACCCGATCGACCGCGACGACTACCGGCTCCGGGTGGACGGGCTCGTGAGCGCCCCCGTGGATCTGACCGCCGCCGACCTCGCCGCCGACCACGAGGCCGAGCTCCTGCTCGACTGCACCAGCGGCTGGTACACGGTCCAGGAGTGGGGCGGGATCCGCGTCGGCGACCTGCTGGAGGCCGCCGGCGGAACGGCGACTGAGAACGCGGACCGCGAACCCGCATACGTCAGATTCACCTCCGTGACGGGGTACCGCTGGAGCCTCCCGCTCGACGAGGCCCGGGGCGCCCTGCTCGCCACGCACGTCGGCGGCGAGCGGCTGAGCCACGGCCACGGTGCGCCCGCTCGGCTGGTCGCGCCCGGCCGCCGCGGCTTCCAGTGGGTGAAGTGGGTGACGCGCGTGGAGGTCCGCTCGGAGTACGACCTCGGACAGTGGGTCGTGACGCTGGTGAGCGGGTTCGATTAGGGGCAGCGGCGGCAGGAGAGCCGGACTACGCGTACTCGCTCCCGACGACCTCGCGGATGCGCTCCGCGGTCACCGGGCCGACGCCGTCGACCGCCAGCAGGTCGTCCTCGGGCGCGGTCATCACGGCCTCGACGGTGCCGAAGTGCTCGAGGAGGGTCCGCGCCGTGACGGGGCCGATGTCGGCGATCGAGGAGACGACGTACTCCTGCTGTTCCGCGCGGGTCTTCGTCGTCTTCTCGCCGTGGACGCTCACCTCGCGGTCGCGGGTCTCCTGCTCCCGTTTGGCGATCGTTGCGAGCAGTTCCGTGGTGTCCGACTCGCCCTCGGTGCGGAGGACGCTCACGTCGAAGTCGACCGCGAGCGACGCGAGCGCGCCGCGGATCGCGTTGGGGTCGATGTCGCGCTGGCCGTAGAGGTTCGTCCCCTCGACGACCATCACGGGGCGGGCGTACGCCCGCGAGAGCTCGCCGACCTGCTCGAACATCGACCGGTCGGCGTCGAGCATCGAGTCGACGAAGTCCGCCGCCGACTTGCGCTCGACGGCGACCCGGTCAGAGAGGACGTAGTCGCCGACCGCGAGCGTCTCCAGCCGCGTGACGAGCCCGTCGCGGGTCGAGAGGTCCTTCGCGATCGAGGAGTCGAGCTCGCGCTGGTCGACGACGACCTCGACGCCCTCGTCGACGCCGGCGGTGGCGACGACGCCGTCGTCGTCGCTGTCGCTCGCCTCGGCGTCGTCGCTCTCCCCGTCTTCGCCCCCCCTCGCCGCCGCGAAGTCGGTGAGGCCGCCGTCGCCGTCCCCGCTGTCGGTCGCCTCGCCGTCGCCGCCGGAGGTCCCGGCGAACGCGTCGAGTCCCGCCTGGCCGTCGTCCCCGACGGTCTCCTCGATGTCGTCGGTGGCCTCCTTCAGCTCGGTGAGCTGGCTGGCCATCTTCTTCTCGCGGCGCCGCGAGATCCAGAAGAACGCCTCGTCGCGGGTGTCCTCGGCCATCAGGACGACGACCTTCCCCTCGGCCTGCCGCCCCGTCCGCCCCTTGCGCTGGATCGAGCGGATCGCGGTCGGGACCGGCTCGTAGAAGCAGACGAGGTCGACCTCTGGCACGTCGAGCCCCTCCTCGGCGACGCTCGTGGAGACGAGCACCTCGAACTCGCCCGCCTTGAACTCGTCGAGCGTCTGCTGCTGCTGTTTCTGGCTCATCCCGTCGGAGCCGTCCTTGTCGCCCTGCCCGACGAACTTCCGCACGTCGAAGCTCGCGGAGAGGAACTCCACGAGCGCCTCGGCGGTGTCGCGGGACTCCGTGAACAGGATGGCGCGCTCGCCCCCGTTGATCCCGAGCATCTCCGCGAGGAGGATCCGAGCCTTCGAAAACTTCGGGTGGAGCCCGTCGAACGACTCCGCCTTCCGCATCGCCTCGCGCACCTTCGGGTCCGCCACCATGCGCTGGCTCGCCTTCGACGCCCCCGACGAGCGGGCGGCCTCGCGCTGGCGCTCGAAGTAGCGCCGGACGGACTCGACCGACTGCGTCTCGACCAGCTCGGTCGCGCGCCGGAGCTTCATCACCTCGGCGTGGGTGGACATCCCCTTGTACCCCTCCGACTGGTCGTTGTCCATCATCTGCTTCAGCTGCCCCCGCATCTTGTTGAGGTCTTTCTGCGAGAGGTCGGGGTTCGTCGTGTTCGTCACGCCCAACTGTTTCAGCTTCTCGAGCCGGTCGGTGATCACCTCGTTGAGCGCGTCCCGGATGTCGAGGACCTCGTCCGGGAGCGTGACCTGCTCCCACTGCACGTCGGTGTCGTGGGTGTACTCGTCGACGTCGGCGTCGTCCTCGGTCATCACCTCGACGTTCACGAGCCCGAGGTTCTCACACACCGTCTCGATCTCCTCGGTGTCGCCGCCCGGCGAGGCCGACATCCCGGTGACGAGGGGATCGGCCGCGTCGGCGTGATAGCGCTCCGCGATGTAGACGTACGCGTAGTCGCCGGTCGCGCGGTGGCACTCGTCGAAGGTGCAGTGGGTCACGTCGCGCAGCGAGATCCGGTTGCCGACCAGGTCGTTCTCGACGACCTGCGGGGTCGCGATCACGATCCGGGCGTCGTCCCACAGCGCGGCGCGGTCGTCCGGCTTCACGTCGCCGGTGAACACGACGATCTCGTCGTCGGGTATCGACAGCGCCTCGCGGTAGAAGTCGGCGTGCTGCTGGACGAGCGGTTTGGTCGGCGCCAAGAAGAGCGCCTTCCCGCCCGCTTCGTGGAGGCGTTCGGCCGTGACGAGCAGGCTGACCGTCGTCTTGCCGAGACCGGTCGGGAGACAGACGAGGGTGTGTTCGTCGGCGGCGGCGTCCGCCAGCTGGAGCTGGTAGCGGCGCCGCTGGAGGAAGTCGTCGACGAGCAGCGGTCTATCGATCCCGGCGGCCTCGGTCGCCATCGCCGGCTCTTGGCCGGCGCCGGCCTAAAGCCTTCGCGAAGCGGGGTGAAAGTTATCTGTCACCGGATCGCTCCTCTCGGAGCTCCTCCGGTACGTCCTCGTCGACCAGCTCCGCCCATTCTGCGAGCCGGTCACCGGATGGCGTTTGCGCACTCATCAGGCGACGGATCTCAGTGGTACGTATTAACACTTACCCCGATTCTACGCGATTTGACATCGTTTCGGGCGTCCGTCTCCCCCGCTCGTCCGATCGCCCTCGGAGTCGACTCGCACGCCTTTTACCGCTCACGCGCCTCGGGCCGGCATGAGCAACCTCGACGAGTTCCTCGCGGGCGAGCGGCTCGACGACGTGGTCTTCTACGTGAGCGACGCGTACCTGGACGACGACTCCCGGCTCCGCAACGTCGGAACCGAGACGGACGCCGGGGTCCGGCTGATCCTCGACGGCGAGACCGGTCGGTCCGCGTTCCAGGCCGGCACGGGCATGGGAGCGATGGAGTTCGCGAAGACCGCGATGGGCGCGGAGGGCGAGATCGCGCGGTCGCTGGACGGCGGAGCGTGCCCCTTCGCCGAGGAGACCTCCGACGAGGAGCACGAGGTCCAGTTCGTCTTCGCGTTCGCGGAGGCGAAAAACGAGGAGGTCGGCGGGATCTACGCCGACGGCGACGTGGTCCACGCCTACGCCCACTGCACCTGCGGCGAGAGCTACTCGCACAAGTGGGTCGTCGGCGACCGCGACGACTGAGGGCCGAGCGAGAGTCGACCGGGTGAGAGTCGACCGGGCGAACAGCCCGCCTCAGCCCGGATTCACTCCGAGTCCGGGGCGTCGTCCTCCGGCACCGACCCCTCCACGAGCGACTGGTCGGCGTACTGCTCGCGGAGGTCCTTCTTCGAGAACTTCCCGGTCGCGGTCTTCGGCACCTCGTCGATGAACTCCACCGCGTCCGGCACCCACCACTTCGGGTACTCGTCGCGGAGCCCGGTCTCGATCCGGTCGACGAGTTCGTCGCGGTCGGCGCCCTCGGCCGCGACGACGAACGCGACCGGGCGCTCCTGCCAGCGCTCGTGGGGCACGCCGACGACGGTCGCCTCGCTGACGCCGTCGTACGCCATGATCTCGTTTTCCAGCTCGACGCTGGAGATCCACTCGCCGCCGGACTTGATCACGTCTTTGGTGCGGTCGACGAGCTGCATGTAGCCGTCCTCGTCGACGGTGACCACGTCGCCGGTCTTCAGCCAGCCGCCGACGAACTCCGCCTCGTTGGCCTCCGGGCGCTTGAAGTACTCCTTCGTGACCCACGGGCCGCGGATGCGGAGCTCGCCGAAGTCCTCGCCGTTCCACGGCACCTCCTCTCCGTTCTCGTCGATCACCTCGAACTCCAGGCCGGGGACGACGAGGCCCTGCTTCGACCGCTTGTTGACCTTCGTCTCGTAGTCCGCGTCGCGCAGGTCGTCGGTGAGGTGCGAGACGGTGCCGATCGGCGAGAGCTCCGTCATCCCCCACGCGTGGAGCACCTCGACGTCGCGCTCGTCGTACCACTCGATGAGCGCCCGCGGCGCCGCCGCGCCGCCGATGATCACGGTGTCGAGCGTCGAGAGGTCGACGTCGTTGCCGCCCTCGATGTACTCGCGGAGGCCGAGCCACACCGTCGGCACGCCAGCGGAGATCGTCACGCCCTCCTCCTCGATGAGGGCGGCGAGGTCCGCCGGCTCCGGGGAAGGACCGGGATACACGTGTTTCGCGCCCGCGGCGGTCGCGGTGAACGGCATCCCCCACGCGTTCACGTGGAACATGGGGACGACCGGCATGACCACGTCGGAGTCCTCCATCGGGATCCCCTGCGGCGTCTGGGAGGCCATCGTGTGGCTCCACAGCATCGACTGGGTGTACTCGACGCCCTTCGGCTTCCCCGTCGTGCCGGACGTGTAACAGAGGCCCGCGGGCTGGTCGCCGTCGAGGTCGGGCCAGTCGTAGTCGGTCGAGTGGTCCGCGACGAACGCCTCGTAGGGGGTCGCGTCGAGCGCGTCGATCTCGGACGACCCCATCACGACGAAGTCGACGCCGTCGAACTCGGCGGCGCCCTCGGCGGCGCCGGCGATCTTGGGGGCCAGCGACGGGTCGACGAAGATGATCTCGTCGTCGGCGTCGTCGACGATGTAGCGGATGTGTTCGTCGGGCAGGAGCGGGTTGATCGTGTGGAGCTGCGCGCCGGTGTTCGGGACGCCGAAGTACGTCTCGAAGTGGCGGGTGTGGTTCCAGCAGAACGTCGCGACCCGGTCGCCGCGCTCGATCCCGTGCGCGTCGAGCGCGTTCGCGAGCTGCGCGGTGCGGTCGGCGTACTCGGCGTACGTGTGTCGCGTGCGCCCCTCGTGGGTCCGAGAGACGATCTCGGTGTCCGGGTATAGTCGTTCGGCGCGCCACAGGAACGGTCGGAGCGTCTGGGAGTGTCCGCCGGGCATACCTCACACACCACGGGGGCGAGAACTATGAACGTTGTCATGGTTGATCGTGACGGTTAGGGATGGCCGAATTCGACGAGGCAGCCGCTCGGCGGCGTGGTTGACAGCGAGACCGTCGAGGACCCGCACCTCGCAGCCCGTCGGCCACGCGGTGGCGCGCGGCCACCGGGTCGCCCGCTATCCCCTGAAGAGGCTCGCGTGGACCGGCGCGTGGTCGGGTTCGGGCCGCGCGGAGTCGTCGCCCTCGCCGCCGCCGTCGGAGATCGCCCGCCCCTCGACCCCCTCCGCGAGGAAGTCGCGGAGCGGCGGGCCGACGTGTTCGGGCTCGACGAGGAACGCGTCGTGGCCGTGGTCGGAGTCGATCACGTGGTGCGCGGTCGGGGCGTTACCGGCCCGGAAGGCGTCGGCGAGCGACGACGACTGCTCGACGGTGAAGTGCCAGTCGGCGGTGAAGCTCAACAGGAGCGCCTCGCCGTCGAACGCCCCGAGCGCGTCGGCGTCGGTGCCGTGGCCCGCCGCGAGGTCGTACTCGTCCATCGCGCGCGTGAGGTAGAGGTAGCTGTTCGCGTCGAACCGGTCGCTGAACCCCTCCGCCTGATAGTCGAGGTACGACTCCACCTCTCGATACGGGAAGAAGGCCGCCGTGGGCTCCGGTGGGAGCCCCAGATCGCCCTCCTCGCGCGTCAGCGAGTCGCGGCCCGCGGAGCGTCGCCCGAACTTCCGCTCCATCGACGCCTTCGAGAGGTACATGATGTGGCCGATCTGACGGGCCAGGGCGAGCCCCTCGTCGGGCGAGGGGCGGCCCTCGCCGTAGTAGTCCCCGCCGTTCCAGTTCGGATCCGCGCGGATCGCCCGTCGCGCGACCGCGTCGAGCGCGAGACACTGCGCGTCGAGCCGCCCGGCGGTCGCGATGGCGACCACGCGGTCGACGTCGTCCGGGTAGCGCTTCGCCCACTCCAGGGCGTTCATCCCGCCGACGCTCCCGCCGACGACGGCGCGGAGCCGGCCCACACCGAGGTGGTCCAGCAGGCGGCGCTGCGCGCGCGTCCAGTCTTCGACCTGCACCGGCGGGTAGGCGGTCCCCCACCGGTCGTGGTCGGGCTCGTCGGGGAGGTCGAGGCCGGCGGGGCGCTCGCTCGCCGGTCCCGTGGTGCCGTAACAGGAGCCGGGGACGTTCGCGCAGACGACGTAGTACTCGGTGGTGTCGATCGCCTTCCCCGGGCCGACGATGTCGTCCCACCACGCGCGGGCCTGCCCGGCCTGCCCGCCCCCGCGGGTTTCCTCGTCGCGCTCCGGCGCGGGGGAGCGAGCGACGTTCTGACTGCCGGTGAGGGCGTGACACACCAACACCACGTTGTCGCCGTCGAACTCCCCGTGGGTCTCGTAGGCGACCTCCAGGTCGGGGACCGACTGGCCGCACTCGAAGGTGAACTCCCCGAGCGCGGCGACGCCGTGGTCCGCCGGAACGGCACTCACGGTGTCACACCTCCGTGCCGGACGCGGCGCGCTCGCCGGCCGCGAGCCCTCGGTCGAGGTCGTCGATCACGTCGTCCGCGTCCTCGATCCCGACGGAGAGGCGGAGCATCTCCGGGTGGACGCCGGCGAGCCGCTGCTGCGTCTCGTCCATCTGCGCGTGGGTGGTCGAGGCCGGGTGGATGACGAGCGTCTTCGCGTCGCCGATGTTCGCGAGGAAGCTCGTCAGATCGACCGCCTCGCAGAACGTCTTCGCGGCCTCGTAGCCGCCGTCGACGCCGAAGGTGACCATCCCGCCGTAGTCGTCGAGGTACGCGGCGGCGTTGTCGTGGCTCCGGTGGTCCTCGAAGCCGGGGTAGGCGACCCAGTCGACCCGGTCGTCGTCGCGGAGGAACTCGGCGACGGCCCGGGCGTTCTCGCAGTGGCGCTCCATCCGGAGCGGGAGGGTGTTGAGCCCCTGGATCGTCTGCCACGCGTCGAAGGGCGACTGCTGACCGCCGGTCGGGCGCACCCCGCGCTGGCGGGCGACGTTGGCGAAGGCGGCGTCGCCGAACTGCTCGACGAAGTCGATCGGGTAAGCGGGCGACTGGCCGTCGAGCTCGTCGTAGTCGGCGTCGGGGTGACCCCACGGGAACTGCCCCCCGTCGACGACGACGCCGCCGACGGTGGTCCCGTTGCCCGTGATCCACTTCGTCGTCGACTCCCAGACGATGTCGGCGCCGTGGTCGAACGGCCGGCAGAGGGCGGGCGTGGCGAACGTGTTGTCGACCACGAGGGGGACGGCGTGTTCGTGGGCGACCTCGGCGAGCCGCTCGAAGTCGGGCGTGACGAGGGAGGGGTTCGCGACCGTCTCGACGTGCACGAACGCGGTGTCGTCGTCGATCACGTCCGCGTACGCCTCGTAATCGAGCGTGTCGACGAGCCGCGTCTCGACCCCGCGGCGGTTCGCGATGCTCGTGAGGTACGCGGCCGTGCCGCCGTACATCTCGGAGCTGGCGACGACGTTGTCGCCCGCAGTCGCGAGCACGGTGGTGATCGCGTCGAGCGCGGCCATCCCCGAGCCGGTCGCGACCGCCTCGGAGCCGCCCGACAGGTCGGCGAGGCGGTCCTCTAAGACGTTCACGGTCGGGTTAGAGATCCGGGAGTAGATGTCGCCCTCCGCCCGGAGCGCGTACATCTCCGCCGCCGTGTCCGCGTCATCGAAGACGTAGGAGGTCGTCTGGTGGATCGGGGTCGCTCGCGACCCGGTCGCCGGGTCGGCCTCGGCACCGGCGTGGAGACTCCGGGTGTTGAACCCACGTGTCATGTGTGTAGTGCATATATCTACAAATATCTATAACCGTCAGTTACGGCAAGTGATGCCTCGGCCTGCGCCGGATCGGCGGCGACGAGACGCGCGGGAGCCGCCCTCCCCGCTGCCGACCCGCCGAAGCGTGAGTTTATCCCCGATCGGGAGCCAACGGGTGGTAATGGCAGTCGCCGATCCTCCCGTGCCGGAGCTCGCCGAGCGCGCGGACGCCTGCGCCGACCGGCTCCGCGCCGCGGACCGCGTGCTGCTCGCGTCCCACATCGACGCCGACGGGCTCACCAGCGGCGCGATCGCCTCGACGGCGCTCGCGCGGGCGGGGATCGACCACGAGGTCGTCTTCGAGAAGCAGCTCGACGCCGAGTCGATCGCAGGTATCGCCGCCCGCGAGTTCGACGTGGTGCTGTTCACCGACTTCGGCTCCGGCCAGCTCGACGTGATCGCCGACCACGAGGACCGCGGCGACTTCGTCCCCGTGATCGCCGACCACCACCAGCCGGCCGACCGCGACACCGAGTTCCACCTCAACCCCTTACTCGAAGGGCTCAACGGCGCGAGCGAGCTGTCGGGAGCCGGTGCGAGCTACGTGCTCGCCCGCGCGTTGGAGGGGCCGGGCGGCGACAACCGCGATCTCGCCGCGCTGGCGGTGGTCGGCGCGGTCGGCGACATGCAGGACTCCGACGGCGGCCTCGTCGGCGCCAACGAGGCGGTCGTCGCCGACGGCGTCGACGCCGGCGTCGTCGAGGCGCAGACGGATCTGGACCTGTACGGCAGACAGACGCGCCCGCTCCCGAAGCTGCTGGAGTACGCTTCGGACGTGAAGATCCCGGGCGTGTCGAACGACGAGGCGGGCGCGATCTCTTTTCTCACCGACCTCGACATCGACGTGAAACGCGACGGGGAGTGGCGCCGCTGGGTCGACCTCGACGGGGAGGAGCGACAGGTGCTCGCGTCCGCGCTGATGCGCCGGGCCGTCGCCTCCGGCGTTCCCGCCGACCGGATCGAGGCGCTCGTCGGTACCTCCTACACGCTCGTCGACGAGGAGCCCGGGACGGAGTTGCGGGACGTGAGCGAGTTCTCCACGCTCCTCAACGCCACCGCCCGGTACGAGCGGGCCGACGTGGGGCTCGCGGTGTGTCTCGGCGACCGCGGCGACGCGCTCGCCGAGGCGCGCCGGCTCCTCCGGACCCACCGGAAGAACCTCTCGGAGGGGCTCCAGTGGGTGAAAAACGAGGGCGTCACCGACGAGCAGCACCTCCAGTGGTTCGACGCCGGCTCGCGGATCCGCGAGACGATCGTCGGCATCGTCGCCGGGATGGCGATCGGCTCGCCGGCCCTCGACCGATCGAAGCCCGTGATCGCGTTCGCCGAGGAGAGCGCCGAGGAGCTGAAGGTGTCCTCGCGGGGGTCGCACGCGTTGGTCCGACAGGGACTCGACCTCTCGGCGGTGATGCGGGAGGCGGGTCAGGCGGTCGGCGGCGACGGCGGCGGCCACGACGTGGCCGCGGGTGCGACCATCCCGATCGACGAGCGCGACGCGTTCATCGTCGAGGCGGACCGGATCGTCGGCGACCAGCTCGCGTGACCGGTCACCGCCACCCCGATCACTTCAGCGTGGCGTAGCTCAGCAGCGACACCGCGAGCAGTTCGAGCAGGCTCATCCCGAGGACGACTCGCCCCACCAGCGGGTCCATCGCGTACAGCGTGCGCATGCTGCTGAAAAAGAAGGCGATCGAGACCAGGTTTTCGACCAGCAGGACGGCGCTGAACCCCACCAGTCCCAGGAGGAGCGTCGAGCCGAACTCACGGTAGTTGTCGAGCCACACCGCGGCCAACACGGCCAACAGCGCGCTGTTGATCCCCGCGATCAACACGGCGACCCCGGTCGGCGACACGGGGTTCATTCGGTGTCCACCTCCGACGTGATCTCCTCGAACGCGTCCGTGTGGCGCTCGAAGCGGTCGGTCAGGAAGTAGAGCTTCCCGTAGTCGTGGTCGCTCGGCTCGACGACATCGTGGTCTTTCAGCATCTCGAGGTGGTGTGTGATCGTGTTGTAGTCGACGTCCAGTTCCTCCGCGAGTTCGTTGGCGTTCCGCGGGCGAGCGCGAAGTCTCCGGACGATCCGGACCCTGTTGGCGCCACCGCGACTCGCGACGAACAGGTACCACAGGGCCTTCTCCATCTGGCGTACTGGTGTGTCGGGGTGGGAATCAAATTCGTTTCGGCTCTGGCGGGGCGCTCTGGCGGCTGATCGCGTGGGATCGAACCGGACGCATCAGCCGACCGTTCGACGGACCCACCCCGTCGCGCCGCTCGGTGACGAGTCCGACGGCGCTCGGGTCTGTCGGGTCCCCTCGCCGTCGACCGCGCGGACGACGGCCTCGTGTTCGCCGTCGGGGTCGAAGACGTGCCGCCACTGCCGCCAGACGTCCACGTCGGGGAGCGGCTCGGAGAGCGTCGCGTCGGTCCACGAATCGCCGCCGTCGGTCGACACCTCGACGCGCTCGATCCCGCGCGTCCCGGCGTAGGCGTGGCCCGCCAACTCGATCCGGCCGTCGCCGAGGTCCGTGACCCCCTCGTCCCAGAGCTTGGCGACCGTCTTCACCTCGCCGGTCCCCTCCCAGCCGCGCTCCTCCCAGTAGCCGTCGTCTTCGACGCGCAACAGCTCGATCTCCGAGAGCCACTTCACGTTCGTCTCCCCCCAGTGCCCCGGGATCAACACGCGAACCGGATGGCCGTGACCGGACGGAAGCTCCTTCCCGTTCATCCCCCACGCGAGGAACCCCTCGGCGAGCACGTCGACCGGGAACTGGACGTAGTAGCCGTCCTCGCCGCGCAGCATCGCGCAGTCGCAGTCCCCCTGCGGGTCGACCGATTCCAGGAGCGGGCGGATCGGCGTCCCGGTCCAGACCGCGTTGTCCAGCTTGCGGCCGTTCAGGTCCTCGCCGACGCACCGCAGCGTGATCGCGCGGTGCTCGACGGGGCGGTCGGTCAGCTCGTCGAAGGTGACCGTCCGGTCGGTGCCGGTCTCGCCGGTGAACGTCAGCGACCACTCGCTCGCGGTGACCGCCGGGTCGAACTCCGCGATGTCGACGTTGTAGAACGCCCCGATCGGGCTCACCAGGTCGTGGAGATCGGCGCTCTCGACCGATAACGCGGCGTCGTCGAGCTCTTGAAGCCGCGCGGCCGCACCCTCGGACCGCGGAGCGTCGGCGAGCGGATCGTCGTCGGTCGCGAGCGCCCGACGCCCGACCACGGTCGCGGCGACGAACCCGAGCGCCCCGGCGACGACGGCGAGCGTCCGTCGCCGAACCGCGTCGACACCGGCGGTCAGGCCGGCCGCGTCCGCGGAGTCGGTCCCCGACACCGAGTCGCCTGCGTCGGGGGACGAGGCGTCCCCGGCGGGCGGTCGCCCGGTCGGCGACCGCAGCCACCCTATCCCGACGACGGCCGCGCCGGGCAGCGCCGCGCCGAGCGCCTGCGTCGAGATCCCGGTGAGCCCCGCGGCGAGCAGCCACGACCCGACTCCCGCGGTCGCGACGCCGACCGCTCGTCGATCGGTGCGCGCGGCGAGCCGAAGGCCCGCGAACGCGACCGCGCCGAACAGCCCGACCACGACCGCGAACGCCATGCCGATGTGGATCAGGTGGCCCGCGTCGCCGAGCGTCTCGATCGCGAGCGTCACGATCGGCCCCGGCGTCAGGTTGACGATGGCCTGGTCGACCGGCCTGACGACGAACGACGGCGCCCACCCGGTGACCAGATACGAGCCGGCGACCGCGGCCCCCCCGGCCGCCGCCGCGAGGAGCGTATCTCGTTGTTTGGTACCGCTACTCATAGCGTATCTCGGGGTTACAGTTACTTGAATCACGTCCTCGGCGGACGGGCGTCCGCGGCCGTCGTCGGCACCGCTCAGTCGGCGCACGACTCCCCGGTCGTACGCTTCCTGCGCCGGCGACACCGGTCGACGTATCGGAGGGGTAAGGCGACGAGGAGACGACGCTCTCGGTCGGGACCCCGGCCGTGACCGACTCGGTCATCCGTCCTCACCGGCCATCTCGTCGTCGCTCATCCCGTCGTCGCTGTCCATCCCGTCGCTCTCGTTACCCATCTCGTCGCCGTCCGTCTCGCCACCGTCGTCCATCTGGTCATCAGTGTCATCGTCGCCGAGACAGCCGGCGAGCGCCAGCGTCACGAGTCCACCGCTCGTCACCAGGAACCGGCGCCGCGTGTTGTGTTCCGTCATGCTCTCGACGAGGGCGATGACGGGAATATAGATTTTTCAACTACTGGACAAATTTGGTGCGGAGTCGGGGCGAACTCCGTTCAAACTTCGTCCGAACTTCGGACGCAGTCGAGAGGTTCAGGAGAGAGACCATCAACGGTGACGAGAGCGGAAGCGGGCCGGCGAGCGAACCGGCGGCGGCAAGCGACAGCGAGCGGTCAGCGTCGCGTCAGGCCTCGCCGAGGTCGCGAAACATCGCGCGGTAGTCGTCGGACGACAGCGACTCGCCGAGCTCGTCGATGTCGGCGTCGAGGGCTTCGAGCCGCTCGACCAGATCGGCGTACGCCTCGTTCCCCTCGCGCTGGGCGGCTGGCTTCTGCGCGTTGAGCACCGCGCGCTTGCTCGCCAGCGCCGCGGCCTCCTGAATCATGTCGTCGTACTCGCTGCGAGCCAACAGCGTGTCGATCGCCGCCAGCAACTTCGAGCGGCTGACGGGCTTCGTGAGATACAGGTCGAACCCCATATCGATGATGTCGAAATCCGGTTCCACCGCGGTGACCATCGCGACGCGACAGTCGTACCCCGCCTCGCGGATGTGATCGAGCACGTCGTCACCGCTCCCGTCGGGGAGGCGTCGGTCGAGCAACACCACGTCGACCGTGCCGTCGACCTGATCGATCGCCTCGGCGGTGGTCTCGGCGAGGTCGACGTCGTATTGCGTTTCGAGGAAGCCGGCGTACAGCGCGGCGATGTCGGGCTCGTCCTCGACGACGAGGACCGAGGGATCGCTCACCGCCGATCACCGCCGGGGGCGACGGGGGACGCTTCACCGGGCATACAAGAAGGGGCGGCGTGTCGAGGAATAAACCTGTCGGCGTCCGTGCGGCCGGTCCGTCGGATCGTCTTTTATGTACTCCCGTCGCCAAAGGAGGGACGAATGTCAGAACTCGTCTCGACCGGGGTCGAGGGGCTCGACTCGATCCTCTCCGGCGGAATCACGGAGCGGTCGACGGTCCTCGTCTCCGGAAACCCCGGTACCGGCAAGAGTATCTTCGGGATCCAGTACCTTCACCACGGCGTCACCGAACACGACGAACGCGGCGTGTACGTCTCCTTCGAGGAGGACGAAGCGGACATCCGCGGCGCCGCGGAGTCGATCGGCCTGGAGGGATTCGGCGACCTCGTCGACAGCGGCGACATCGTCATCCTCGACAAACGCGAGATGCTGCGGGAGACCGACTTCTCGACGGCGGTCGACAAACTCCTCGACACGATCGAGGACGGCGACTTCGACCGACTGGTGCTCGACTCGCTGTCGATGTTCCAGCTCTTCTTCGACGCCGAACAGGAGAAGCGGACGTACCTCCTGAAGTTCTCCGACATCCTCAAGGCCAACGGCCTCACCTCGCTGCTCATCAACGAACAGGGCGCTGTGTTCCCGGACACCGAAGTCGGATTGGAGAACTTCCTCACCGACGGGAACATCTACTTCATCCAGACGCCGACCGACTCCGGGGTCAACCGCTACGTGTGGGTTGCCAAGATGCGGAAGCAGGACATCGACACCGACATCTTCCCGATGGAGATCGGCGAGGGGGGGATCACCGTCCACGAGCGAGCCGGCGGGTTCTCGATGATGGGACGGTCGGACGAGCCGTCGTTCTAACGCCCGGCGAAAAAGCGACAGGCGAACAGGAGGACGGATCAGGGACGAAGCGGACGAGAGGGCGGATCAGGGACGGAGACGGCGTCGCGGGAACGAGTGCGAACCGTTACTGTCCAGAGGAGAGGTCGCGCCACACGTCGTCGAGTCGGTTCTTCACCGCGGAGCGCTCCTCGACCTCGACGGTGAGCCCGTCGCGGAAGTCGACCTCGACTCCGTCGACCTTCCGGCGGTACACCTTCACCCGACGGTGCTCGTCCGAGAGCGGTCGGTCGTGGAGCTCCAAGAGGTCGGCCTCCTCCAGTTCGTTGATCCGACGGTAACACGTCGCGATCGGCACGTCAAGCTCGTCGCTCAGGTCCTGCGCGGACATCGCGTCGCCGGTCGCCGTCAGGATGTCCGTGTTGTACTTGTTGCCGAGCACCGTGATCAGATCGTCCCCCACCATTCACGTTATCGTTGTTGATTCTTGGAAGGTAAAAGGGTGCCGGTGATCGACACGGTTTGAGAATCCGGTTCGGCGGCGCGTCGGTCGCCGTAGCGGGGGTTAGCTCGACCCTGGCTATTCACCGGTGTTATCGCCGGTGATAGTCGCCACCGTAGATTTATACCCCGACTCCGGCCACAGCGTGTATGGAACTTATCGAGGGGTTGTATCTCGTGACGACCACCGTGTTGGCGGGGGCGAGCGCGACGCTGCTCGCGTTCGCGATCTCCGCGTACCGGTCGTCGGGGCGGACAGCGATGGCGTATCTCGCAGTCGGATTCGGCCTCATCGTCCTCGCCGCCGTGGCGACGCCCGTCGCCGCTTTCCGGACCTCCTTCGCGAACCCGCAGGCGCTGCTCCTCGTCAACACCGGCCTGATCGCGGGATCGATGGCGCTGGTCGCCGGGAGCCTCGCGGTGTACGAGCCCGGCACCCAGGAGTTCGTGATCCCCGACTCGGAGCTGACACGGATTCAGGACCGCTGAGGCGGCGCAGGCGCACAGGCGCCGCGATCGACACCGAAACCGGTCGACGCAGTAAGAATTCTTCGACGCTCACGCCCGCTCGCGTCAGAGCCGTGCCGCCGATCGCCCCTGATCGGGTCGCTCAGGCGGAGTACTCCCAGATCCAGCAACGATAATCCCATCTCGATGTCGTTGAACTATTCAGAAATTAGACTTCTGAATATAAGCCAAAAATCGCATGACTGCGGTCCCTTATCAACTTGAATAATCGGCACGGAGTCTTTAATAGGGAAATCCTACTCCATAGCGATAACGCCCGCCGGGCAGGCCGGGGGCCAACGCAACACACAATGTTCGAAACACTACTGGACGAGGAAGAGCGCGGTCAAGTGGGGATCGGGACCCTCATCGTGTTCATCGCGATGGTGCTGGTGGCGGCGATCGCCGCCGGCGTTCTGATCAACACGGCCGGGTTCCTTCAGACACAGGCGGAGGCGACAGGTGAAGAGAGTACGAGTCAGGTGAGCGATCGGCTGCAGGTCGTGAGTACCTCCGGGAACGTGTCCGATGACGGGTCCGGTATCCACAACGTTACCTTCGTTATGGCCAAGGCTCCCGGTGCCGGAAACGTCGACTTAGACGAGACCACGATCCAAGTTATTGGTCAGCAAGGGCAGAACAATACTCAGATAAGTAACCTCTACACGGAGGATATCCTCGACGTTAACAACAACGTTCTCACCGACAACAGCGATCGCGCCGCGGTCACCGTGAATTTCTCTGACCCCGGTGACTTCTCCAATTACAACAAGCTCAGTTCGGGCGAGGACCTCACCGTCACGTTCACGACGGCGTCGGGTGCCTCGACGACGAAGGAGATCCGCGTCCCGACTACGCTAACGGCTGAACAGGACTCCGTGAGGCTATAACAATGTTCGAAGCAATCACAAACGAGGAGCGCGGTCAGGTGGGGATCGGAACCCTCATCGTGTTCATCGCGATGGTGCTGGTGGCGGCGATCGCCGCCGGCGTCCTGATCAACACAGCCGGGTTCCTCCAGTCGCAGGCAGAGGCAACGGGTCAAGAGAGTACGGACCTCGTCTCCGAGCGCATCGACGTGACGAGTACGATCGGTGTCGTCGAAGACAGTGAAGGTACCACAGCATACGGTCAGAATATCGGTGACAACCCGCAGAACCTCTCCCAGATCCGGATCGGGGTCGCGGGTGCTGCCGGCGCTGACCAGATCGATCTGAACAAGACGACCATTCAGGCCGTCGGTCCGAACGGGCAGCGGACGCTGACCTTTGACGACACCATCACCGAAAACAGTGACCCGGGCGTGAGCGACATTAGCGATGACACATTTGGCGTCCAAAACAGTAGTGGAGAATTCATCGGCGCTGATAAGGCGGTCCTCAACTCGAGCAACTCGTTCACGGTCGTGCTCAATACAAATAAGGAGCCGCTCGGAAACAGCTCCGCTAACAATCCGTTCGGCGAGAGCGAGACCTCGTCGCTCGACATCGTCTCGCCGTCCGGTGCGACGACATCCGTCGAACTCACCGCGCCCGACCTGTTCAGCAACGAGGGCGAAGCGGTCAAGCTCTAACGAGCTTCGAATAGCCCCCTAACTGCTGTCCCGGCGGATCCGTCCGCCCGGAACACCTATTTTCTCGCGTCTCCACGACTACGCCATGAGTGACCACGAGGCACCGCCGGCTGACTCGGACGCGACGCCGGCCGATCCCGACGAGCTCGACTTCACCGACGACGAGAACGTCGTCGAGATCGGTGAGGGGCGGTACGTCGTCGGGACGAACGGCCGGCCGAACGTCCGTCGGTCGCAGCCGGACCGGTCTCCCTCCGACGAGACCGGCTTCACGTCCGCGGATCCGGCGAACCCGGCGGAGCGGCGACCGCCGGATCCGGGCGGCGGGCCGGAGGGCGGAAGGGCCGGTGGCGGAGCCGGCCAGCCGCGGAGAAGCGCTCCCACCGACCGCGCGCAGAGCGGTCACGCCGCTCCCGAAGTCGATCGCCAGTCGGTGAGCCGGTGGCTGGCGTCCTCCTTCGACGACGACGGGTTCACCTACGGGATCGACGCGACGCTCCACGTCGACGGCGACACCACCCGCCAGCGGATGGTCTCGAACGACGTGACGGCGACGTTCGACTCGCTGGTGTCGTGGTTCGCGTCGAACGCGGGCCCGAGTTCGCCGACGCCGGAGGCGCTCGGGCTCCTGCTCGTCGCGAGCGAGACGACCGCCGACGTGCCGCCGGTGGCGATCAAGCGGTTCGCGGCGAGCCAGGGGCTGACGGCGAGCGACAGTATCGGCGACCTCGTGCGCGCGGCGGAAGAGGCCGGCGGCTTCCGGATCGAGTGACCGGACCGGGCGTCACAACGCGAGGAGCAGCGCGGCGCCGAGCAGCGCGAACACCGCGTACAGCCCGACCATCACCTCGCGTTTCAGCGGGCTCCCGAGGGGCTCGGCGGTCAGGCGACGGATCGGCGGCAGGATCGCGATCCCGCCGAAGATTAGGGGGAAAGCCCCCGGACGCGGGACGAACGTGAGCGCGACGACGATCGTCCCGTACCCGAGGACGTAACACCCGCGGCGCCAGAGCTGCTCGCGGTCGGTGAGGTCCTCCGTCGGGACGAAGCCCGACCCGCCGTCGTCGTCGCCGTCGGCGCCGCCCTCGGACTCGGCCGCGACCTGCTGGGCCTGCCGCTGCACGTACTCGTCGAGCTCATCCGCGGCGTCCTCCGTCTGCGGGGCGCCGCACTCGACGCAGTAACGGGCCCCGTCGTCGAGCGACGAGTCGCACCGAGGACAGGTCTTCATCGTAGTGTGTACGGCAGACGGCCCGGATTAATTCTTCCGAAGAACGTCGCCCACCCGTCCCCGACTTTCGGGTTCCCTCTCCCAACCCCGCCGGCTCGAACCGGTTATCAACCGTAATATTCGAAGGCGTACGTTTTAATCCGTCACTCCCGCACGTCGACGCAGATGGACCCGCTGCAGCGGTATCGACCTCGCGAAGCGAGCGGCGACAACGGGTCTGACCCGTCCGACCGGTTCCCGTCCCTTCGGACCGAACGCCCGGACTCTCGGACCGTGACCGCGCCCAGTCGGAACTCCGGCGCGCGGCGGGGCGCCCGCTCTCGATCGCACGACCATGTCTGAACGCGCCGACGGAGCGCCGCTCCCCTTGCTGCTGGTCGTGCTGTGCGTCCTCGCCTCGGGGACCGGCGCAGCGGCGGGCCACGGACTCGACCGCGCCGACGGGACGGCGCCTCTCCACGCGGCGGGTGCGGACGGCTTCCACACGGTCGACGACGCGGACCGGAACCTCCGCTCGGGCGGGACGTTCTGGCAGGGACAGACGGTCGCGTTCGACGATCCGAACGAGACCGTCGAGGGCGACCGGTTGCACCTCCGGGAGTACGACCAAGAGATCGACGAACCGGGGACGCTCGTCCGCGAGTTCGAGGTCGACGGTCCGGTGCGGATAGACACGGCGGCGCTCAGCGGGACGTACGTCCTCGTCCCGGCGGGACAGCGGACAAAGGCGGTCGTGGTCGACAACGGGACGATCGCTGGAACCACCGACGTGGAGGCGGCGGCACCGTTCGAGGTGCTCGTACAGACGCTCGACGCGCGGTTGGTGGGGAGCGGCACCGGTAACGGGACCGTCGAGACGGACCTCGAACTGGAGCTGACATCCAACCGCGCCCGATACAACGTGAACGTCACCGCTCCGGGCCTGACGTTCGACGAACTGGAGTCGGCGTTCATCCGCGATCGCCTGCTCAGAGACCGTAACGCACCGCACGCCGACCGGCCGCCGATCGAACGCCGCGCCGACGGCTACGGGATGTACGCCGACGCCGACGTGATCGTCCTGCGCGGGTTCGCCGACGGGCGGCTCCGATCGGACTTCGGCGAGGCCGACTCGATCCCCCGCGCCGTCAGCGTCGAAGTGTCCGACACGGGCGTCACGGACACCGCGGAGATATCGGCGCGCGGCATCGAGACCGGTCCGTTCGAGATAACCGACGTCACCGCGCCGGGATCGGTCGACCCGGGCTCGACCGTGACGCTCTCCGCCACGGTCCGGAACCGGTGGAGTGCGACGAGCGAGCGGGCCGTGACGTTCCGGTTCGGTGACGGGGCGGAGACCGCGATCGAACCGTCTCTCTCCGGCGGCGCGTCGACCACCGTCTCCACGACCCTCTCGGCGCCGACCGAGCCCGGAGAGTACAAGTTCGTCGTCGATACCGACGGCGACTCGGCGAACGGGACGGTCACGGTGACTGACCCGAACGGCTCCGACGGCGCGTCGGACGGCGACGAGTCGGACGGTGACGACGAGAGCGACGAGGATGACGACGAGGGCGACGGGGACGGCAGCGACGACGGCGACGGCCCCATGGCGATCGACGTCGACCTCCGGCTGGGCACGGGAGCGCTGCTCACCATCCTGTCCGGGGCCGGCGTCGTCGCGTGGCGGCGTCGCTGAGGGTCGGGAAATTCGGCCGCTCCGATTATAGCGGGCGAGAACTGCACCCGATATGTTAAATTCTCTCGTTCGATACCTCGCCGTATCCGATGGATCTCGTCACGTCGACCGTCGGCGCCCCCGGTCCCCGCCGCCGCCTGCTGGTCGTTGGACTGCTGTTGTGCTGTACCGTCGGCCTGGCGGTGTCCGTCCCGTCGGGCGCGGCGCAGTCCGGCGCCAACGGCACCGTCGAGGGGACCGTCACCAACGCCGCCGCCGAGCCGATCGCGGGCGCGACGGTGACGGTCGACGGCCACCCGGACCTGACGAACACGACCGCCGAAAACGGGAGCTACGCGATCGACGGCGTTCCGTACGACGAACAGCGGCTGGTGGTGACCCACGACAAGTACGAGGAGCTGGGCACCGATGTCGCGGTGTCGACGACGAACTCCCCGGTGAGGGAAGACGTCACCCTGACGCGGAAGACGGGAACGGTGACTGGAACGATCGAGGGCGAGTTCGGTCCGATGGGGGGAGAGACGCTTCCCGGGGTCACCGTCACGGTCCGACACCACAACGGGACGGACCGAGAGATACTGGAAGCCACCGCTGGAGAGTACGACTGGCGCGTCGAGACCAACCAGAACGGCGAGTCCGTGATCGCGACCGAGACCCGCGACAACGGCCGGTACACGATCGATATCCCGACCGGAGACGTCACGGTCACCGCGACCCAGGACGGGTTCGAACCGGGAGAGGGGGAGGCGACGGTCCTGGACGACGGGACGGCCACCCGAAACGTCGATCTGGCTCCCGCTCTCACGACCGTCGACGGAACGGTCACCAACACGGAGGGGGAACCGATCGCGGGCGCGACGGTGTCCGTCGACGCGGACACCGCCATCTGGCCCGGCATCGGTCAGGGCGATCTGACGACAGAAACCGATGCGGACGGGAGCTACGAGATACCCGAGGTCCCCTCGACGACGACCGGCGGGCAGCGCGAGGTCAAGGCCGCCGCCGACACGTTCCAGACGGAGACGGCGTCGCTGTCGATCCCTAGCGAGAACGGGGTGACGCAGAACTTCGGTCTCGTCCACGTGGACAACGACATCGCGGGACGCGTCACCGACCGGGACGGGAACGGGCTGTACAACGTGTCGGTCCGGATCGAGGGCAGCGTGGACCGCACCGCGACCACCGGCCCGGACGGGCGGTACCAGCTCTCGGACGTCCCGTTCGGGACGCACACGATCGTCGCGGAGCACGCCGACTACGAGAGCCGGGAGCATCTCGTGGAGGTCGGGCGGACCGGAGAGCCGGAGACCGAACGGGACTTCGACCTGCCCCGCGCGACCGACGTGCGGCTGTCGGTGGACGACGTGTGGACGGACCTCGGACAGGCCACGGAGACGGTGACCGTCCAGTACACGTTCGACGAGGAAGTGGAAGACGAGGTGAACGTCGCGGTCGAGGGGGCGTCGTCGACGATCGACGACAGGACGGTGACCGTCGGCCACGAGCCCGACTCGCCGTACACGGAGACGTTCCAGTTGCCGCCCCGAAGCGAGATCGACGACGGCGACTACACCGCCGAAGTCAGCGCCCTCGGCGAGAACGCCTCGTCGTCGTTCGCGGTGTCGAACGTCTTCGAGAGCGGCACCGTCGAGTTCTCGCAGGACCGGTACCAGTCGCCCGCAGGCGACTTCGTCGTGGTCGACGTCACGATGGACGACTCGCTCGACGAGGCGTACCTCCTCGTCGGCGGCGACCGGGAGGCGGGGGAGCAAAGCCTCCAGAACCACCTCGACGTCCTGCACGTGACCGGCGACGCGTCGTTCGTGATCAACACCCGCCTCGTCGGGACCGACGCGCCCTCCGAGGACGTGTACATCCCGGTCTCCGACGGCGACGTGACGAGCTACGCGCACAGCATCGGCGCCGCGAGCGATCCGGACGCCGAGGGCGTGGACCCGGAGGGGACGTTCTCCGACGTGACGTTCCAGAACCACCGCGGCACCGAGGTGGCGGACACGCTCGCCGAGTTCCGCGACGAGGTCGGACTCACCGCGCGCGGGAGCCCCATTCAGGCCGGCCGATACCGCCTCGTCGCCGGCGCGACCGGAACCGTGATGCTCCGCGACGACGACGTCCCCGGTTTCCGGCACCCGGTCGACCGGTCGAACCTCGTCCTCACGCAGCCGGAGCTCGGCGAGGTGAACACGTACGTCCTCCCGCCCGGTCCTGCCGATCGACTGGACCGGTTCGACGAGGAGTCGGGACCGATGGGGCTCGGCGACATCGGGGCGCTCCGCGCCGACGCCACCGAGACCGACACGATCGCTCGCGGCGACCGGATCCTCGTCGAGGTCCGCGGGAGCGGGACCTTCGGCGCGCTTCTGGCGGGCGACACCGAACACCCCGCAATCAACGAGAACGCCGACTCCGGGGAGGGCGCCCCCGGAAACATCGACACCGAGCAGTTCGCGACGCTGCTCGAACGCCACGAGGGCGTCCACGCGGAGCTCACGCACCGGGCGCTCGGCGCACCCAACAACCCGGGATCAACGCTTCGGTTCACCGACGTCGCCAGCAGCGACCTCTACATACTCCCGGACGACAGCGCGTTCCAGTGGGAGAACGGCGACGCCGTCGGCGACGACCCCGTCGTCGGCGGTCTCTACTTCGTGATCGACACCCGCGGGTCGGACCCGTTCGACAACCAGCCCCGCGACGGCGACGAGCTCGCCTTCGAGATGGCGTACGAGTCCCCCGAAGACGAACGGTATCAGTTCGAGGACTACTCGCTCGCCGACGGAGAGCGGCCTGCCCCGTTCGACCCGGCCGTCGAGGAGACCAACGGACTCGAACACTACCCGTACTTCGGCGACGCCGACACGACGGTGCGGACGAACGACTCGTTCGTCTTCGAGGCCCCGTACGTCGAGTACCGGCAGACGGGTCTCGACAGGGAGCTGATGGTCCCGTCGAGCCAAGACGGAGTGATCGCCGGCAACACGAACATCGCTCCCAACTCGGACGTCACGGTCCAGCTGATCGCGAGCGATCGCCCCGAACCGACGACGATCACCGTCGAAGACGTCACCATCGACGAGGACGGGGGCTTCGAGGTCGTTCACGACTTCTCCGAGCTGGAGCCGGGCGAACGCGTCGAGGTCGAGTTCTACACTCCCGAACGGCTCGTCGGGAACAGGCTGCTGGACAAACGCGGCGCGATCGTGGTCGACGACCTCGACGATCCGGCCTACTTCGAGGTCAGCAACCTCACGGCGGAGACGACGGTCGCCCAGGGCGAGCGCTTGGACTCGATAGCGGGCGAGGTCACCAACACGGGCGAGATCGCCGACCGGCAGATGGTCGAGTTCGCCATCGACGGCGAGACCGTGACGGAGACATCGACGACGCTCGACAGCACGGAGTCGACGACGCTCGACCTCTCCGACCGGTTCGTCGTCCTCCCTCCGGGCCAGTACGAATACGCCCTCCGGACCGACAACGACGAGGAAACCGGGCGGCTGACCGTCACGGAGGGAGACAGCGAGAACGTCACCATGAGCGATCGGGACAACGAAACCGCCCAGACGGTGAGCGCGTCTCCGGACGACGGGGACGCAACGGACTCGGAGCCCGACGCCGGGGACGACTCGAACGGCGGTGAGGACGGTCCGGACGGCGACGACGCGCCGGCGACGTTCCTCCCCTTCGGCATCGGGACGCGGGAAACGTTCGGCGGGACGGTGCTCGTCGGGGCGACCTACCTCCTCGGGCACTGGGTGTGACCGTCGGACAGTGAGCGTGATCGGCCTCCCCGCACGCGATCCGTCCGCCATCCGTTCTCATCGCTGAGAACCGCGGGGGAGTCGTTAAGTGAACGCTGTCCCCCCTTCCAGGTAACCATGGCTACGCGCGTACTTATCGCGGACGACTCGGAGTTCATGCGGAACCTGCTCCGGGAGATCCTCGAAGGGGAGTTCGAGATCGTCGGCGAGGCCGAAAACGGCGTGGAAGCGGTCAACATGTACGATGAATACGGGCCCGACCTCGTGATGATGGACATCGTGATGCCGATCCGGGACGGTATCGAGGCGACGACGGAGATCCTCGAGGAGAACCCGGAGGCGACGGTGATCATGTGCACCAGCGTCGGGCAGGAGGAGAAGATGAAGGCGGCGATCAAGGCCGGCGCTGAGGGGTACATCACGAAGCCGTTCCAGAAGCCGAACGTGCTCGACGCCATCGGATCGGCGGTATAATGCGCGTCGACGTTCGGGCGCTCGGCGCCTGCAACCGGTTGGCGGAGCGGGGGGCCGGACAGGCCGCCGGCGCGCTCACCGACCTGACGGGCACGGACCTCTCCGTGGAGGTCACGGGTGCCAGCGTCGCCAGCGGCGAAGACCTCGCAGAGGCGTTCGCCGGCCGCGAGTCGATCGGCGTGAGCGTCGGGCTTCGCGGCGGGCTGGAAGGCGAGGCGGTGCTCGCGTTCGACGCGGACAACGTCGACGCCCTGCTCTCGCTGTTACCGGGCGGGTCGTCGATGGGGCGGAGCGCGGTGACGGAGGTCGGGAACATCGCGCTCGGCGGCTTCCTCGACGGGTGGGCGAACTACCTCGGGAAGGCGATCGACATGACGCCGCCCCGGTACTTCGAGGCCGACGGCGCCGCCGTCCTCCCCGACGGAGCGCTCGCCGGCGACGGCGTGTTCCTCTTCGAGAGCCGGCTGGACGCGACGACGACGGATCTCGACTTCTCGATCTACATGCTCCCCGACTCCGGGCAGTTCCGCGACCTCGTCGTGGGCAAGACCGCGCCGGCCGCGGCGCCGGGCGCCGACGGTGGGGCGGGGAACGACGGCACCGACAGCACCGCGGTCCCGTACGAGTCGCTGTCGACGTTCGCGTCGCTGGCGAAGCGGGGCTCCGCGAACGCCGCCGACAACATCGCGATGATGACCGGGCTCGACACGAACGTCGACGTGAGCCGGCTGCGGTTCGTCCCGCTGGCGGACGTGCCAGCCGAGGTCGGCGTCGAGCCGCACGCGGGGACCGTCTTCGAGCTTCAGGGGGAGCCGAGCGGCTACCTCGCGATCCTCTTCGAGGAGGAGTCCGCGGCGAAGATCGCGGCCTCGATGCTCCCCAGCGAGCCGGACGAGCCGCTCGGTGGGATGGCCGAGAACGCGCTCTGCGAGCTCGGGAACGTGATGACGAGCGGGTTCATCGACGGCTGGGCGAACGTGCTCGGCACCTCGATCAGCCACTCGCCGCCGGAGTTCGTCCACGACATCGGCTCGGCCACGATCAGTCCGCTGGTCGCCAAGCTGAGTCGACGGCAGGACTACGGGTTCGTGATCGACGCCGCGATCCAGACGGAGGGTGTCCAGACCCGGTGTGACGTGTACGCCCTCCCGGACGAGCGCGAACTGGCGCGGGCGCTCGACCGTCTCTCCGAGTCGTGAGCCACCACCGGTCGTCCCGCGGGGGAGAGCTCTCTCGGGAACGTGACTCGGGGCGGATCAAGGTCGGCGTCAGCGACCTGTCAGTCGCGACCGACGGGGAAACGCTGACGACGAGCGGCCTCGGCTCGTGCGTCGCCGTGGCGCTCGTCGACGGGTCGACCGGCGTTCGGGGGCTGTTACACGCGATGCTGCCGAACGGCACCGAGTCCGAGACCGGCATCGAGCGGCCGGGCAAGTACGTCGACACCGGCATCAAGAGGCTGATCGAGGAGCTGGAGGCCGCGGGCGCGTCGCCCCGTCGGCTCGAGGCGCGCGTCGCCGGCGGCGCGGAGATGCTCGATCTGACGGACGCGATCGGGCCACGGAACGTCGCGCGCGCCGAGCAGTGCCTCGACGCGGCCGGGATTCCGGTGGTCGAACGCGCCGTCGGCGACGACGTCGGGCGGACCGTCCGGTTCAGGGCCGACGGGCGGCTGGTGGTCCGGGCGGCCGACGGGTTCGAACGGACGCTTTGAGGAGTCCATCCGGAAACCGCCGGGAAAGCGTCGCCGGAGCTTCGTTGTGGCGGTGTCTTCTCACAGCTGATATTTTGAGGGGTGAATTGAAGTGTGTTCTGGGGGTGGTATTCGGTAATGGGCCTCGAACTACCGGTGTGGGGAGCTCCGGCCGCCGCATGGATAGTCGCCACGCTGGGGCTCGTCGGTGCGAGCGTCCTCGACAGATTTCTCGACGATGACGGCTCCGACGACGACGATTCCGGAGGCATGGGCGGCGACGACGATCCCTTCGGCGGCGGGATGGGCGGTGGCGGCGGAATGGGTGGAATGGGCGGCGGCGGTGGCGGCGGAATGGGCGGCGACGACTTCGACGAGTTCGACGGGATGGACGAGTGGGACGACGAGTTCGACGACGGCGGCGGTGGCGGCGCCGGCGCCGACACCGACGAACTGGAGAAGCGGCTCGACGACCTGGAGAACGAAGTCGCCTCGCTCTCGTCGACCGTCTCGACGGTCCGCTCGGAGAACGAAGAGATATCGACCGCCGTCGACGACATCGAGGAGGACGTGCGGAACCTCCTCGACATCTACGAGATGGTCACCCGCGGTATCAACCCGTTCGTCGACGACTCCAGCGGCTTCGACGGCGTCGACGGCGGCGGTGAGGGCTCGTTCGGCCTCTTCGACGACGAGGAGGGCGAGGACGCGGGCGACGACGACCTCGACGACGACGTCGCGAACGCGGACGCAGACGGGTTCTTCGACGACGACCTGCTCGACGACGATTTCGAGGACGACGACGAGTTCGCCGAGCTGGACGAGGAACCGGGCGACGAGCACACGGACGACGGCGACCCCGCCGACGCCGCGTCCGAGACCGCGGCGGCGGACGACGGTGACGACATGAACGACGATGGAAAGAGCTTCAGCGAGCTGAAAGAGGAGTACGACGCCGGGGAGGCCGACTGGGCCGACGAGGACGGCGCCGAAACGGACGCGGGCGCGGACGACGACCCGTTCGACGACGGGGGCGACTCGTTCGACGAGGAGCTCGGCGACGAGGCGGATCCCTTCGACGACGAGCCCGACGACGGCGTCGACGCCTTCGACGACGGGATGGACTCGTTCGACGACGAGCCCGTCGACGACGGCCCGGCGACGAACGGGCACGAGCCGGAGCCGGAACCCGAGCCGGAGCCGGAACCCGATCGCTCGCGCGGCCGGCAACCCGGCGGCGACCCCGCCGAGGCGAACGGCGGCGGCTTCGAGTACGTCCAGCAGGACGACCTCTCGGGAACCCGCGGCAAGCCGTACCTCACGGAGCTCCCCGGCGACTACGTCGGCGACCTCCTCGTGATGGAGTGGCTGGAGTTCCTCGTCTCCGAGAGCGACGTCACCGACGCGGTGCGCGCGATCAACTACTACGAGCGCATCGAGTGGGTCGGCCCCGACGCGGCCGCGCGCCTTCGCGACTTCCTCTCCGGCTTCGGCACGATCGACCGCAACCTCGTCGACCGGCCGGGGACCGACCGACTGGTCCGCGAACACCACACGCGCAGCCTCCGATACGTGACCCAGCTCAACGGGACGAGCGGTCACCTGCTGCTGCTCGACCGCTGGGACGACCTCGCCGGCGGCTCGCTGGTCGGCGGCGGTCCGCCGCGGGCCGGTTCGGGCCGCGGGGGACGCGGAGGGCACGGTCGGCGCGAGGGCGGACGCGACCGCCGCGCGCCCGACCGCCGCAACGGTCGACGCGAGGAGCGCGGCGGCGACCGCGATCAGCGCGTGAGCGAGAACGGCCACGGGGACGAAGCGGGGCGGCGGGACGACCAGCCGGCCGGCCGAGACGGCCACGACGACCGTCGCGGCTCCGAGGGGCGCGAGCGCAACGGGAGCTCACCGCGCCCGATGAACGACCCGAACCCGCGTTCCGACCGCGCCGACCCGGCCGACGGAGGGTGGGGCGATGGGCGTTAGCGTCTCGGCGTCGACGGCCATCATCGTCGCGGGGTTGTTCTTCGCGTTCACGACGTTCTACCCCGTCGCGGCCAACGGATTCGACCGCGTCAGCGACGCGCAACACGGCATGAACGAGCGCGCGCTCGAGCGGCAGAACACGGCGTTTTCGGTGTCGAACGCGACGTACGACAACACGAATCTCACCGTCACCGCCACCAACGACGGCTCCCTCGGCCTCGTCGCGGGCGACGCGACGCTGCTCGTCGACAACGAGTACGTCGACGTAGGGGGAGCGAACGCGACCACGAGCGTCGAGGGCGACGGCGATACGGAGCTGTGGCTCGGCGGGGAAACGCTGACCATCACGGTCAACAAGGCCGACCTCTCGACCGACGTGGTCGCCGGCGAGACCCGCGTCGTCCTCGTCGTCGAATCGGGCGTCCGCGACAGCGCGGAGGTGAGCGCGTAGATGGCGAGCGTCCCCGTCTCTCACCTCATCCTGTTCATCGCGAGCCTCGTGATCGCCGCCGGCGTGGTCGGGACGATCACCACGGGGGTCGACCGCGTGAGCGCGGCGGTCGACGACGCCGGGTTGGACGCGACCGAGACGCTCCGGACCGACGTGACGATCATCTCCGACGCGAGCGCGGGGGTGTACAACGTCAACGATCAGCACAACGTGACGCTTCTGATAAAGAACACCGGAACCTATCGGCTCGCACCCGACGGATCGGACCTCGACGTCGTCTTCGACGGTCGGTACGTCCCGCCGAGCGCGATCGACGGCAAACTCGTGTCCGCCGACGCGGGGGCGGCGTGGAGGCGGGGCGACGTGTTGCGGCTCACGATCAACACGAACGCGCTCGAGGGGACGAGCGGCGGCCTCGACGACGGCGACCACCGGGTGTACGTCACCGCCAACGGTGACGAGGAGCTGTTCCAGTTCCGCGTGGGTGGAGGCAACTGAGATGCCACACGACAATCTGCTCTCGCTCGGACTCGGGGAGCGCGACCGGCTGAACAAGGAGCTCGGCGGGGGGATCCCCCGCGGCAGCATCGTCCTGATGGAGGGCGACTACGGGGCCGGCAAAAGCGCCATCTCCCAGCGGTTCGCCTACGGGCTCGTCGAGGAGGGCGCGTCGGTGACGATGATGTCGACGGAGCTCACCGTCCGCGGGTTCATCGACCAGATGCACTCGCTGGAGTACGACATGGTGAAGCCGCTCCTCCAGGAGGAACTGCTCTTTCTCCACGCCGACTTCGACTCCGGCGGGGCGTTCTCCGACACCGACGGCGAGCGCAAGGAGCTGCTCAAGCGCCTGATGAACGCGGAGGCGATGTGGAACTCCGACGTCGTCTTCCTCGACACGTTCGACGCCATCTTCCGGAACGACCCGACCTTCGAGGCGTTGGTCCGGAAAAACGAGGAGCGACAGGCGGCCCTGGAGATCATCTCCTTCTTCCGGGAGATCATCTCGCAGGGGAAGGTGGTGGTGCTCACCGTCGACCCCTCGGCCGTCGACGACGACGCGATCGGCCCGTTCCGGTCGATCGCCGACGTGTTCCTCGAGCTGGAGATGATCGAGGTCGGCAGCGACATCCGCCGCCAGATCAACGTGAAGCGCTTCGCGGGGATGGGCGAACAGGTCGGCGACACGATCGGCTTCTCGGTCCGGTCGGGAACCGGAATCGTCATCGAGAGCCGGAGCGTCGCCTAGACATATGGGCGAGCCGACGCACAGTCGTCCCGACGGCCGGGACGCGACCGATCCGACAGGAGACACGGAGTAGACCATGACCGAACACGGCACAGCGAAACCGTCGGAAGAGCTCCGGAAGGCCGCCATGCGACGACCTCACCTCCGCGAGCACCTGCGGGAGTTCAAACAGATCACCGGGGAGTTCCCGCAGTTCATCGAGGAGCCGAAAGACGAGTACGAGTCGAACCGCCCGAACGTCATCTATCCGGTCGGCGGACCGATCTACAGCCACATCTACGGCGACCTCGGGCAGGACACCAAGTACTACGCCATCGAGCCGGAGGTCTCGGGGCCGCAGGCGGAGGTCCTCAACGAGGTGAAAAACCGCCTGCTCGCGGTGAGCGGCCAGCACAGCGCCCCCGGCAGCGAGGCCGAGTACGACGACCTCATCGAGGAGCTGTTGGAGGAGGTCACCCACATCGACGAGCAGAATCAGGGGTTCCGCGGCAGCCTCTCGAAGGTGCTCAACATGGGGAAGCTGTCGGTCACCGAGGAGACGTACGATAACATCCGCTACCGCCTCAACCGCGACATCGTCGGTCTCGGCCCGCTCGAGCCGGTGATGCGCGACCCGGCCAACGAGGACATTCACGTCATCGGGCCCAAGGAGTGCCACGTCGACCACGGGACGTACGGGATGCTGGAGACGACCGTCGACTTCGGCACGCCACAGGAGTTCGACAACTGGCTGCGCAACATGGGTGAGCGGATCGGCGACCCGCTCTCCGACTCCGACCCCATCGTCGACTCCACGCTGCCCGACGGGTCGCGTATCAACATCATCTACTCCGACGACGTGTCGCTGAAGGGCTCCTCGCTCACGATCCGGCAGGGCGAGGAGGTGCCGCTGTCGATCAACCAGATCACCAACTGGGGGACGCTCTCGCCGGAGCTGGCGGCGTACCTCTGGCTCTGTCTGGAGAACGAGCAGACGGTGTTCGTGGTCGGGGAGACGGCGTCCGGAAAGACGACGACGCTGAACGCCATCCTCTCGTACATCCCGGACGACTCGAAGATCTACACCGCGGAGGACACCGCCGAGGTCATCCCGCCGCACAGCACCTGGCAGCAGCTGTTGACCCGCGAGGGGGGCGGCGAGGGCTCCTCGGACGTGGACATGTTCGACCTCGTCGCCGCCGCGCTGCGGTCGCGCCCCGACTACATCATCGTGGGCGAGGTGCGTGGCGCCGAGGGGCGCATGGCGTTCCAGGCGGCCCAGACCGGCCACCCCGTGATGCTGACGTTCCACGCGTCCGACATCGTCTCGATGATCCAGCGGTTCACCTCCGAGCCGATCAACGTCCCGGAGACGTTCATGGACAACGCCGACGTGGCGCTGTTCCAGAACCGGGTGAAGCAGGGGGACGACGTGCTCCGTCGGGTGACGAGCGTCCAGGAGATCGAGGGGTACTCCAAGGAGATGGAGGGGGTCGTCACCCGCGAGGTGTTCAGCTGGGACCCCGTCGAGGACGAGATCGTCTTCCAAGGGATGAACAACTCCTACGTGCTCGAGGAACAGATCGCGACGCTGCTGGGGTACGCCGACACCCGTGACATCTACGACGACCTGGAGTTCCGCGCGGAGCTGATAAACCGGATGATTCAGGAGGGAATCTTGGGCTACCACGAGGTGAACGACGCGATCAACTCCTTCCAGCGCGACGGCGTCGAGGGGCTTCCCTTCGACATGCACCGGAACGTCAGATAGCCATGGCGGTGAAGGAGGTCGGCAACGGACTCGCGACGGCCGCGGAGCTGACCTCGGCCGTGATGGAGTCGTACGACAAGCTCGACATCTCGAAGCGGAAGTACGTCGGGCTCGTGTTGATCCCGGCGGTGCTCGTGTTCGCCGCGAGCGTCGTCGGGCTGTTCGTCCTCCCGCTGCCGTTGGCCGCGCGGGTTCCGATCCCGATGTTCGGCGGGCTCGTCGTGGTGTCGGCGGTGATCTACCCGAAGATCTACCTCTCCAGTCTGGAGACGCAGATCGACAACCAGCTCCACCTCGTGATGACGCATATGACCGTGCTGTCGACGACGAACATCGACCGCATGGAGGTGTTTCGGACGCTGGCGAAAGAGGAGGAGTACGGCGTCGCGGCCGAGGAGATCGGCCGCGTCGTCCACCTCGTCGACACCTGGAACCAGAGCCTCGACGACGCGTGTCGCCGGCGGGCCGAGGAGGTCCCCTCCGACGCGATGGCCGACTTCTTCGACCGGCTCGGCTACACGATGGGGGCGGGCCAGTCGTTAGAGGAGTTCCTCGTCTCCGAGCAGGACGTCATGTTAGCCAAGTACGAGACGGTGTACGAGTCCTCGCTGGCGAACCTGGAGGTGATGAAGGACCTGTACATGTCGATGATCCTCTCGATGACGTTCGCCCTCGTCTTCGCGATCGTGCTCCCGATCCTCACCGGGAACGACCCGACCGCGACGGTGGCGGCGGTCATCGTCCTCTTCGTCTTCGTCCAGCTCGGCTTCTACGCGATGATCCGGGCGACCTCCCCGTACGACCCGATCTGGTTCCACCCCGACGAGCGCGCCCCCGGCGACCTGAAGCTCTGGGCGTCGCTCGGGATCGGCGGCGGGCTCTCCTTCCTCATCATCGGGATCACGGCCGCCGGGATGTTCGGATACGGCCCGGGGCTCCCGGGGCTGCTCTTCTTCCTCGACGACGTGCGGCTCCCGCTGTACCTCGCGGTGCCGATATCGCCCCTCATTATCACCGGCGTCGTCCTCCGCACCGAGGAACAGGCGATCACGGCCCGCGACGGGGAGTTCCCCTCCTTCGTCCGCGCGCTCGGCGCGACCGAGAGCGCCAAGCAGTCGACGACGACGGACGTGTTGACCACGCTGCGCGACAAGAACTTCGGCGCCCTCTCGCCGTCGATCGAGCGGCTCTACCGCCGGCTCAACATGCGTATCAGCACCGAGGGCGCGTGGGAGCAGTTCACCTACGACACCCGGTCGTACCTCATCCAGAAGTTCTCCGAGATGTACCTCGTCGGGCGGCAGATGGGCGGGGACCCGAAGATGCTCGGCGAGCTGATCTCGAAGAACATGAACGCCGTCAACCAGCTCCGCGAGCAGCGTCGGCAGGCGGCGATGACCTTCATCGGCCTGCTGTACGGGATCACGGCGGCGGCGACGTTCGCCTTCTTCATCGGGCTGGAGGTCGTCGCGATCTTGGCGGACCTGACCGCCGACTTCGGCCTCGACCAAATGGATATGGCCCAGATCGTCTACCCCGGGGCGTACGACATCCCCCTCATCGAGTACCTGCTGCTCACGGTCGTCCTCTTCAACGCCGCGCTCTCCTCGCAGATGATCCGGCGGATCGACGGCGGGAACCCCGCGAACGGCTACATCCACTTCGTGCTGCTGACGTGGCTCGGCGCGGGGACGGCGATCGCGACCCGGACGCTGGTGAACGCGATCTTGACGATTTAGGCGGTGATTCGTTTATAAATGGTCGCTGATGACGTTGCGGTGAACATCTCTAAAGCCCCAGTCGCGACGACTCGCGCGGCTCGCTGCGCGCTTCAGTCGCTCACTTCGTTCGCTCCCTGCAGTGCTTACGTCGCCGTGCTTCGCCCTCGCGACTGCCCCTTTGAGTCCCACCCGCCCCGCACAGCACCGCACCTCACACCTCCCCAACCTCGTCGCGGCCGCCTTTGGCGGCCGCGGGCTCCCTCGCACGCGCTCCTCGCGCCCTTATCAAGGCGCTCGGAGGCGTGCGCCACCGTACTTCCTGTTTATAACGATCTCCCGATCTACCGCTCGAACAGCGTCGGCTCGTCGACCTCGGCGTCCGCCGCCTCGCGCCACGAACGCGCGGGCGTCCAGCCGAACAGCCGCTCCGCCTTCGCGATCGCGTACGCGCCCCGGTCGTCGCCCTCGGCGAGCGCGCTCCCGTCGATTTCGCAGTCTGCCGGAACCGCGCCGTACGCCTCCCGTAACAGATCGAGCAGGGGCCGCCCGAGCGCGTTGTCGGCGGCAACGCAGTTGACCGCCTCGTGGGCGCCGGGCGTCACGGCCGGGTCCGATCCTCCCGTCCCCGTGAGGGCGGTGACGACGAGGTCGGCGACGTCGCGGGCGTCGACGTACGACCAGAAGTTGCCGGCGCCGGCGTCGAGGTCGCCGACGTACTCGTCGCTCCGGCAGGCGTACGCGCCGGGGAACTGGATCCACGACGGGCGGATCGACACGGCCGGGACGCTCTCGCGACGCGCCACCGCGCCGGCGGCCGCCTCCGCGGTCACCTTCGAGAGGCCGTACGGGTCCTCGGGCCGGAGAGGGTGCCCCTCGGTGATCGGAAGCTCGTCCGGGAACGGCGTCGGATCGGCGAAGAAGAAGCCGTACGCGCCGTCGCTCGACGCCTGCACGATCCGGGCGTCGGCGCGGCCGGCGGCGTCGAGGACGTTCTTCGCGGCGTGGACGTTCGTCTCGAACACCCGACCGTCGGGATGGGTACCGGCGACGGGGATCGCGGCCCAGTGGACGACCGCGTCGGGGTCCACGGCGTGGACGGTGTCGAGCGCCTCGCCGCGGTCGGCGAGGTCAGCCGCGCGGAACGAGACGTGCGGGGCCGGGTCGACGTCGGGTCCGGGGTGGTCGTAGTCGACGACGACCACCTCGTAGTCGTCCGCGAGCCGGTCGACGATCCAGCGACCGGAGGCGCCGCGGCCGCCGGTGACGAGGACGGTCTCCATGCGTTTGGGTCGGCGGGGCGAGAGAAAAGCGCACCGACGCGGTCGGGGAGCCGTACCCCGGCTCCGGCAGGCTTTAACGCACCGAGAAGTAACTCACGTGCATGGAATGGAAGACAGACTGGGGACTCCGTGGACGAATGGGGTTCACGATGTTCCTGCTCTTCGCCCTCTACGTCGTGTTCATCGGCGTCCTGATTGAGGTGTTCAACGTCGGGATTCTCTTTACGCTCGCGATGTTCGGCGCGTTCTCGTTCGCGCAGTACTTCTTCAGCGATAAGCTGGCGCTCCGGAGCATGGGCGCCCGCGAGGTGAGCGCCGAGGAGTATCCGGACCTCCACCGCCGGATCGAACGGCTCAGCCAGCAGGCCGACCTCCCGAAGCCGGCGGTCGCCGTCGCCGACACGCAGGTGCCGAACGCGTTCGCGACGGGTCGAAACAAGAAGAACGCGACCGTCGCGGTGACGACCGGACTGCTCCGGTCGCTGGACGACGACGAGCTCGACGGCGTGCTCGCCCACGAGCTCGCCCACGTCAAGAACCGCGACGTGATGGTGATGACCATCGCGTCGTTCCTCTCGACCATCGCCTTCTTCATCGTGCGGTGGGGGTGGCTGTTCAGCGGCGACAACAGGCAGGGCGCGCCGGTCATCGTCGCGATCCTCGTGTCGATCCTCGTCTGGATCGTCTCGTTCCTGCTCATCCGCGCGCTCTCGCGGTACCGCGAATACTCCGCCGACCGCGGCGCGGCGCTCATCACGGGGAAACCCGGCGCGCTCGCGTCCGCGCTGATGACGATCGACGGCCGGATGGACCGCGTCCCGAAAGAGGACCTCCGCGAGGAGGCGGAGATGAACGCGTTCTTCATCATCCCGATCAAGGCGGGGTTCGTCGGCAAGATCGCCTCGACGCACCCGTCGACCGAGAACCGGATCGAGCGCCTCCGCGAGCTCGAGCGCGAAATGGAGACCGCCTGAACGGCGTTTTCCGCTCGTCTTCCCACCTTTTTCTCTGACCGCCGGAGCGTGTCCGCGCCCGACCGGCTGCGAAGCAGTCGACCGCGTTCCGCAAAGAGTAACCCGCCCCGCCGGCAGTCGCATCGCCTACTCCCGCGAACGTCCCGCCGAGGCGTCGGGAAGCCCCAGTGAGGGGAGTCGATAGCCCGTCGGCAGAGAGAAAGAGTGCATATATCGAACATCAAACCTGCGTTATTATAGCAAATATTTGGTAGTTTTATCGATGTGGGGCGGCAGTTCGGATCGAATCGGAGTGACACTGGAGATCGCGGCGCGATCGGCGATCGAAGTCAGAAAGGCGTTTAGGCGGCCGTAGCTCGGAATAATTCGAGTATCCGATAGCACACTCGGTGAGAAATCGATAGCGGATAACTCCCCCAACCGTAATTAGACGCTTGCCGACGAGAGGCGCCTTAGCGTGCTTCTTCGCGAGTTCAGCGTGAGTCAGCGTAGGAACACGTGCATCGTCGCCGTCGATCGGCGGAAAGGGTCGAACGGGACTGTCGAGATATCTCATAATCTAAATAGTACGCAATAACCATCAGTTTAGACGTATTTGACCAGCGCAAGTTCGATGTGCGGGTGCGAGCGCGAGTCGATCTTCCGCTGAGGCTCGTCACAGTTTGTGGCGGCCAGAATAACAGGCGTACGTATGTTATTCTGAGTGTGGCGGACGCGGAATACGCGCCGTTCGACACCATCGAACGCGTCGCGCCGGGCAACGGACGGGATCCGGCGTCAGGAGTGTGCGATGTTGAGTTCCAGTTCGTTCGCCGCGCCGAGCAGCAGGTCGGGGAGTTCGGACTCGAACCGCTCTCCGGTCAGTCGATGCGAGGGGCCGGTGACGCTGAGACCGCCGATCACCTCGCCGTCCGGGCCGCAGATCGCGACGCCGACGGCGTGGGTCCCGCGGAGCGACTCCTCCCTGTTGAAGAAGTACCCGCGCTCCCGACCGGCTTCGATCTCCGCGCGGAGATCGTCCGGGTCGGTGATGGTGTGGTCCGTGACGGGCTCGAACGACATGCGTTCGAGCATGTCGAATAGCTCGGGCTCCGGCAGCTCGGCGAGGATCGCCTTTCCCGCCGAGGCCGCGTACAGCGGGATGCGACTACCGAGGCCGGGGTCGGTGCGAACCGCCTGATCGCCGGCGGCGCGGGCGAGGTACACCGCCTTCCCGTGCTCCTCGACGAAGAACTGGGCGCGCTCGCCGGTGGCCTCCGCGATCTCTTCGACCTTCTGGCGCACTAGGTCGTACCCGCGGAAACTGCTTCGAGCGGTGACGCCGACCTCGAGGAACCGAAGCCCGACGTGGTAGCCGTCGTCGCGCTGGACGACGTAGCCGAGCTGCTCCAGCGTTTGGAGGTGGCGGTGGACCGTGCTCTTCGCGTAGTCGAGCTCCTCCGCCAGCTCCGCCAGCGTCGCCCCGTCGTTCTCGGTGAGTCGTTGCACGACATCGAACAGCGTTTCGGCGGTCCGTACGGTGTCCACGTCCCCCTCCGCGGCGTCAGACCTCGTTTCGTTCATAATCGATGATCTCGCTCCGGGCAAATAAGTGTTCGACCATTTCGAACGATGATCGGTGACCGCGACAGAGTTACTGGGAAACGGAGTCGGCGGCACCGCCGTCGACACGCGACCGACCGTCCAAACGGGGAGACGCGACCGACTGCCCCAACGCGTAGGTTTAATTCGGACGCCCGCCTGCTCGCAAGCGTGGTATCGCCCTCGTCGATCGCGGGATCCGACGCCGGAATCGTCCGAGAGCGACCCTTCCAGCTGCTGCTCCTGATCAACGTGCTCCCGCCGCTCGGCACCGCCCTCCTCTCCCCGGTGCTCGGCTCGCTCGTCGAGCCGCTGGGGGCGTCGACGGCGAACATCGGGCTCATGATGTCGGCGTTCACCGCGCCGTCGATCGTCGTCATCCCGATCGCCGGCGTGGTCGCCGACCGATACGGGCGACGACCGGTGTTGATCTTCGGGCTCCTCTGGTTCGGGCTCACCGGCACCGCGATCGCGTTCGTCTCCACCTTCGCCGCGGCGCTCGCCCTGCGCGCGCTGCAGGGGGTCGGCTTCGCCGCGCTCACGCCCATCATCATCACCAGCCTCGGCGACCTCTACGCGGGGACGAAGGAGGCGACCGCACAGGGGCTCCGGTTCACCGGCTCCGGACTCTCGCAGACGGCGTTTCCGCTGGCCGCCGGGGTCCTCGTCGGGATGGCGTGGCAGTACCCGTTCCTCCTGTACGCCATCTCCTTCCCGATCGCGGCCGTCGTCTACGCGTACTTCGAGGAGCCGCTCGACAAGACGGCGGACGGGAACGGGGAGGCGGGGCTCCGGACGCAGGTCGGCGACATGCGCGCGCTCGTCGCGCAACGGCGGGCGTGGACCATGGTCGTCGCGCGGGGGAGCGCGAACGTCGCGTGGTTCGGCTTCCTCACCTACAACTCGATCCTCGTCGTCGACGTGCTCGGCGGCACGCCGGCGGAGGCGGGGGTACTCGCGGCGCTCGCGAGCCTCACGTACGCGCTCGCGGCGACGCAGGCGGGTCGGATCGCCGACGTCTTTGACGACCGGCTCTACCCGCTCGTGGCGATGAACCTCTCGATGGGCGTCGGCCTCGCGCTCGTCTTTCTCGCCCGGTCGCTCGCGGTCGCCGCCGTCGGCGTCGTGTTCATGGGCGCCGGCTTCGGGCTCGTGCTCTCCGTCTACCGGAGCGTCATCACGACGCTTCCGCCGGCGGACCTGCGGGGCGGGCTCGTCAGCCTCGGCGAGGGGAGCGGGCGCGCGGCGGCGACGGCGACTCCGATCGTCATGGGCGTCGCCGTCGCGGTCTCGACCCGGTCGCTCGGGTTCGAGGCGGCCGTCCGCGCGGTCGGCGTCGGCGCCGGGCTCCTCGGCGCGGGCGTCGGAGTCGCCTGCCTCCTCCTGATGAGTGCGTCGCCGCCGATCCGGATGGACGAGTAGCGCTCGCAGGCGCCCCGAGCCACCGACACCGGCGGGTACGAGGGGCTGCGAAATCAGGTCGCGGAGGAGATCAGATCGAGGAGATCGAGCCGCAAAGAAGCCGACAGTCGCGAACGGCGAGCGACTACTGGTACGCCTGCAGCCCGGTGAGGTCCTCGCCGAGGATCAGGGTGTGGATGTCGTGGGTGCCCTCGTAGGTGTACACGGTCTCCATGTTCGCCATGTGGCGCATGGGTGAGTAGTCGGCCGTGATCCCGTTGCCGCCGAGCATCTCGCGGGCGATCCGCGACTGGTCGCGGGCCATGCGGACGTTGTTGCGCTTCGCCATCGAGACGTGCTGCGGCCGCATCTCGCCGGCCTCCTTGAGCTCCGAGAGGCGGTGGGCGAGCAGCTGCGCGAGCGTGATCTGCGTCGCCATCTCCGCGAGCTTCTGCTGTTGCATCTGGAAGCCGCCGATCGGCTTTCCGAACTGCTCGCGGTCGGTCGCGTACTGCCGAGCGGTCTCGAAGCAGTCCTGTGCCGCCCCGATGGCGCCCCACGCGATGCCGTAGCGGGCCTGCGTCAGACACGACAGCGGCCCCTTCATCCCCTCGACGCCGGGGAGGCGGTTCTCCGCCGGGACGTGAACGTCTTGGAGGCTGATCTCGCCCGTGATCGACGCGCGCAGGCTGAGCTTCTCGTCGATCTTGTTGGTAGTGACGCCGTCGCGGTCGGTCTCGACGAGGAAGCCGCGAACGGGGGTGCCGTCCTCGGTGTGGTCCTTCGCCCAGACGACGGCGACGTCGGAGATGGGTGAGTTCGTGATCCACGTCTTCGACCCGTTGAGCACGTAGTCGTCCCCGTCGGCCTCGGCGCGCGTCTCCATGGCGGAGGGGTTCGACCCGTGCTCCGGCTCGGTGAGCCCGAAGCAGCCGACCGCCTCGCCGGTGCCGAGCTTGGGAAGCCACTCCTCCTTCTGCTCCTCGCTGCCGAACGCGTGGATCGGGTACATCACCAGCGCGCCCTGCACGCTCGCCATCGATCGCAGCCCGGAGTCGCACGCCTCCAGCTCGCGCATCAGCAGGCCGTAAGCCCGCTCGCTGACGCCCGGCAGGCCGTACCCCTCGAGGTTCGGCGCGTAAAACCCCATCTCGCCCATCTTCGGGATGATCTCTTTGGGGAACGTGCCGTCGATCCAGTGTTGGCCCACGTCGTCGACCTCGCCGTCGATGAACGACCGGGCGGAGTCGACGAGCAGGCGCTCCTCCTCGGACAGGGTCGACTCCATGTCGAAGTAATCGAGCATACGAATGCTTGCGATCCCAAGGATAAATAAGTATAGTCTCGCTCGCCGAGCGGCCGGGTTCTCCCGGAATCGCGCGCCGCGATCGTTCCCGGAGCGCCGGCTCAGAACCCGGTCGTCCCCTCGAGGAGGTGCTCCTCGACCACGTCCGTGTCGAGTTCGATCCCGAGACCGGGCGACTCCGGCACCGCGATCCGACCGTCCTCGATCAGCGGCTCGTCGCGCGCCAGCAGGTCGTCCCACCAGTCGACCTCCAGCGCGTGGTACTCCAGCAGGTCGAAGTTCGGCGTGGCCGCGCCGAGATGGACGCAGGCCATCGTCCCCACCGGACTACAGACGTTGTGCGGTGACATCGGCATGTAGTTCTCCTCGGCGCGGTCGGCGATCCGCATCGTCTCCGTGAGCCCGCCGACCGTCGCCGGGTCGGGGGTGACGATGTCGACGCCGTGCTCGTAGATCAGGTCCGACAGCTCGAACACGCGGAACCGGTTCTCGCCGGTCGCGACGGGGGTGCGCGTCGCCTTCGTCACCTCCTTCTGGGCGTCCATGTTCTCCGGGGGGATCAGGTCCTCGAGCCACATCAGGTCGAACTCCTCGAGCTCGTGAGCCAGCCGCTTCGCGCTCTCGACGGAGTAGTCCCAGTGGCAGTCGAAGGCGAGGTCGACGTCGTAGCCGATCTCCTCGCGCACGGCCGCGACGATCTCCTTTTTCTCCCGGATCGCCGCGTTCGTTAAGCGCCCGTTGTACGGGTCGTTCTCGTTGTCGGCCGGCAGGTCGAGGTCGAACTTCAGCGCCGAAAAGCCCATGTCGGTGACGCGGGCGGCCTCGGCGGCGTACGCCTCGGGGGAGTACGCCTCGGCGTCGGCGTAGGCGGTCGCGCCGTCCTCGACCGCGTACGCCTCGCCGGCGTGGCAGTCGCAGTAGAGGCGCACCTCGTCGCGGTACTTCGAGCCGAGCAGCTGGTAGACGGGGAGCCCGAGGATCTTCCCGGCGGCGTCGAGCAGCGCGATCTCGATGCCGGAGGCCGCGGTGACGACCTTCCCGGTCGTGCCGCCGTGGCCCGACATCTCCTGGAAGATGTACCGCACGAGCCGCTCGACGTCGAGGGGGTTCTCGCCGACGAGGAACCGGTTGGTGTACTCGACGAGCTCCGGGACGCCGCCGCCGCGGTACGCCTCGCCGATGCCGGTGACGCCGGCGTCGGTCTCCACTTTGATCAGGTTCCACTCGAAGTTCCCCTCGACGACGCAGGCGTCGAGGCCGGTGATCTGTACGTCTCGGTCCGGGTCGCGGGTGTCGATCTGGTCTGAGTAGTCTCGCATATGTAGTGTGTCGGTGTTGTGTGTCGGAGTGGGTCAGTCGTCTCTGAACCGCCGCAGCGCGTCCTTGTCGAGCGGCACGCCGTGACCGGGACGGTCCGGCAGCTCGATAGTCCCGTCGTCGCCGGGTGTGACGGGATCGGCGACGACGTCGTCGAACGCCTTCACGTCCATGTCGCGGTAGAAGTACTCGACCCAGAGGCCGTTCTCGATGGCGCCGAGCAGGGAGGCGTGGATGTTCCAGTTGTAGTGGGGCGCGATGGGGATGTCGTACGCCGAGGCGTGGTTGGCGATCTTCAGCCACTCGGTGACCCCGCCGCAGACGGTGACGTCGGGCTGGAGGATCGTCGCCGCCCCGGTGTCGGCGAGTCGGGCGAAGTTGTGTCGCGTCCCCTCCAGCTCCCCGGTGGCGACGGGGTAGTCGATCCCGTCGTTCACCTCGGCCATCGTGTCGACGCGGTCGATCATCACGGGCTCCTCGATGAAGTACGGGTCGTACGGCTCGAACGCCCGACAGTTGCGGAGCGCCTCCGTGGTGGACCCCCAGACGCCGTTGGCGTCGAGCAGGAGGGTGCGCTCGTCGCCGATCTCGTCGCGCACCGCGGCGACGCGTTCGGCCTCCTCCGCCGCCGACAGGCGACCCACCTTCATCTTGACCACGTCGTGGCCCTCGTCGAGGTAGCGCCGCATCTCGCCGCGCAGCGCCTCGTGACCCTTGTCGTCGCGGTAGTAGCCGCCGCTGGCGTACGACGGTACCGACTCGGAGTGGCCGCCGAGCAGCTTGTGGAGGGGCATGTCGGCCGCCTTCGCCTTCACGTCCCAGAGCGCGATGTCGACCGTCGAGATGGCGCGCAAGAAGAGACCGGTACGGCCGATCTGCACGTTGCCGTCGTACATCTTGTGCCAGAGCCGTTCGGTGTCGCGGGGGTCCTCGCCGACGAGCAGCGGTTCGAGCATCGACTCGACCGCGTCGGCGATGAGGCCGGCCCCCTCGTATCCCAGCGAGTAGCCGACGCCCTCGTGGCCGGTGTCCGTCCGTACGTACGTGATCGCGTGGTCCCGATAGGTGAGCGTCCGGTTGGAGAAGGAGACGGGCGACTCCAGCGGCAGCTTGATCGGGAACGACTCGACTTCGGTTATCTGCATGTGTGCTGCGGCGTCACACGGGTACTAGTAGCCCGCTGTATCGGCAAACCTCTCACCCGCAGCTTTTGTACCGGGGCTGCGAGGGACCCCACATGGAGTTTCCCGACCGAGCCGACGTCGACCACCTCATCGACCCGCAGCCGCTGCCGGAGTTCGCGCGGGTTCGGTACGAGCCGCGGACGGAGCGCCTCGACGATCCGGTCGGGGCGGCCCGCGAGGCGACCGACGCGCTCGATCTCGACGACCTCCCCAAGGGCGCGAGGGTGGCCGTCGGGGTCGGCAGCCGTGGGATCGACCGGATCGACGAGGTCGCGGCGGCGGTCGTCGACCGACTCGCCGAGCGGGGGTTCGACCCCGTGGTGGTCCCCGCGATGGGCAGCCACGGCGGCGCGACCCCGGAGGGGCAGCGCGAGGTGCTGGAGGCGCTCGGGATCACCGAGGAGGCGGTCGGCGCGCCGATCGACGCGCGCATGGCCGCCGCGGAGCTGGAGACGGTGCCCGTCGGCGACGCGGACCTGCCGGTGTACTTCTCGGAAGCGGCGTCGGAAGCCGACGCCGCCCTCGTGGTGAACCGCGTGAAGGCGCACACCAACTTCACCGGACCGATAGAGAGCGGGCTCGCGAAGATGACGGTCGTCGGGCTCGGCAAGCAGCGCGGCGCGAAGTCGTTCCACTCGACGGCGATCGCCGAGGGGTACGTGGAGGCGTTGACCGCCGCGCTCGAGGTCATCGAGCGGGAGACGCCGCTGGTCGGCGGGATCGCGCTCGTCGAGAACTTCGAGGAGGAGATCGGTCACCTGGAAGCCGTCCCCGCGGGATCGTTCCTCGACCGCGAGCCGGAGCTGTTGGAACGCGCGTACGACGAGATGCCGACGCTCCCGGTGGACGACGTCGACCTGCTCGTCGTCGACGAGATCGGCAAGGAGATCTCGGGCGCCGGGATGGACACGAACGTCATCGGTCGCTACCGCGTGCTCAACGCGCCAGACCCCGAGACCCCGGACATCGACCTCATCTACGTCCGAGGGCTCACGGAGGCGACGAAGGCGAACGGCAACGGGATCGGGCTCGCCGACCTCACGCGACAGGCCGCGGTTGACCAGCTCGACCTGAAGAAGACGTACGCCAACGCGCTCACCAGCGGGTCGCTCGCGAAGTCGAAGCTCCCGGTGGTGGCGCCCGACGACGAGTTCGCGCTCCGGACCGCGCTGGCGGCGCTCGGAGGGTACGACCCCGAGACCGTCCGGATCGTCTGGATCCGGAACACCCAGGACCTCGGCGAGCTCCGCGTCTCCGACGCGGTGGTCACGGACCTCCCCGCGGCGACGACGGTCGTGGGTCGCGAGACGGTGGGATACGACGACGGAACGGCGGAGTTCAATGACGAAACCGCGGAGTCCGACGCCGACCCGACGGGCGGGTCGGGCGCGTGAGGGCGGTCCGCCCGCTTGCCTGTAGGGAAACGTTTTCACGCCGGACTCCGGATGTGTGAGGCATGGACTTACAGATCGACGGGAACGTCGCACTCGTGACCGCATCGTCCAGTGGACTCGGGAAGGCATCGGCGAAGGCGCTGGCCCGAGAGGGAGTAGACGTCGTCATCAACGGCCGCGACGAGGAGCGGCTGGCGGACGCCAAAGAAGAGGTCGAGGCGGTCGCGACCGGCGAGGTCGTCGCGCAGCCGGCGGACCTGACCGACGCCGACGAGGTCGCGGCGCTCGTGGAGGCGACCGTCGACGAGTTCGGCACGATCGACCACCTCGTGACCAGCGCGGGCGGGCCGCCCTCGGGCGCCTTCCTCGACACCGACGACGAGGACTGGCAGTACGCCTTCGACCTGCTCGTGATGAGCGTCGTTCGGCTGGCGCGGGAGTCGTATCCGCACCTCAAGGAGGGCGACGGCGGCACCATCGTCAACGTCACCTCCCGCAGCGTGAAGGAGGCCATCGACAGCCTCGTGCTGTCGAACTCGGTCCGGATGGGCGTCATCGGGCTGGAGAAGACGCTCTCGAAGGAGTTCGCCCCGGAGGTACGCGCCAACGCCGTCCTCCCGGGCCCCCACGAGACGAGCCGGATCCGGGACCTCGTCGAGGCGGCCGTCGAGCGCGGCGACTACGACTCCTACGAGGAGGGGCTCGACGACTGGGCACAGAATCCGCTCGAACGCATCGGCGACCCGATGGAGCTCGGCAACACGGTCGCGTTCCTCTCGTCGCCGAAGTCCGGGTACGTCAACGGCACCGCGCTCCCGATCGACGGCGGCTCCACCGGAGCGAACCTATGAAGCCGGTCGCGTTCGACGAGGCGGAGACGTACGAGCCCGAGGAGGGGTGGCGGCGCGTGTCGATGGCGGGAAGCGACCGGTTCTCCTTCGAGTGGTTCGAGAAGCCGCCGGGCCACAGCTCGCCGATGCACGACCACGAGAACGAGCAGGTCTGCCTCTGCCTGCAGGGCGAGCTCACGGTCGCGACCGAGGACGACTCGGTCGCGCTCCAGGAGAACGACTCCGTGCTCCTGGAGTCGAACGAGACCCACAGAGTGGAGAACACCGGCGACGAGCGCGCGGTCGGGCTCGACGTGTTCGCGCCCGGGCGCTCGTTCGACTTCTGGACGGACCGCGAGGAGTGAGCGATGAAGTACCTCGCACGCACCGCGACCGGAACCCCCCTGCTCGGTGACGACGAGGGGTACGTCCCGCTCGCTGCCGTCGAACCCGACATCGAGACCGTCCGCGACGCCCTCCCACGGGCGGCCGCGGGGACGCTCGGCGATGTCGCCGACGCGACCGCCGACCCCGTCCCGGCCGGGGACGTGTCGTTCGGCGCGCCGCTGGAATCGTTCGGGAAGCTGTGGGGGATCGGCCTGAACTACGAGGAGCACGCCGGCGACCTCGACGAGCAGCGCCCCGAGGAGCCGGCGAGCTTCATGAAGCCGTCGTCGGTGCTGACCGGGCCGGGGGGCCCGATCCGACTGCCGCCGGAGTCGCAGAGCGAGCGGGTGACCGCCGAGGCGGAGCTGGCGGTCGTGATGGGGCGGACGTGCCGGAACGTCGACGAGGCCGCGGTCGACGACGTGGTGGCGGGCTACCTCCCCGTCATCGACATGACCGCGGAAGACGTGCTCCAGCGGAACCCGCGGTTCCTCACGCGAGCGAAGAGCTACGACACGTTCCTCGTTCCCGGCGCCGCGCTCGCGGTGCCGGAGGAGCCGCTCGACCTCGAGCGCCTCTCGGTGCGGACCGAGGTCAACGGTGAGGTGCGGGCCGAAAACGAGATCCGGAACATGCTGTTCCCGCCGGCGGAGATCGTCTCGTTCCACTCCGACGTGATGACGCTGGAGCCCGGCGATCTGTTCAGCACCGGAACGCCCGGCGCGGCGCCGATCGACCCCGGCGACGAGGTGCGCGCGGTCGTCGAGTCGATCGGGACCGTCGACGCGCCGGTGACGCGGTAGGGGCGGGCATCCCGACCGCAGGCAGTTTTATTACCCGCTGTTCGGTTAGGTTCTCGCATGTACCGCGTACTGCTTCCCGTCGGTGGGGACTCGGATAACGAACTGGCCGCAGCGGACGCCGTGGCGTCGCTGCCGAACGCCGCCGAGGAGGTCGAGGCGGTGATACTCAACGTCTACGAGGGGTTCGAGGTCAGCGGCGAGGCCGGTCGCGTCAACTCCGAGGACGTGTGGAACGAGGAGAACTACCCCGAGAGCGTCGACGTCGTCGAGGACCGGTTGGCGGAGGCCGGCGTCGAGACGGTCAGACGGCGCGAACACGGCGACCCGGCCGACACGATCGTCGAGGTCGCCGCGGAGCTCGACGTCGACGGCATCACCATGAGCGGGCGCCGCCGGAGTCCGACCGGGAAGATGCTGTTCGGGAGCACGACCCAGTCGGTGCTGCTCGGAGCCGGCTGCCCGGTGACGGTGATCCTCGACGAGTAAACAGCGGGACGGAACCTGTATAGCGAAGATCACGAAATGAATATTCTTCGTTTTCTAACTGGAATAAACAGATACATTGTTAATGATGGACGAACTGGTCACGGTTGAACATGGCAGACAAGTCGATCGATCGGCGGCGGTTCCTGTACGGCACGGGTGCGGTAGGCATCACCGGACTCGCTGGATGTAGCGGTGGGGGCGACGGTGGCGACGGCTCCGACGGGTCTGACGGCTCCGACGGGTCGGACGGTTCCGACGGGTCGGACGGTTCCGACGGCTCCGACGGATCGGACGGCTCCGACGGCGGAAGTCAGGATCTCACGCTGCGCGTCGGGACATCCGCCGGCGGGACCCAAGACGTCGGGCTCGCGGTCGAGCGGGCGGTCAGCCAAGAGAGCGACACCCTGAGCTACTCGACGATCGAGAGCCCGGGGTACATCGGCACGATCCGCCGGATGGCGAACAACCAGTTCAACGCCGGCATCACCGACAACAACTCGCTGTCGAAGGCGCTCGACGAGACCGGCGCGTTCTCGGAGCAGCCCGTCGAACGCATCCCGCAGTACGGGTTCTACGCGTTCCCGTACAGCATCTACGTCATCGCCCGTGACGGCACGGGGATCGAGACGTTCGACGACCTCGCCGGCGCGAACGTCTACCCGGCCGAGCCGGGGTACTCGACGCGCGCGACGACCCTCGACGTCTGGTCGCAGGACCCGACGGCCGACATCTACGACCAGATGAACATCCAGAACATGGGCGTCGACTCCGCGCCCGGTGCGATGGAGGAGGGTAACATCGACGCCTGTATCGCGTACGGGACCCCCGGCGTGCGGTACACCGGGTTCGTTCAGGAGATCGCCTCCCGCATCGACATCCACTACGTCGAGCCGACCGACGCGCTCCGCCAGTCGGCCGAGTCGTACCCGGGCGCCGGGACGGGCACCACGAGCTACGCCGACTGGTCCATCGCCGACGCCGACATCGGCACCGACGAAGTGTTCCACTGGAACCTCGAGGTGAACTACACGTTCAACCCCGAGGCGAACCCCGACGCCGTCTACGAGCTGTGCCGCGTCGTCGACGAGCACAACGACACGGTCAACGAGGGCGAAGAGCAGTTCAACGACTTCGAGTCCACCGCGGACATGCTCGCCTCGGCTCGGGAGAACATCCCGGTCCACCGCGGCGCAGTGCAGTACTACAAGGACAACGACGCGTGGGACGACAACCTGACCGAAGGCGACAGCGCCTGATCGGTCGGTAACCCGACTTTCTTCCCGCTCTCCGGGGCGTACCGATCAGTAATTTAAAATCATCCAATCCGTAATCGACAACTCAGACACCAACTATGACACTATCAACCACGCCCGGGCGGACGACCATCCTCTCTAACGTACGCAGGCGCCAATGAGTACGGAAACGTCCTCGACGGCCCCCGAATCCGGACTGCTTCGGGGACTCGACGTCACGGTCACGGCGGCGGCGCTGCTGTTCTGGGTCGGCGTCCTCTACTGGGCCCAGACCCAGGCGATCTCGCAGGTGCGGTACGCCACCGCGTTCGTGGGCGGTATCCTGACCGTGTACGCGCTCAACGAGACGCGGACCGCGATTTCGGACGGCGACTGGATCGACGGCGCCGTGTTGATCCCCGCGTCGCTGGCGCTGATGACCGCGTCGGCGTTCTTCGCGCTCAACTTCCAAGACGTGTATCTCCAGCGGCAGGGGTACGCGCTCGACCACGAGTACATGCTCGCGCGGCTGGTCATCATCTCGCTGATGTACCTCACGTGGCGCGAGTTCGGCAACGTGTTCCTCGGACTCATCTTCGCCGTGTTCGGGTACGCGATGTTCGGGAACGTCGTGCCGGGCGTGCTGGGGCACGCGGGGATGAACCAAGCGACGCTGCTCCAGGCGACGGTCACCGACCTGTACGGGTTCTACGGGAGCCTCACGCAGATCACGGCCTCGTGGATCGCGCCGTTCCTGCTGTACGCCGGGCTGCTGTTCGCGTACGGCGCGTTCGACCTCATCTTGCGGGTCGCCATCGTGGCGGCGAAGTACATCGAGTCCGGGATCGCCCAGACCGCCGTCCTCTCCTCGGCGGTCATCGGCTCCATCAACGGCTCGTACACCGCCAACGCGGCGATGACGGGGTCGTTCACCATCCCGACGATGCAGGAGGCCGGGATGAAGGGACACCGCGCGGCGGGTATCGAGGCGGTCGCGTCCACGTCCGGGCAGGTGCTCCCGCCCGTCATGGGGGCGTCCGCGTTCGTGATGGCGTCGTACCTCGGCGTCCCGTACCTCGACATCGTCGTCGCCGGTCTCGTGCCGGCCGCCATCCTGGTCGTGTCGATCTCCATCGCGGTCCACTACCTCGCGATCTCCGACGCCAGCAGCCAGGACATGGAGTTCTCCGAGTTCTTCGACGAGGAGCTCTCGACGGAGAAGAAGGTGTTCGAGGCGCTCCGTTTCGGCGTGCCGTTCGCGATACTCATCTACCTCCTCGGCGTCGTTCAGTACACCGTGATGACGTCGGCGCTGTACACGGTGGTCGCGATGATGATCACCGGAACGCTCATGCCGCCGCTCCAGCGGATCGTGGACAGTAGCGGCGTCGGGCCGGGCAGCGAGCTCGTCACGCAGGTGAAAAACACCGTCCACGGGATCCGCCGCGGCGCGATCATCCTGGCGCCGATCGCGATCATCCTCGTCGTCATCAGCGGCGTCGTGAACCTGTTCAGCACGACCGGGATCCCGGCGAAGATCGCGCTGCTGCTCATCAACATCTCGGGCGGCGTGCTGCTGTTCGCGGTGCTGCTCGGGATGGCGGTCGCCATCCTGATGGGCGTCGGGATGCCGACGGTCGCCGCGTACGTCATCGTGGCCATCCTCATCGTGCCGACCTTCGTCTCGGACTTCGCCGTCGAGCCGATCACGGCCCACTACACGATGTTCTACGCGGCCATCCTCGCGGGGATCACGCCTCCGGTGGCGACCGCGGCGGTGATCGCGGCGGGGATCGCGGAGGCGAACTTCTGGCGGACCTGCGGGGCCGCGATCCGGATCGCCGCGCCGCTGTTCATCCTCCCGGTCGCGTTCGTCTACAACCCCGGCCTGATCTCGATGGACGTCGGCGGATACACGCTGTACGTCGGACTGCTCGTGCTGCTCGGCGCGGTGACGATCATCTACGGGCTCAACTACCCGTTCAAGATGCGTCCCGGCCGGAAGATCGGCGCGCGAGCCCTGCTCGCGACGCTCGGCGTCCTCATCATGGTGTACCCGAGCAACGTCGCGAAGATCGCGGGGATCGCCGTCTTCGCCGCCGTCTTCGTCGCCGAGAAGGTGATGATCCGCGGTCTCAAACTGCCGTTCGGCAGGGGGGCGAGCCAATGAGCGACGGCGACTCCCCCGAGGCGGTCGCCGAGGAGTCCGCACAGCAGGCCGGCGGGCTGGGCGAGATCATCCCGGAGCCGCTGATGCCGGTGTGGAGCCAAGTCGAGAAGGTGCAGGCGTTCCGCCGGACGCACGGCGAGACGTACGTCGGCGTCCTCGAACTGCTCACCGCGCTCACGCTCGCCGGCGGCTACGTCTGGTGGCTGCTCATCTTCCTCGAACTCCTGTGAGCCCGTAGCCGCCGCCGGGCCGCGTTCGTTTCTTCGTTTCTTACGTCGAAGCGGCGGTCGGTCGGCGACGGGCGCTCACTCGAACCACTCCGCGGCCCGCTCGACGTCCTGCGGGATGTGGTACTCCCGATCGGAGACGTCGTCGAGGTACGAGCGTAGTTCGGGCGCGAACGCCGGGTGCGCGCAGCGCTCGACGATCAGTTCCGCGCGCTCGACCGGCGACAGGCCGCGCACGTCGGCGACGCCCTGTTCGGTGACGAAGACGTCGATGTCGTGTTCGGTGTGGTCGACGTGGAAGGTCTGCGGAACGACCCGCGACACCGCGCCGTCGTTCAGCGTCGAGGGGAGCGCGCACACCGTGATCAGCGAGTTCCGGTTGAAGTCGGCGGAGCCGCCGACCCCGTTTATCATGCGCTCGCCGCGGACGTGCGTGGAGTTGACGTTCCCGTAGATGTCGAACTCGACGGCGCTGTTGACGCCGATCACGCCGAACTGGTCGATGAGCCCGGGGTGGTTGGAGACGTCGGCCGGGCGGAGCACCACGTCCTCGGCGTAGCGCTCCACGTCGTCGAAGAGGCGTTCTTGCCCCTCGTCGGTGAGGGCGAGCGAGGTCGCGCTCGCCGACGCCAGCCCGCCGGCGTCGAGCATATCGAAGAGACCGTCCTGAATGAGCTCGCCGAAGTAGTGCACCTCGCGGTCGCCGAAGTCGAGCGCCCGCAGTTCGCTCATCAGGGCGTTGCCGACCGAGCCGACGCCGAACTGGAGGTGGACCGCGTCGTCGAAGACGGCCGAGCGCTCGAGCTCCGCACGGAGGAACTGCCCGAGGTTGGCGGCGATCGCGAGGTCGTCGTCGGTCGGGTCTCGGAACGTGTACGTCGAGTCGGGGATCTCCGTCTCGACGACGCCCGCGAGCTTCTCGGGGTCGAAGCCGACGTGTGCCGTACCGATGCGCTCTCCGGGGGCGGACAGCGGGATCGGTCCGCGGTCCGGCGGCGCGTCGGGGCGGTACACGTCGTGGAGCGCCTGCAGTTCGAGCGGCTGGTGGCGGTTCAGTTCGACGTACAGCGCGTCGGCCGCCTCGACGAACGCGGGCACCTGCCCGAGCGAGGTGGAGGGGACGAACCAGTCCTCCCCGACGGCGACCGCCTCGACGACGGCGACGTCGGGGTCGACGAGCCCGCCGTACTGGACCTCGTCGCCGATCGACGAGGCGTTGCGGTCGCTGAAGGCGATTTCGCGGGTGTTGCTCTTCTCGCGGGCGACCCGCGACGACTGGTAGGTGAAGCGGCGATCGACCTGGCCGGAGTCGATGAGCTCGACGTCGATCTCGTCGCCGACCTTCCCGCTGGAGACCAGCGTGAGCGAGAGGTCGCGGGGGGAGGACGCCAGCGCGAGCGGGATCGCCTTCGGGTAGCCGACGCTGCCGAAGCCGCTCGTGAGCACGGTCGACCCGGGAGCGATCTCGGCGGCGGCGTCCTCAGGGTCGGCGATCGGCACGTCCCCGTGAAGGCGGCGCTCGACTGGCCGCCGGTCCGGGCCGCGGTTCATTGCGACCCTCGGTCCGGTCGCCGGGGGCGTTCGCGGGGCGCGGTGCGGTCGGCGGCGAGGGGCGCCCGGCCGCCGTGGGTCGGGGGAGACGGGTGTGGTGACATGATCGTGGGGACGGGGCGGGTCGCGCGGCGGAAGCTTGGGACGCCTCCTCGGCCCGGCCCCGCGCGTGGTGGTCGAAGCCTCGGAGGGCCGGGACTTAAACCATGAGCTTCGGGGGAAGGGTGCGTCGCCCGCGTCGTCCCGATCGGGACGCAGCGGCGGGGCGCGGACCCGCGGTCACACCTTCGCCGCGAGCCGCTCCGCGATGTGATCGCCGAACGGCAGCGAGGAGGTGAGCCCGGGCGAGACGGCGTTGAGGATGTGGACGGCGTCCTCGCGCTCGACGAACAGCGGGTCCTTGACCAGCTCGCCGTCCTCGCTGACGAGCTGAGCGCGGATCCCCGCGTAGCTCTTCCGGAGGTCCTCGGCCCGAACCGCGGGCACCAGCTTCTGGGAGGCGGCCGCGAACTTCTCTTTGCGGTAGGATTTGTTCAGTTCCGACCACGCGACCGAGAGCATCAGCGGCGAGGCGAGCAGCCGCTGGAACCCGACGTAGCTGAGCGTGTCCAGCAGCTCCCGTGGATTCACGTCCGTGTTGTCGTACGCCTCGCGGCCGAACGCGAGGACGGCGTTCGGGCCGACGATCACCTTTCCGTCGGTGCGGCGCGTGTAGTGGACGCCGAGGAACGGGAGTTCGGGGTTCGGCGTCGGATAGATCATCGTCTCACAGAGCTCGCTGCGCTCGGGGCGGACCTCGTAATACTCCCCGCGGAACGGAACGACCTGGTACCCCTCGCCGACGCCGACCTGGTGGGCCAGGGTGTCGGCGTGAAGCCCCGCGGCGTTGACGAGGTACGAGACCTCGAACCGACCGTTGCTCGTGTCGAGTCGGTACCCCTCGGCCGCCGACTCGATCTGCGAGACCTCGTACCCCGTGTACACCGTGACCCCCGCGTCCCGGACCTCCCTCGCGAGCGCGTAGACGTACTGCTCGGCGTCGACGGAGGCGGCCTCGGGAGCGTGGAGGGCCGCCTGCCCCTCGGCGTGCGGTTCGTGTTCGCGGATCGCCTCGCGGGAGTCGAGCAGCTCGTAAGCGACGCCGTTGGCCTCGGCCTGCTCGGCGAGGTCGTCGAGCCGCGCCTCCTCCTCGTCGTCCGTCGCGATGACGAGAACGCCGAGCTCGTCACAGGGCACGTCGTGCTCCTCGCAGTACGCCTTCATCCGGGCGGTGCCCTCGGTGGCGAACCGCGCCTTCTTCGAGTCCGGCGGGTAGTTGAACCCCGGGTGGAGCACGCCGGAGTTCCGGCCGCTCTGGTGGGACGCGAGGTGGTGTTCCTTCTCCAAGACGGCGACGTCGAGGTCGGTGCGCTCCGCGAGGTGTTTGGCGACCGACAGCCCGACGCAACCGCCACCGACGATGGCGACATCGTGGCGCATCATTGCTCGTCTTTCGGATCCGGAAGGGGGGCCTTATAAATTCCCAAAGCGGGGACCGGTCGAGGCCGCGGCGGATGTCGACCGTCCCGGTCGGTCCGGGCGGTTGCGGCGGGAACCCCACGGCAATACCTTTGCCGCTGCTCGACGGTGATCCAGACGAATGAGCGACACGGACGATGCGGGGGGCCGCCGGAACAAAGTGGCGCGTCTCGTCGACGAGTACGATCTGGGCGGCGTCGGCGACGAGCTGGAGGCGCGATGGACCGCGACCGGTGACGCCCACACGAGCCTGCGCGACCTCGCCGAGGAGTTCAATCGGCGGCTCGTCGAGACGCGCCTCGACGAGGCCGGAGTGCGGTTATCAGTGGGAGAGCTCACCGCCGTGGTCGGGTTGTTGACGGGGGAAGAAGAGACCGCCGCCGACCGGATGCAGCTCCGGCGACGGCTCGAACGCGAGGGGGTCGACGTCGACGCGCTGGACCGCGACGTGGTCAGCTATCAGGCGGTCCGGAGCTACCTCCGGGACCACCGCGGCGCGGAGTACGAGCGCGACAGCGACGACCGCGCGGGGACCGCGGCACGGGCGATCGGGAAGCTCCGCGGTCGGTTGGTCGCGGTGACGGAGTCGAAGCTCCGGGCCCTCCGACAGACGCCGGCGCTCACCCTCGGGGAGTTTCAGGTGTTGGTCGACGTCGGCGTGCTCTGTACGGACTGCGGTTCGCGGTACGGCGTCACCGAACTGCTCTCGGCGGGGGGATGCGACTGCGAGGCGAACGCGGCACCCGAGTCGTCGGGACCGGACGGCGGATCGGGCGAGGGGCAGCGATAGAAACATAAGAAAACACATACTTTCTACATAACCCAAGAAATATTATACTAGTCGGGGAGAGCGAAGACGATGACAGATTTAGGCCTTCAGACCACCGTATACGTTTTCTAAACAGAAATCAGCCACTTTGGCTCTGTTTACTCGACAGCGATCAGAGTATCGTTGTGGTCGTTTAAGCCTCGTTTAAACAGACTATATGGCCGATTTCGGCGGTTTATTCGGCGTTTCTACAGATACCGACGGAACTTCGGTCGGGACAGATGTGTTCGAATTAAAAGATGTACTGTGTTCGAACAGACACAGCATAGATCCCGTGAGACGACGCGGGGTTACGTCTCCCGATCGGCCGCGCCGCCGACCAGTTCCTCAGCGACCGTCTCGGGGTCCATGAGGTCCGGGTCGACCGCGAGGTCGGCGACGCCCGCGACGAACTCCGGCAGCGACCGCCCCGCGTACGTCACGACGAGCACCTCCGGGTGCAGCTCCTTGGCGACGGGGATGCCGGTCGCCTCCTCCACGTCGGTGAGGACGAAGTAGGCGGCCTCGGCGATGCCGGCCGCGGAGAGCGCCTCGGCGGTGACGAGCCCCTCGATGCGGCGGATCTCGACGTCGAGCGCGTCGAGCTCCTCGCCGAGGCCGTGCTCGTCGGGGCCGGCGACGACCGCGATGGGTTGGTCCGCCATCACTCGTACTCGATCGTCGCGGGCGGCTTGTGGGTCACGTCGTAGACGACGCGCGCCACGTTCTCGTTCTCGCCGGTGATCCGGCTCTGGATCCGCTGGAGGGTGCTCCAGTCGAGCTCTTGGGCGCGCGCCGTCATCCCGTCGCGGCTCTCGACCGAGCGGACGGCGACGACCCAGCCGTGGACGCGGTTGTCGCCCTTCACGCCCGTCGCCTTCCCGAGCACGGCGGCGAACGCCTGCCACGGGTCGTACTCCTCCAGCTCCTCCTCGACGACGTGGGTCGCCTCGCGGGCGACCGCGGCCTTCTCGGGGGTGACCTCGCCGACGATCCGGACCGCGAGGCCGGGGCCGGGGAACGGCATGCGCTCGGAGATGATCTCCTCTAAGCCGAGTTCGCGAGCGACCTCGCGGACCTCGTCCTTGTAGAGGTCGCGCACGGGCTCGACGATCCCCTCGAAGTCGACGACCTCGGGCAGCCCGCCGACGTTGTGGTGCGACTTGATGTTCCCCTCGGACTCGATGCGGTCGGGGTAGATCGTCCCCTGCACGAGGAAGTCGGCGTCCACGTCGCGGGCGACGGTTTCGAACTCGTCGATGAACCCCTCGCCGATGACGTGGCGCTTCTCCTCGGGGTCGGTGACGCCCGCCAGTCGGTCGAAGAAGCGGTCCTGCGCCTCGATCACCCGCAGCGACTCCATAAAGGAGAACGTGTCGCGGATCTCGTCGGTCTCGCCCTTCCGCATCAGCCCGGTGTCGACGTACACCGGGGTGAGCTGGTCGCCGACCGCCTCGTACGCGAGCGTCGCCGCGACCGAGGAGTCGACGCCCCCCGACAGGGCGATCACGGCGTTCGCGTCGCCGATCGCCTCCCGTATCTCCGCTTTCGCCTCCGCGATGAATTCCTCCGTCTCGACCATCTATAGCCTCACGTCCGCGTTCCGCTCGGTTGTGTCCGTCGATCCCAGCGCCGCCTCGACGAGGGCGACGAACGGGGGGCTCGCGCGGTCCGGCCGCGATCGGAACTCGGGGTGCGCCTGCGTCCCGAAGAAGAACGGGTGGTCCGCGCGTTCGAGGATCTCCATCCGGTTGTCCGCGCGGCCGGAGAAGGTGAGCCCGTCGGCCTCCAGCTCGTCGATGTACTCGGGGTTCACCTCGTAGCGGTGGCGGTGGCGCTCCGTGCAGGAGTCGGCGTCGTACACCCGCGCCGCGAGCGTGTCGGGCTCGATGTCGGTCTCGTGGGCGCCGAGCCGCATCGTCCCGCCCATATCCTCCGTCTCGTACTGCTCGGGGAGCAGATCGATGACGGGGTGGGGCGTGTCGGGGTCGATCTCGGCGGAGTGGGCGCCCTCCAGCCCGAGCACGTTGCGCGCGTGTTCGACGACCGCCATCTGGAAGCCGAGGCAGAGCCCGAGGAACGGCACGTCGTTCTCGCGGGCGTACCGGACCGCCTCGATCTTCCCGTCCGTCCCGCGGGAGCCGAAGCCGCCGGGGACGACGACCGCGTCGGCCGACGCGAGCCGCTCCTCGTGCTGGTCCGTGGTCTCGTCGGCGTCGACCCACAGCACGTTCACCTCCGTCTCGGTGTGGATCCCGGCGTGTTTCAGCGCCTCGTGGATGGACATGTACGCGTCTTCGAGGGCGTACTTGCCGACGAGCGCCACGTCGATCTCGCGGTCGCGGTCGCGGGTGACGAGCTCGCGCCACTCCGTCGACCGCTCCGCCTTCGGGAGCGCCTCGTCGGCGAGCCCGAGCCGCTCCATCACGTGCTCGTCTAACCCCTCGTCTTCGACCATCAGGGGGACGTGGTAGATGTCCTCGACGTCGGGGTTCGAGAAGACGGCGTCCGTGGGCACGTCGCAGAACAGGGCGATCTTCTCTTTCGTCTCCGGATCCAGCCGGTTCTCAGAGCGCCCGACCAAGATGTCGGGCTGGAGGCCGATCGACCGCAGCTCCTTCACCGAGTGCTGGGTCGGCTTCGTCTTCTGCTCGCCGTTCTTCGAGTAGGGGACGAGCGTGACGTGGGTGAAGAGGATGTCCTCGTCGTCCTCCTCGTGGGCGAACTGGCGGAGCGCCTCGAGGAACGGCATCGACTCGATGTCGCCGACCGTGCCGCCGATCTCGATGAGGCAGACGTCGGAGCCCTCGGCGGCCTCCCGGATGCGCCGCTTGATGTCGTCGGTGACGTGCGGGATGATCTGGACGGTCTTCCCGAGGTAGTCGCCGGCGCGCTCGCGCTCGATGACGTGCTGGTACGTCTTCCCCGTGGTGACGTTGTGATCGAACGTCATGTCGGTGCCGAGGAAGCGCTCGTAGTTGCCCAGGTCGAGGTCGACCTCGCCGCCGTCCTTGAGGACGTACACCTCGCCGTGCTCGTAGGGATTCATCGTCCCAGCGTCGACGTTGAGATAGGGGTCCACCTTCACGGCGGTGACGTCGAAGCCCGCGTTCGCGAGGAGGCGCCCGGTGCTGGCGGCGGTGATGCCCTTGCCCAGTCCAGACATCACCCCGCCCGTGACGAACACGAACTTCCGACCCAGCGAGGGGTCGTACCCGGTGTCGGGATCCGTTGGCATATCGACCGTCCGTCAGGGGCCGGCAAAACCGTTTCGGACCCTTCGTTTCGAGTGGACGTTCGTGACGTTCTGTCGCGCGGAACGCGAGCGGGTCGCAACTGCGGCGCGGAACGGGCGACGAGGGAGCGAAAACTACTCACGGAACGGGGACGCACGCCCCAGTCGCCCCATGAACTGGTCCCCACTCCCTCCCGCGGTCGCGGCCGTCGTCGCGGTCGCGGTCGGCGTCGTGCGTCGCATTCCGCCGATCGTCGTGGAATCGCCCATCGAAATCCCCGGCCCGGGCGCGCTCAGCCTCTACACGCTCGGCGGGCGCGCCGCCGCGTTCGTCCTCGTCTACGGACTGCTCCTCGGCGTCGCGTACCGCGTCGGTCGCCGCGACGGCGACGCGATCGACGCCGGTGCGACGACGCTGGCCACCGCCGCAATCGGCGGAATCGCGTACCTCGTCGCATCCGGCGCCGTCGTCCTGTGGCTCGGTCCCAATCAGCGGTGGATCGCCGCCGTCGGCACGCTCGGCTCCGCCGCCGCTGTCGGCGTCGAGCTGGCGATCGTCGCGTTCGCCGGGCTCGCGCTCGGTCGATCGCGGATGCGCGGGTGAGCCCGGTGCGAATGAACCGGGAGAACGGACGTGCGAACCAAAAGAATACGTTCCACCGAAAGGTTGATTTTTTAAGAATTTGTCATACTCTCATGGAGAATTGGAGCGAGCGCTTGGAATCCAGTTCGGAGATTCTGCGCCGACAAGCGGTTCGGGTTCCGCTCCCAGACGTGGAGGCAGAGCGGTCCTTCCACCAGAACATGATGCGAATCGCGGCCGCTGGCGACCGAAAAAGCGAGTTGCTTGACGACCCGGACGTGCCGTTGACGGATGTCTACGAAGACGAGCTGGCCGAGATGCGGCGGAGTTTCGAGCATCGGTTGCAACACGTTGCTGGCGAGAACTACTACGATATCGCAACCGCGTATCTCGAGGACGATCGCGACGACTGGGTTGGCGCACTCGCGGCGTACTACTTGGAGTGTTATTATCGCTTGCAGGAACGCTACACGGTTGACGAGCAGATCTTCTTTTTGATGATTCTGCGCTACCCGAACTGTTTCACCGTGAACCTCAGTTTCCTCACCGGCGATTTCGGCCCCGAGGGTGTTAGATACGAGTCCACCAAACACGTCGAAGCCGACCTCGACGAGCAGGATAAACAACAGCTGTACGGCGACTGCCAGCGCTCACAGCACGAAGCTGCGAAATATCTTCGGGAGAAAACCGACTGCATTCGAGAAGCCGTCCCAGATCCGGATACGACGCCGTTCGAACAGCGCCGATACGGAGGGTTCGTCCATATCACCGGGAGAAACGGAGCCACGTTCAACGAGATACTGGAGTCCGTCTCCCCGGACCCGGACCGGTTCAATGGCGAGCCGTCGACGCCCGGTCTCGTCGATGAGGGACCAGAGGCCAAACGGGCGAAACAGGAGTTCCTCACCGACGCCAAGGTTGAACTCTGATACCGCCGCCCCTGTCTCGGCGAGTCCCCGCCCGCAGTTTCAGCGGTGATGGCGTGGGCGATACAGACGCCCGCTGAGGGTTCGTAACCGATACGGCAACAGAGACGGACGGCAGGAAACACCTCCAACCCCCCTGCTGCGACGACTTGGGGGCGAGGCGCGCGCCATCGCATCAGGCGCAGTTCCCGCGCGATCGAGCACACCGATTCCCGATCACGGAGCCAAGTAGCCGACGCTGGTGGCGTTCGAGTGAAGTGTTGCGAGGGAAGAGCGCTCCGAGAGCGTCTTCCGCATCACGGGGATGGACCCCCGCGATGCGAGGGGAGGGATTTGAACCACGGTCGCGCCAGAGGCGCTCCCTGATTCGAATCCTCCCCCCGGTTGTGCATTCGCGCGCTGTGACGCGCTCATGCGAGGGGAGGGATTTGAACCCACGGACCTCTACAGGAGCGGAGCTTGAATCCGCCGCCGTTTCCGGGCTTGGCTACCCTCGCACGCGGACTGGGCTTGGGTGTCACCTCCCTTTATTTCATCGATTGGTCGCGCCCGGCAGGCAGCCGGGGCAGGTCCGGCGTCTGACTCCGGCGACCTCACAGCGCGATCATCCCGACGCCGACGACCGCGAGGAGGGCCGCGACGAGTCGGACGCGGAAGTAGCGCTCGCCGAGGATCACCCCGCCGAGCACGACGGCGACGATGGCCTGCGTGTTGATCACGGGAGAGGCGACGCTGGCGGGCAGCGCCGCGAACGCGACCGTGGTCAGGTGTTCGCCGAGCGCGACCAGAGCGCCGACGGCGAGGAACTTCGGCGCGTCGCGGCGGGTCACGCTCGCCGGGTTCCGGAGAGCGCTCGGGAGCAACACGAGCGCCACGCCGGCGAGCAGCAGCGGGACCCACAGCGTCCCCTGGATCGCGAGCTCCTGAAGCGCCACCCGCCTCCCGAGGTCGGCGACGGCGTAACACGCCGCGCTCACCAGGGCGAGCTGGGCCGGACGAGAGTGGACCGCGCTGGTGAGCGGCGCGAGGAGGTCCCCCGGCTCGTAGTTCGCGACGTACACGGCCGCCGTGGCGACGACGACCCCGGCGACCTGTATCGGCGCGAGCACCTCGCCGAGCAACAGCACCTCTAGCGGGAGCACGAACATCGGGACGACCTTGTTGATCGGGGTCACGTACGAGACGTCCCCCCCGTCGATCGCCCGGAGGAACAGCACGAACGCGGCCGCGGTCGCCGCCGCGGTACCGGCGACGACGGCGACGGCCGGGAGGCCCGCGCCGGCCACCCCGCTGACGATTCCCCCGATCCCGCCGGTCGCGAGATCGGTCGTCGCGAGGGTGACCGGGAGGAACCACGCGATCGCCGAGGCGTTGATCAGCACCGTGAGCCCGGCGGGCGGATACCCCGCGAAGGAGCGCTTGAGGACGAAGATGTAGGTCCCCCAGACGACCGCGGCGCCGATCGCGGAGAGGAGGCCGGCGTCCATTGGCCGACCCGACGCCCGGCGGGGGAAAGAAGCGTTCGATCCGGTGGAAGCGGTCACCCCCGCGAAACGGTTAGGTCGCTGCGGGCGCGACACGACCCCATGGACGACCACACCCGCGATCCGGGCGTCGCCCCGCCGCTCGGGAACCCGACCGGGTGGCACGCGGCGGGCGAGGGCGCCGCGGCGGACGAAGATCCCGCCGCCGACGCGCGGATCGCCGGCGGTCACTGGGAGCACGCCACCCTCCGGCGGGCGACCGAACACGGCGTCCGGCTGTTCAACGCCGGCGCGTACCACGAGTCCCACGACTGCTTCGAGGACGAGTGGTACAACTACGGCAGCGGCACCGCCGAGAGCGCCTTCCTCCACGGGATGGTGCAGGTCGCCGCGGGCGCGTACAAGCGCGTCGGCTTCGAGAACGACGACGGGATGCGCTCGCTGTTCGAGACCGCACTGGGGTACCTCCGCGGGCTTCCGGGGGACTTCTACGGGGTCGATCTCGACGAGGTCCGGGCGACACTCCGGGACGCGCTGGACGATCCGTCCGCCGTCGACGGGTGGCAGATCGCCATCGACGGCGCCCGCCCGGAGGCGTACCCGGCCGACTACGAGTACGCGGAGCGGGTCGACGAGGAGCACTGAGCCGACGCTCGCGTCGGAGCGGCGAGCGCACCGAGCCGCGTTCCGGATCCGAACGCCACTTATCGGCAGGGCTCCTCGCGGACGTATGGACGTTCACGATCTGGGCGAGGGGGAGCCGGAGATCGCGGTCGTCGGCGCGATCCACGGCGACGAACCCTGCGGTGCCCGCGCGGTCCGACGGCTCGTCGACGCCGACCTTGACGTCGAGCGACCAGTCCGGCTGATCGTCGCCAACGAGGCGGCGCTCGACGCCGAGGTCCGCTACCTCGACGCCGACCTCAACCGGTCGTTCCCCGGCGACCCGGACGCGGAAGCGCACGAGGAGCGGCTTGCCGACGAGCTGCTCGGCGCGCTCGACGGCTGTTCCACGCTCGCGATCCACTCGACGCAGTCGTACGCCGAGCCGTTCGCCGTCGTCGACTCGATGGACGAGGTCGCTCGGGCGGTCGCCCCGCACCTGCCGGTCGACGCGGTTATCCAGACCGACGCGTTCACCGAGGGGCGGCTCATCGAGCACCCGCACACCCTCGAAGTGGAGGCCGGCCTGCAGGGCTCCGACGGCGCCGCGGACAACGCCTACTGGCTCGCGCGGGCCTTCCTCGCGGCGACCGGCGTCACCCCGGCGCCCGGCGCGGAGAGCGTGGTCGACGCCGGCGGTCGCGAGGACGTGGAGGTGTTCCGCCTCCGCGACCGGATCCCCAAGCCGGACGCCGAGGTGTACGAGGTGTTCGCGCACAACTTCGAGCGCGTCGAGGCCGGCGAGGCGTTCGCGGCCGCCGGCGACGAGCAGCTCCGCGCCGACGAACCCTTCTACCCCGTGTTGCTGTCGCCATACGGCTACCGCGACCAGTTCGGCTACGTCGCGGACCGGGTCGGCACGATCGAGTGAGGGGGCGGCCGACGGTTACTCGACCAGCTCGATCTCGTCGTCGCCGTTCGTCACCGCACAGATGAACGCCCCCGGCTCCTCGCCCTCGTTCCGGTACCAGTGCTCGACGCCCGCCGGAATGAGGAGCGCGTCGCCGGGACCGACGACGTGTTCCGCCTCGCCGATCCCGACGACGTACTCGCCGGCGAGCACGTACTGCTCGTGTTCGACCGCGTTCGTGTGACGCGGGACCGCGGCGCCGGGAGCGAGCTCGAACCGCCGCATCGCGAAGTTCGGGGCGCCGTCCGACTCGTCGAGGAGGACGCCCTTCCGGAGGCCCTCGGCGGCGTCGACGGCCTCGTAGCCGATCTCGTCGCCGCGCTTCACAACGGGGGCCGGGTCGTCAGCCGTCGCCGCGTCGTCGGTGGTGTCACGCATACCGGCCGATCGACCCCCGGCGGCTTATAAACGCCGGAGCGCCGTCTTCGGCGGCGCCCGGACGTTTAACCACCCACCCGCCCAACTCGCGGGTATGCGAGGACTCAAGATCGGGACGGTGCTGGGGATCCCGGTCAGGCTCAACTGGACGTTTCTGATCGTACTGCCGCTTTTCGCGTACCTCATCGGCTCGCAGGTCGGGATGATCGCCGAGGTGATGAACGAGTCGCTCGGCGCCGGCATCGACCCCGCCGGGCTGGCCGGAGGATTCACGCCGTGGGCGCTCGGGCTGGCGGCCGCGCTCGGACTGTTCGGCGGCGTCCTGCTCCACGAGTTCGGGCACTCGATCGTCGCGATGCGGTACGGCTACGAGATCGAGTCGATCACCCTGTGGCTGCTCGGCGGACTGGCGAACTTCGCGGAGTTCCCCGAGGACTGGAAACACGAGTTCTGGATCGCGATCGCGGGACCGGTCGTCAGCATCGCGGTGGGGCTCGCCTGCTACGGCGTGTTCGTGCTCGCGCCGGTCGGCTCGAACGCCGCGCTGTTCGTCTTCGGCTACCTCGCGCTGCTGAACCTCGTGCTCGCGGTGTTCAACATGCTCCCCGCCTTTCCGATGGACGGCGGGCGCGTTCTCCGAGCGCTCCTCGCGCGGAACCAGCCGCACGCGCAGGCGACCCAGCGCGCCGCCGCGGTCGGTAAGGTGTTCGCCTTCTTCATGGGGCTGATCGGGCTGTTCACCTTCCAGCTGCTGCTGATCGTGTTGGCGTTCTTCATCTACATCGCCGCCTCGGGCGAGGCCCAGCAGACGACCCTGAAGGCCGCCTTCGAAGACGTCACCGTCGCCGACGTGATGACTCGTCGCGAGTCCCTCCACACCGTCAGCGAGGACACCTCGGTCGCGGACCTGATGAGCCGGATGTTCGAGGAGCGTCACACCGGCTACCCCGTGCTCCGGGGCGACGACCTCGTCGGGATGGTGACCTTAGAGGACGCGCGTTCCGTCCGAGACGTCGAGCGCGACGCCTACACCGTCGAGGACGTGATGGAGACCGACGTGGTCGGTGTCGGCCCCGAGGCGGACGCGGTGACGGCGCTGCAGACGATGCAGGAGAACGGCGTCGGTCGGCTCCCGGTCGTCGATCGGAGCGGCGAGCTGGTCGGGATCATCTCCCGGACGGACCTGATGACCGCGTTCAACATCATCCAGACCGGCGGGACTCCGAGCATCATCAGCGGCCGCCGACAGCAGACCGAGGGCGGCCCCGGCGTGTTCTGACGACGAAGTCGCCGGCTCTCGAAACCGCCTACGAGACGCCGTCGCATCTTCCGTGAGAGGCGAGGTCGACGCTCGCCGTCTCCACGCGAAACACACCAAATTGCACTCAGTAGGTCTCCGTACCCTCACAGCGACACCGACGCTATCTGGCGATTACCGGGGGCAGTTCGTCGATCGAACCGCGCCACCCGCGTTTGCGTACCCCTTTATTTCGTCTGCGGAACAGCCGTGGCTGAGCGGGTCGTATACGCGCCCACCACGCAGCACGCTGCTCCTGTCGGAGTCGAGGGATCGAGAACGGAGCCGCCGCCGAAGCGGCAGCTCACTCGCCGTCGGCGCTCGCGAAGAACTCCACGTCGCCGGCGATGACGGCGCTCGCGATCACCGCGGCGCCGACGAGGATCGCGACGACGAGCGTCGTCAGCGTCACGGTGAGCGTGGTCCCGCCGATCGCGACGCCGACGAACGAGCCGACGGCCCCGCCCACCCCGCCCGCGATGATCGCGAGCGTCTTCGATTCGCTCATAGGTGTCGGTTCATCAACACTGTAGATAAACGTTCGCGTCGGGTTCTCTCGGGTGATAACGCCTTGCTCGCGTTCGGTCGAGTCAGTCCCGCATCGCGACCGACTGGGTCTGCCCGCATCGCGGTCTCCCGCAGTCGTCTCAGCGCGGGTACTGCCGACCGAGATCGGCGCTCGTCCCGCTGTCGCCCGTGTTGTCGCTCGTCCCCTCGTCGGTCGGCTCGCCGTCCCCGTCGCCGCCCGGACTCACGCTCCCGGTTCGGTAGCCGGCCATGTCGAGGGTGACGTAGTCGAACCCCACGTCGGTGAGGTGCTCGTGGACCGCCTCGGCGAAGGCGGGATCGAGCGCGCGCTCCAGTTCGTCGGGGGCGATCTCGACGCGCGCGAGCCCGTCGTGGTCGCGGACGCGGAACCCCTCGAACCCCCACTCGCGGAGCACCCGCTCGGCCTTCTCGACGCGGGTCAATCGCTCCTCGGTGACCTCCAACCCGGTCGGAATCCGGGAGGAGAGACACGCCATCGAGGGTTTGTCGGCGACCGACAGGTCGTAGGCCTCGGCGATCGCCCGGACCTCCGCCTTCGTGATCGCGGCGTCGAGGAGCGGCGAGAACACGTCGAGCTCCTCGACCGCGCGCAGACCGGGGCGGTGGCCCTCGCCGGGGTCGTCGGCGTTGGTCCCGTCACAGACCGTGCCGATCCCGAGCTCCTGTGCCGTCTCGTACATCCGGCCGAGCCGCATCGTCCGGCAGTGGTAACAGCGGTCGCCGTCGTTGGCGACGAAGTTCGGGTCGTCGAGCTCCGAGAAGGTGACCGTCTCGTGGCGGATCCCGATCTCGTCGGCGACGCGCTTCGCGTCGTCGAGCTCCGCGGCCGGGAGCGTCTCGCTGCGCGCCGTGCAGGCGACCGCGTCGTCGCCGAGCGCGTCGCGCGCGAGCGCCGCGACGACCGAGGAGTCGACCCCGCCGGAGAACGCGACGAGGACCCCGTCGCGCTCGCCGATCGCATTGCGGGCGGCCGCCGCCTTCGCCGCCGTCTCGGGGACGAGATCGCCCTCGGCGGCGAGAGTGTGCTGACTCATGGCCCCGGGTTCGCGGTCGGCGGGAAAAAGCGCGTCGGCCGCGGACGACCGGGAATCAGCGCGGGTCGAGCGAGCGATCCCGGCGGACCCGGACCCCCTATCCTTTTGCGCGTTGCCGCGATATCCGCGGACAGATGGAGCTGGAGGCGATCCCCGGCGTCGGCGCGAAGACGGCCGCGGCGCTGCGCGAGCTCGACGATCCGGTCGCGACCGTCGAGTCCGGCGACGTGGCCGCGATCGCTCGCGCCCCCGGCGTCAACGAGGCCCGCGCGGCCCGCATCGCCCGCGGCGCGATCCGCCGCCGGCACGACGACGACGGGCGCGTGCTGGCGACGGACCGGGCCCGCGAGGTGTACCGCTCGGCGATCGACCTGCTGCGCGAGCGCACCGTCACCGACTACGCCGCGAAGCGACTGGAGACGTTCTACCCGAGCGCCTCGGCCTCGCGGATCGACGAGGCGCAGTCGTTCGTCGAGGCGGCGACGGAGCGCGATCCCGACCCCGCGGTCCGGGAGGCGCTGACCGGCGTCGAACCCCTCACCGACCCGCCGACCGTCCGCGTGCGCGACCGGTGTCTCGCGACCGCCGACGCCGAGACGCTGGCCCGCGCCGAGTCCGCCGTCCCGGAGCTGTCGGTCGAGACCGTCGAGGACGCCCGCGACATCTCCGAGCTCGCGCGGTCGTACGCCACCGTGATCGTCCTCGACGAGACGTTCGCCGGACTGGACGTCGAGGGCGACGTGCACGTCCGCCCGGACGCGCTGGAGACCCCCGCCGAGACTGTCCCCGAACGCCTGCTCGCCTTTTTCGCGGCGAACCGCGAGCGGCTGGAGGCGGCCGCGGCGGTCCACGAGGCGGCTGACCTTTCCCCCGCGGCGGATCTCGGAAGCCTCCGCGACGCGCTCGCGCGGCTCGACGACGACGGGACGGTCGTGGGCGACGCGGAGCTCGAACGGCTGACGGCCGCCGTCGACGATCTGGACGCCGCGGTGTCGACCGCCGAGTCGGTCGCCGACGACCGGCTCCGGGAGGCGATCCGGGAGCGGGACGTGACGATCGAGGGGACCGACTTCCTCTCGCTGGTCGAGCAGGGCGCCCGCGTCGACTCGCTCCTCGACCGGGAGCTCGCCGACGAGTACGACGAGGCGATCGCCCGTGCCCGCGAGCAGTTCGCCGACGCGCTCCGGTTGGAGCCTGAGGAGGCGGAGCTGGCCGAGCGCGTCTTCGGCGGCGACCCCTCCTTCCCCGTCGAGCACGACGAGAGCGCGGTTTCTCGGCTGCGCACCGAGCTCTCGGCGGCGCGCGACCGACGGGCCGCCCGACTGAAGGCGGAGCTCGCGAGCGATCTCGGCGAGCTGCGCGAGCCGGTCGAGGAGCTCGTGCGGGACGCCCTCGAACTCGACGTGGAGCTGGCGATCGCGCGGTTCGCCCGCGACTTCGACTGCGTCATGCCGGACGTGGTCGAGCCGGACGCAGAAGGTGAACCGGAGACGGCGGGGAAGGGGTTCCGCATCGAGGACGGTCGCTCCCCGCTTCTCGACGTCGCGTTCGAGGACGCGGAGCCGATCGACTACGCCGTGTCGGGCGCGACGCTGCTCTCGGGGGTCAACTCCGGCGGGAAGACGTCGACGCTCGACCTCGTGGCGCTCGTGGTGGTGTTGGCGCAGATGGGGATGCCCGTCCCCGCCGCGTCCGCGAGCGTCGAGCGCTTCGAGGAGGTCCACTACTACGCCAAGTCGCAGGGCACCCTCGACGCGGGCGCGTTCGAGGCGACGCTCCGTGACTTCGGCGACCTCGTCGAGGGCGCCGACGGCCGGCTCGTCCTCGTCGACGAGCTGGAGTCGATCACGGAGCCGGGCGCCTCCGCGAAGATCATCGCGGGCATCCTCGAAGCGCTCGACGAGCAGGACGCGACCGCCGTCTTCGTCTCCCACCTCGCCCGCGAGATCCGCGACGCCGCCGACTTCGACGTCGCCGTCGACGGGATCGAGGCCGCCGGCCTCGTCGACGGCGAACTCCGGGTGAACCGGTCGCCGCGGAAGGGACACCTCGCGCGGTCGACGCCGGAGCTCATCGTCGAGAAGCTCGCCGGCGACCGCGACACCGAGTTCTACGAGTCGCTGCTGGAGAAGTTCTGAGCCGGGGGGTGATGGCGACCCGTCCGGGCTCAGTCGTCGCCGTCGAGTTCGGCCGTGACGGTGATCTCGACGTCGAGCGGCGCGGGGAGCCGGGACACCTCGACGCAGGTCCTGGCCGGGTACGGCTCCGAGAGGAACGACTCGTACGCCTCGTTCACGGCGTCGTAGTCGTCCATGTCCGTGAGGTAGACGGTCGCCGTCACGATGGCGTCCGGGCTGGTGCCGGCCGCCTCCAGTATCGCGGCGACGTTCGCGAGCGTCTGCGTCGTCTGCTCGGCCACCGACTCGGGGGCCTCGCCGGTGTCGGGGTCGACGCCGGTCTTCCCCGATACGTGCACCGTGTCACCGGAGACGATCCCCTGCGAGTACGGTCCGAGCGCCTCGGGCACGTCGTCCGTCGTGATCTCGTGCATCGCCCGGAGCGACGGCGCCCCGCGGCATCAAACTGCGGGTCGCTCCGACCCGGATGCACGGCGAAATCGGGAGCGCGGGCAGATCTCTCGCGCGGACGACGTCCCTCAGTCGTCGTCCGCGGCCGCCGGCTTTCGCCGGTCGTCTCGCGGCCCCGCGATGTCGACCTCGGGGAGAAGGTCGCGCAGGTAGCGTCCGGTGTGGGAGTCGTCGCTGCGGGCGACCGCCTCGGGCGTACCGCTCGCCACGAGCTCGCCGCCGCCGTCGCCGCCCTCCGGGCCGAGGTCGATCACGCGGTCGGCGTTTTTCACCAGGTCGAGCTCGTGTTCGATGACGACCACGGTGTTGCCGGCGTCGACGAGGCGGTGGAGCACGTCGATCAGCTTCCGCTCGTCCGCCTTGTGGAGCCCCGTCGTCGGCTCGTCGAGCAGGTAGAGGGTATCGCCGGTCGCCTTCTTCCCCAGCTCCTCGGCGAGCTTGACGCGCTGGGCCTCGCCCCCGGAGAGGGTGGTGGAGGGCTGGCCGAGCTCCATGTAGCCGAGTCCGACGTCTTTTAAGAGCTTCAGGCGGCGCTGGAGCCCCTGGTGGCTCTCGAAGAAGTCGTACGCCTCGTCGACGCTCATGTCGAGCACGTCGGAGATGGTCGCGCCCTTATACGTGACGTCGAGCGTCTCGTCGTTGTAGCGCGCGCCGCCGCACTCCTCGCAGGGGACGTACACGTCCGAGAGGAAGTTCATCTCGATCTTCACGGTCCCCTGTCCGCCGCACTCCTCGCAGCGCCCGCCCTTCACGTTGAAGGAGAACCGCCCCTTCTCGTAGCCGCGGCGCTTGGAGAGCTTGGTCTCCGCGAACAGCTCGCGGACGTAGTCGAACACGTCCGTGTACGTGGCGGGGTTCGAGCGCGGGGTCCGCCCGATCGGCGACTGGTCGATGAGCCGCACCGTCTCGATCTGATCGACGCCGTCGATCGCGTCGTGGTCGCCGGGGTCGACGGAGGTGTTGTCGTTCATCTCGCGGGCGAGCCCCTTGTACAGGATGTCGTTGACGAGCGTCGACTTCCCGGAGCCCGAGACCCCGGTGACGGTCGTCAGCGTGCCGAGCGGGACCAACACGTCGAGGTCCGCGAGGTTGTGCTGTCGGGCGCCGCGCACCGTCAGCTCGCCGTCCGGCTCGCGGCGCTCCTCGGGCACCGGGATCTCCTTCCGCCCGGCGAGGTAGTCGCCCGTGACCGACTCGTCGGCGGCGATCACGTCGTCGAAGTCGCCCTGCGCGACCACCTCGCCGCCGCGCTTGCCGGGGCCGGGCCCCATGTCGATGATCTCGTCGGCGCGGCGCATCGTCTCCTCGTCGTGCTCGACGACGACGAGGGTGTTCCCGAGGTCGCGCAGTCCGGCCAGGGTGTTCAGCAGGCGGTCGTTGTCGCGCTGATGGAGCCCGATCGACGGCTCGTCGAGGACGTACAGCACGCCGACGAGCCCCGACCCGACCTGCGTGGCGAGCCGGATGCGCTGGCTCTCGCCGCCGGAGAGCGTCGACGCCTCGCGGTCGAGGGTGAGGTACTCCAGGCCGACCTCCTCCATGAAGCCGAGGCGCGCGCGGATCTCCTTGAGAATCTCCTCGGCGATCGTCGTGTCGCGCTCGTTCAGCTCGGCCTCCATCCCTTCGAAGTGCTCCCGCGCCTCCGCGATCGACATCTCGTTCACCTCGGTGATCGCGGTGCCCGCGACGAGCACGTGTCGCGACTGCTCTTTCAGGCGAGTGCCGTCACACTCCGGGCACGTCGTCACGGCCATGTACTCCTCGATGTGGTCGCGGGCGCGCTCGGAGTCGGTCTCGACGTGGCGACGCTCCAGGTTCGGGATGACCCCCTCGAAGCGCTCGGTCTTCTCGCGCGTGCCGTTCTTCGTGGTCCACTCGAAATGGACGAGGTCGTCGGTGCCGTAGAGGAACTGCCGCCGAATCGACTCGTCGAGCTCCGCGAAGGGCGTGTCGAGCGAGATGCCGAAGTGGTCGGCGACGTTGTCGAGCTGGCGGGAGTAGTAGGTGCGGTCGTAGCTCCACGGCTCGAAGACGTGTTTGAGCGGCTTCGAGGGGTCCTCGATCACGAGGTCCTCGTCGACCTCCTTCGTCGAGCCGATCCCCTCGCACTCGGGACAGGCGCCGTACGGGCTGTTAAACGAGAAGGAGCGCGTCTCGATCGCGGAGAACTGCACGTCGGAGTTGGGGTTGCCGAGCTCCTCGGAGAACTCGACGACCAGCCGGTCGTCGGCGTCGGCGTCCGCCGCCAGCGACCCGGTCGACCGCGCGTTCGAGGCGAAGGGGACGTCTTCGGGCGGGTCGGGAACGATCAGCTTGAGCGCGCCGTCCGCCTCCTCCAAGGCGGTCTCCACCGAGTCCGTGATCCGCGAGCGGGCGTCGGGCGACACCCGGATCCGGTCGACGATCACGTCGATGGTGTGGTCGTAGTTCTCGTCGAGGTCGGGGTCGTCGAGGGTCAGGTCCATCCCCTCGCCGTCGACCTCGACGCGGGCGTACCCGTCGCTTACGAGTTCCTCGAACAGGTCCTCGAACGCGCCCTTCTGGTCGCGGACGACCGGCGCGGCGACCTTCGCGCGGGTCCCCTCGGGCAGTTCGAGGATCTGGTTCACCATGTCCTGTGCGGACTGCTCGCCGACCTCCTCGCCGGTGACGGGGTCGTACTGGGTGCCGATCCGGGCGTACAGCAGCCGGAGGTAGTCGTGGAGTTCGGTGACGGTCCCCACGGTCGAGCGGGGGTTGTTCGCGGCGTTCTTCTGGTCGATGGAGATCGCCGGCGAGAGCCCCTCGACCGACTCCACCTGCGGTTTGTCCATCTGCCCGAGGAAGTTGCGGGCGTACGCCGACAGCGACTCGATGTACCGGCGCTGCCCCTCGGCGTAGACGGTGTCGAACGCGAGCGACGACTTCCCCGACCCGGAGAGCCCGGTGACGACGGTGAACTCCTCGCGCGGGATCCGGACGTCGAGGTCCTTGAGGTTGTGTTCCTCGGCGCCGCGGACCTCGATGTAGTCCTTGCTCATTCTTGTCCCCTGTTGCGTGCGCGCGCGGGAATACCCGTCGGTCTCGGCGGTCTGCGGCGCTGGCGGAGCGAGAAGAGGGACGACGAGGAGCGAGAACCGACCCCGGTGCGCGTCAGCGTCCGACGAACTCCGAGGGCGGCGAGAGGTTCCGCCGGCCCCCGAAGGTGACGAGGAACAGGACGCCGACACCGACGCCGTACGCCGCCATCAGCGGGAGCGTCGCGAGGAGCATCGTGATCACGTCGGCGGGGGTGAACACCGCCGCGAACAGCATGATCCCGACGGTGACCTCGCGCCAGCGGCTCCGGAAGACCCGGTACGGAACCCCGGCGTTGTTCAACAGGAGCATCGCGATCGGGATGTCCGCGAGGAAGCCGATCCCGATGGTGGTGTAGACGACGAGCCAGAGGAAGTCGCTCACCTGGTAGGTGATGACCATGTTCGCCAGCTCGGCGTCGGTGACGAGCCACCCGATGATCCCGGGGGCGATGTAGGCGTACCCGAGCGCGAAGCCGCCGAACAGCCCGGCGAACAGCGCGCCGGCCCAGAGATACACCTGATAGATGCGGCCGGCGACGAAACCGCGCTCGCGGAGGGCGGGCCACGCGTAGTAGAGGGCGACCGGGAACACGGCGACGATCCCGAGCAGGACGGAGAACTTCACCATGAAGATCAGCGCCTCGACCGGGTGGAGCGTGATGATGTTGATCCCACCCCCGATCTCGGCGGGGACGCGGGACTCCAAGTCGTTGCGCACCGTCGCGAGCCCGCCGAGGTACAGCCACGTGAACGCGGCCGCCATCACGCCGCCGAAGACGGCGACGAGTCGGAACGACCGCGACCGCAGCGAGTCGAAGATGAACTTGAGGTCCTTGTAGTAGCCGCCGATGTCGTCTTCCGCCTCGTCCTCGTCGCCGTCGGTGAGCTCGGAGAGGAACGTGGAGCTGGCCCGAGAGGTCCGGTCCTGAACGGTGCCCACCAGGCCGTCGCCACCCCCGGAACCGCCGGAGCCACCCGCACCGCCGCCGCCTCCCGTCGCGTCGGGGGCAGCCGAACCGTCGCCGTCACCGCCCCCAGCGTCGCCGTCGTGCACCGCGTCGAACCGGTCGAGGACCGCCTGCGCCTTCTCCGGGTCGTCGTCGTCGATCGCGGTCTGTGCGATCGCGAGCGACTCCTCCTCGTCCATCGCCGCGAACGCGTCGTCCGGCGCTGCGCGCACGCCGGCGGCGTCGAGTTCGCTCACGTCGATGGCCGACGGATCGCCGTACTGGTACCCCGCGCTCGTCGTGTCGAGGTCGGCGTAGACGGCCCACAGCGTCGCGACAGCGACGAACGCGAGCGCCCACACGGCGGCGTAGATGCCGGCCGCCGTCGCGGGGTCGGTGCCGAGGCCCGCGCCGGGCTCGAGGAAGCGCCACTCGCTGTTGGCGAGGCGGAGGAGATCGTTAACGGCGGTCCGGCCGCCGTACTCGTAGAAGGCGTACACGAGCCCGCCGCCGAGGACGGCCGCCCCGCCGACGACGTTCCAGTGGTTCCAGGCCGCGCCGAGCACGTGGATGCGGTCGGAGCTTCGTTTGGCCGTGACGACGAGCTTCGCGAGGTAGAGGCTGAAGCCGTACAGAACGATCAGCGGGAACGCCCACATCAGCTGGGTGAACGGGTCCGGCGGCGAGAACACGGCACCGAAGACGAAGATGGCGACGACCGCGTAGCGCCACTTGTCGCGGAACGTCTCGTACTGGACGATCCCCGAGTAGGAGAGCCCGGTGATGAGAAGCGGCATCTGCCCGGCGAGCCCGAAGGAGAGCGAGAGGAAGACGATGAACTCCGTCCACATCACGATCCCGTAGGTGGGCTGGAGCCCGGCCTCCAACCCGAAGCCGGCGAGGAAGGAGAACATGATCGGGAAGAAGGCGTACACGCCGTACCCGACGCCGACCGCGAACAGACCGAAGCCGAGGAGACCGATTCCGGCGAGCTTCCAGCGCTGGATCGGCGACTGCGGCCACGCCCCGCGAGCGCGGAGCTCGTCGCGGGAGACGTAGATGAAGGGGGGAATCGCGAAGATGACGCCGACGATCAGCCCGATCTTCGCCTGCAGGAGGATCACTTCGAACGGGGTCGTCGCGATCACGTCCGTCTCGGCGGCGACCGAGGGCGACATGTTGGCCTCGGTGATCGCCCGAAGCTGGTCCCAGATGTAGACGCGGAGCGCCCAGAACGTCGCGAGGAACCCCAGCAGGAAGACGACGAACACCTTCTGGAGGTCTTTCTGAACCGACCGGAGGAAGGCCTTCGCAGACTCGCGTCCCTCCGCGAGCGACTGCTGGGTATCCTCGTCGAGGGCACTCGCCATACGAGACCGGAAGTCCGTCGCCGTTATCAACCTTTTCGACCGCGCTCGCGTCCGCGTGCCGCGGCGGCGCTCGCCGCCATCCGAAAAGGCCTATAGTCACCCGGTTGCGTAGAAGAAGTGAATGGACGACTCGGACCGGTCGCGTGACGAGCCCTCGGCCCCCGAGGACGACTCGGTCGCCGACGACGGGAGGGTCGACAGCGCCGACTCTCCGGAGGACGGATCGGCCGAAGAATCCGATGAGACTCCCGGAGACGGCCGAGTAGGCGACGAGGAAGGTGGCGAGTCGGCGGGCGTCGAGCCGGAGGTCTCGCCCGAGGTCACGTCGGAGATCGGGACGGACGAGGACGGCGCGGGCGACGAGGACGGCGCAGACGCGGATCCGGGTCCCGAAGGCGCCGACGGAGACGAAGAGGGCGACGAGGACGGCGACGACACCTTCGACGCGCACGAGCCGGGAAGCGCGAAGCACCTCGACGACAGCAGGAAGCCGGATCTCGGTTCCGACTCCGACGACGATGCGGACGACGCAGACGGCGACGATGCAGACGGCGACGATACAGACGCGGACGACGCAAACGCGCTGACCGTCGAAGACGGCGGTATCGCGAGTGGGGGGTCCGTCGAGAGCGAGGAGGAGTTCAGCGGGATCGAGGCGCCCGAGACGGACGAGGAGATGCCGCTCGCGGCCCACATCGAGGAGATGATGCGGCGGCTCGCGGTCGTCTTCGTCTTCGGCGGGTTGGCGACGCTGGTCGTGGTCACGGAGTCGACCGACCTCATCAACTACTTCTGGAGCTACCACATCCCCGCGCCGATGGAGAACCGCCCGCGGCTGTACGGCCCCCTCGAGCTCCCGCTCACGCGGCTGAAGGTCGCCGGGCTCGCGGGCGTCGTCGTCGGGCTTCCGGCGTTCGTCTACCAGACCTACCGGTTCATGAAACCGGGGCTGTACGAGAACGAGCGGCGCTACTACCTCGCCGCCGTCCCGACGAGCCTCGTCCTCGGCGGCGTCGGAATCGCGTTCGCGCACTTCCTCGTGTTGCCCGCGATCTTCTCGTACTTCACCACCTACACGTCCGACGCCGCGACGATCGCGTTCGGCCTCGCGGAGACGTTCAACCTGATCGTCATCATGCTCGCGTTCATGGCGATCGTGTTCCAGATCCCGCTGTTCATCATGCTCGCGATCATGATGAACCTCGTCACCCGGCAGTGGCTGGAGGCGAAGCGCCTGATCTTCTGGGGGTCGTTCCTCGGGATCGCGTTCCTCTTCAGCCCCGACCCGACCGGGATGGCGCCGATCATCGTGACGCTCACCATGATCATCCTGTACGAGGGGACGCTCGCGGTGCTGCGCTGGACCGGCAACTAGATCGGGTCGGCGCTGTTTACACCATTGATTGCGGATCGACGGCGGACATTGTCAAAGCCTCAGCCGCTCGGCTATACGCAGACACCTGCTGATCGCCGACGATCACCCCCAAAGCCCCAGCCGCTCCGCCGATACGCATTAGTCCGCCGCGGCAGATCGGCTCGGTATGGTCCTCGGACTCCTCGTTCCGGCCGCCGTCTCGTTCGTGTTCGCCGCGGTCGCGGCGTACGTGGGCGCCCTCCGCGCGCTGGAGGTGTACTTCGACCCGAACCAGGACAGCGTCTTCCTCATGGACGACCGCGAGCCGCCGCGGCGGCCGTGACCGTCGCTGATCGCGGGCCGCGGGCCGCGCGGCCCGGCGGGCGTCCCCAGTCAGCGCCGACCCGTTCGGACCGCGAACGCGACCAGCAGCGCGGCGACCGCGAGGATCGGCAGCAGCGCGAGCGTCACGTCGAACCGGTACCCGAGGTTCCAGACGAGGACGATCGTCTGGACCCAGCCGAACGTGGCGCCGAGAAAGAGCACGGAGAGGGTCGTCCCGCCCGGCGTGTTCGTCATCGAGTCCGGCGCGATCCGGACGAAGGCGACGGTCGCGACGCCGAACGCGAACAGGCCGACCGTCGCGACCGGCTTCGACGCCACCGTGTCCGGCGTCCCGCCGCTCCAGTGAACCGCCATCTCCGCCGGAAGCGATCCCCAGAGCAGGACCGCGGCGACGAGCGGGAGCGCCATCGTTCCGACCGCGAGCGCGTCTATCGATCGCTTGGAGGGCACGTTCATGGCTTCGCAGTCGCACGATCCGCCGCCGAGGTATTAATCAGTGGGTCCGCCGGCGTACCGGGTCACTCCCCGCCGAGCAGCTCGACGAGCAGCGCGTTCTGCGCGTGCATCCGGTTTTCGGCCTGGTCCCAGACGAGCGCGCGGTTAGATTCGAGCACGTCGTTCGTGACCTCCTCGCCGCGATGTGCGGGCAGGCAGTGCATCACCTTCGCGTCGGTGTCGGCCAGCAGGTCAGCGTTCACCTGGAACCCGTCGAAGGCGGCGAGCTTCTCCTCGCGTTCGTCCTCCTGCCCCATCGAGATCCACACGTCGGTGTAGACGATGTCGGCGCCGTCGATCGCGGCCTCGGGATCGGTCGTCGGGGTCACGTCGGCGCCGAACGACGCGGCGCGATCGAAGACGGCGGGGTTCATCCCGTACTCCGCGGGGGTGGCGACCTCGACGTCGATCCCGGCCATCGCCGCGCCGACGACGAACGACTGCCCGACGTTGTTGCCGTCGCCGACCCACGCGACCGTGGCGTCCTCGCCGACCGTCTCGCGGATCGTCAGGAGGTCGGCCAGCGTCTGGCAGGGGTGCGCCTCGTCGGTGAGCCCGTTGATCACGGGGCAGTCGGCGTACTCGGCGAGCGTCTCGACGTCGTCGTGATCGAACAGCCGCGCCATCACCCCGTCGACGTACCGACCGAGCACGCGAGCGGTGTCGCGCAGCGGCTCGCCGTGGCCCAGTTGGATGTCGTCGGGCCCGAGGAACATCGCGTGACCGCCCAGTCGGGTCATCCCCGTCTCGAAGGAGACGCGGGTGCGCGTCGAGGGTTTCTCGAAGATCATTCCGAGCGTCGCATCTCCGAGTCGGGGGTCGGTCTCGCCCGCCTTCATCGCGGCGGCGCGGTCGAGCAGGGCGTCCAGTTCGGCTGGCGTCACGTCGTCGATGTCGAGGAAGTCGTCGGTGGCGAGTGGCATGGGTAAGTGGTGTGTGTAGAGTCGAGATGGTGTCGGTGGTCTTGGGTCGTGACCGCGGTGCGGTCAATCGTCGGAAGCGACGCGAGGCGGGTCAAAAGGAGCCGGCGCCACGGGCGGTGCCGTGACGCCTACGGTCGGTCCCGGCAGACGTCGCTCAACACCGTCGTCGCGCGGTCCAACTCCGAGAGGGGGAGCCGCTCGTCGGGCGCGTGGTCGAGGTCCGAGTTCCCGGGGCCGTAGGTGACCATCGGGCAGTCCCACGCGGCCGCGAACAGGTTCATGTCGCTCGTGCCGGTCTTGCGCAGCAGCCGAACGTCGCCGCCGGCGCCCCGGATCGCGACCCGGAACGCCCGCGCCAGCTCCGTCCGCGGGCTCTCCATCACCGGCGGGATGGGCTCCTTCCAGTGGACCGAGCCGGTCGACAGCTCCGTCTCGGCCAGCTCGTGGATCTCGTCGACCGTCCGGTTGGGCGGGACGCGGAGCTGCACGTCCATCGTCGCCTCGACGGCGAGCCCGTCGTCGGTGAGCCCGCCGTCGACCGAGACGGGCTTGGTCGTCACCTGTTCGAAGACGGGCGTGTCGTCGTCGGTGGGGTCGAACGCCTCCTCGACGCCGTGCCACCAGTCGATCGCGTGCTGGATCGCGTTCGGCTCCGGACGCGAGGTGTGTCCGGACTCGCTCGTGTTCACGTACGTGCCCGCGAGGAACCCGCGGTAGCCGAGGGTGACGCCGTCCCAGCCGGAGGGTTCGCCGTTCACCACCGCCTCGGGCGCGTCGCGGTCCTCGACGAGGAACCGGGCGCCCCGAGAGTTCGTCTCCTCGCCGGCGACGCCGACGAACGAGACCCCCGTCTTCACCGCCGCGACCGCCATCGCGACGAGCGGCCCGGTGGCGTCCACGCTCCCGCGCCCCCAGAGCACTGGCTCGCCCGGCTCGCCGACCGCGCCGTCCTCGGCCGCCGGCTTCACCTCGACCGGGATGTCGCCGGGAACGGTGTCGATGTGCGAGGTCAGCAGGACCGCGTCGCTGGCGGGCGCGCGGACGTTGCCGGCCTCGTCGATCCGCGCCGCCCGGCCGTTGGCCTCGAAGAAGTCGACGAGGCGCTTCGCCGCCTGCTCCTCCTCGCCCGACGGCGAGGGGATAGAGACCATGTCGTACAGCAGCTTCCGAGCCGGCGTGTCGCAGGCCTCGGGGTAGCCGCCGCCCGCGACCACGTCGGTCCCGGCCGCCGACGACTCGTCCGCGTCCGACTCGGTCACCGGATCGTCCGCGTCGGCGGCGTCGCGCTCCTTCCCGGTCGACATCACCCGATCACCTCCGCGATCGCGTCGATGACCGCGTCGGCGTGCTCGCGGTCGATCGTCAGCGGCGGGAGCAGACGCAACACGGTGCGGCCCGCCGGCAGCGCGAGCACCTGGTGTTCGATCGCCAGGTCCCGCAGCAGGCGGTTCGAACCGCGCTTCACCTCGATGCCGATCATCAGGCCGTCACCGCGGACGTCGCGGACGTCGTCGCCGAGGCGCTCCTCGATCTGCCCGCGGATGTACGCGCCCGTCTCGTCGGCGTGCGTGGCGAGGTCCTCGCGCTCGATCACGTCGAGCGTGGCCCCCGCCGCGGCCGACACGACGGGCCCGCCGGAGAACGTCGAGCCGTGGTTGCCGGCGTCCTCGGCGATCCAGTCGCGACACAGCGTCGCGCCGATCGGGAGCCCGCTGGCGAGCCCCTTCGCGGTGGTGAGCACGTCGGGCACCACGTCATGGCGCTCGGCCGCCCACAGCGAGCCGGTGCGACCGAGCCCGGTCTGGATCTCGTCGAGGACCATCGCCGCGCCCGCTTCGTCCGTCGCCTCCCGGACTGCCTGCAGATACCCCGTGGCGACGGGGTTGATCCCGCCCTCGCCCTGCAGGGGCTCGAGGATCACCGCGGCGGTCTCGTCGTCGACCGCCTCGCGCATCGCGTCGGCGTCGCCGTACTCGACGAACTCGACCCCGCCCGCGAGGGGTTCGAACCCGTCCTTATACTTCTCCTTCCAGGTGGTCGCGAGCGCGCCCATCGTCCGACCGTGGAACCCCTGCGCCGTCGCGACGATCTTCTCGCGACCGGTGGCGTGCCGGGCGAACTTCAGGGCGGCCTCGTTGGCCTCGGTGCCGGAGTTACAGAGCCAGACGTTGTCCACGTCGCCCGGCCCGGCGTCGGAGAGCTGCTCGTACAGCGCGGTCCGCGCCGCGTGCGGGTACGACGCCTGCACGTACATGAGCTCCTCTATCTGACTCGTCGCGGCGTCGACGACCTCGGGGTGGCAGTGGCCGACGGGCGTACAGGCGTAGCTCGCGCCGAAGTCGAGGTACTCGGTCCCGTTCGTGTCGGTGAGCGTCACGCCGTCGCCCGAGGCGATCTCGATCGGCTTCTCGGAGAAGACGAACCCGCTCATGCGGTCTCACCTCCGGTTTCGGCGTCCGCCTCCTCGGCGTCGCCGTCTGCCTCGTCCCCGAGCGCCGACCGCTCGATCGTCGTCCCGCCGCCGCCGAGCGCGGCGACGATGGGATCGTTGATGTTGGCGTCGGCGACGACGACGCGCCCGGAGCCGCCGGAGAGCGCCTCCGTCGCGGCCATCACCTTCTTCCCCATGAACCCCTCGGCGGCGTTCTCGACCGTCGCCAGTTCGTCGGGCGTCGCCGCCGACTCGATCAGCGTGTCGGGGTCGTCGGGGTCCGCGTACACGCCGGCCACGTCCGTGAGCAGGACGAGATCTGCGCCGAGCGCGCCCGCGACCGCGGCGGCCGCCCGGTCCGCGTCGGCGTTAACGGGCGTGACGCCGCCGTCGCTCTCCGTCCCCTCCATCGGGGGCGAGGCGACGGGCGTGTAGCCGTCGGCGAGGAGGCCGGAGAGCAGGTCGGCGTTCACCGACTCGATCCGGCCGGAGTGCTCGCCGCGGCGGATCTTCTTCTTCCCGTCCTCGATGACCCGGACCGCCGACTTGCGCGGCCCCGAGAGGAGCCCGCCGTCGACGCCGGAGAGGCCGACCGCGTCGACGCCGGCCTCGCGGAACTGCGCCGTCAGCTCGGTGTTGAGCTTGCCGGCCATCGCCATCGTGAACGCCTCCATCGTCTCCGCGTCGGTGAACCGACCCGTGACGCCGGAGGCGGACTCGACGTACTCGGGCTCCATGCCGAGCCGCTCGATGACCTCGTCCACGACGGTCGAGCCGCCGTGAACGACGACGACCCGCCGCCCGTTGGCGGCGAGGTGGGCCACGTCGCCGACGGCGCCCGCCGGATCGACCGCCTTCGCGCCGCCGATCTTGACCACGACGGGGGGTTCGTCGGCGGGCGTGCCGCCGGCACGGGACTGCTCGCCCGTCATGGCGATCCCACGGGGTGAAGCCCCTGAAACTCCAAGCCGGCGTCTTCTGGCAGTTCGAGTGCGACGTTCGCCGCGTGGACCGCCTGCCCGGCGGAGCCTTTCATCATGTTGTCTATCGCCGAGAAGACGACGATGCGGCGGTTGCCGGGGTCGAGCTCGAAGCCGACCTCGCCGTGGTTGGTGCCGGCGACCGCCTTCGGTTCGGGGTAGCGGTAGACGCCGCCCCCGCCGGAGACGATCCGCATGAACGGCTCGTCCGCGTAGGCGCCGCGGTACGCCTGCCAGAGGTCCGCCTTCGAGACGGGCTCGTCGGGGAAGACGTGGCAGGTCGCGCTCGCGCCGCGCACCATCTCGACCGCGTGGACGGTGAAGGAGACGTCGAGCCCGAGGTACGCCTCTATCTCCGCCTCGTGACGGTGGCTCGTGGGCGCGTACGGGCGCACGACGCCCGACCGCTCCGGGTGCGAGGAGGCCGCGCCGCCGCCGGCGCCGCCCTCCGAGGAGCCCACCTTCACGTCGACGACGACCTCGCCCGCGTCGGGACCGAGCGCGCCCGCGTCGACGAGGGGCTTGAGCCCGAGGATCGTCGCGGTCGCGTTGCAGCCGCCGCCGGCGATCAGGTCGGCGCCGGAGAGGTTGTCGCGGTTGATCTCGGGGAGCGCGTACTCCGCGCGCTCCAGGTACTCGGGCGACTCGTGGCCGTCGTACCACTCGTCGTACAGCGCGGCCTCGGGCAGCCGGAAGTCTGCCGAGAGGTCGACGACCGTGTCGGCGGCCTCGAAGTACTCGTCGATCCGGCCCATCGAGACGCCGTGAGGCGTCGCCGAGAACAGCACGTCGACCGATTCGAGGTCGTCGGGGTCGGAGAAGCGCAGGTCGAGCCCGCGCAGGTTCGGGTGCGAGCGCCCGACGGTCATGTTGTCGGCCGACCGCGACGTGGCCTGCACGACCTCGAACTCGGGGTGACCAGAGAGGATCCGCAACAGCTCGCCGCCGGTGAAGCCGGTGCCGCCGACGACGCTCGCGGTGTACGTCTCGTCGGTCATGTGTGCGCCTCCGCGGCGTCGTCACCGGCCGCCGCGGCCGCCTTCGCCTCCAGCCAGTCGACGACCTTCGCGGGCACGTCGACGTCGGTGGCGGTGTTCAGCGCCTTGAACTCGACCGTGTGGTTCACCTCGTGGACGGTGTACTCGCCGGAGCCGGCGCCGCCGGTCTCCCCGGTGTCAGCTTCCGGCTCGACTCCCACCTCCATCAGGTCGACGCCGAGCATGCCGCCGCCGACGGCCGCAGACGCGCGCTCGACCAGCTCCAGCGCGCGGTCGTCGAGCTCGAACGGCTGGGCCTCGCCGCCCTTCGCGGCGTTCGTGAGCCAGTGGTCTGACGACCGGGTCATCGCGGCGACCGGCTCGCCGTCGACCGCCAGCACGCGGATGTCGCGGCCGGGCTTGTCGACGAACTCCTGGATGTAGAACACCTTGTGCTCGTAGTGGCCGAGCGTCTCCTTGTGCTCTAAGATCGCCTCTGCGGCGCTCCGCGTGTCGATCTTCGCCATCAGCCGGCCCCACGAGCCGACGACGGGCTTGAGCACGCAGGGGTAGCCGAACTCCTCGATGGCCTCCATCGCGGTCTCCTTGGTGAACGCGACCTCCGTCGCCGGGGTGGGGATGTCGGCCTCCGCGAGCGCGAGCGAGTTCTTCGCCTTGTCGGCGCAGACGTCGCCCGTCTCGGGGGCGTTCACCACCGGGACGCCGTAGCTGTCGAGGAACTCGGTCGCGTACAGCGAGCGGCTGGTCGACAGGCAGCGGTCGACGACCAGATCGAGGTCGGCGACGTCGGCCGTGGTCGACTCCAACCCGAACCGCTCCTTGCGGACATCGATCTTGGTGACCTCGTGGCCGCGCTCGCGGAGCTCACCGAGCAGCAGCTTCTCGTCTTTCCGGATCCGCGAGTAGAGGATCCCTATTTGCATGTCGACCACTCGCGTGTCGCGGTCGTGGCGGTCGTCGCCATCTACTCGCCCCAGTCCTCCTCGAGTTCGGGGGCCTCTTCCAACACGACGGGGTCCAGCGAGATGACCTCCAGCTCGGTCCCGGTGACCGGGCTGTCGATGATCTCACCGACCTCGACGTCGGCCGGAAGCTCGATCTCCTCGCCCGTAATCGGGTCCTCTGCCATCACCGGATCAGTGTCGCTCGTCATCGTACCACCTACTCGACCGTGAACCCGCATAAACCCTTCGAACTTGTAAAACAGATTACAGTAAATAAGCTACCCGCTAGCGGGCGAAAATCGGTTGTACAACCGCCGTGTGAAATCCGGTGTCAGATTTCAGTAGTTAGTGTGTCCCCTCGCGGGGACGGCGGCGTCGTCGGCGGTCGGGACCCGACCGTCGACGGCGCCGGTCGGCGCGGCGGTCGCGGTCGCCGTCCGGAAACGGGGGCCGGGGGCTCACGCATACGACTCCACCTCCGCGTCCAGCAGCGCCGCCGCCGCCGCGAGCGACTCCCGCTCGTCGGCGAGCGACCCGGCGTCGGCCTCGATCCCCGCCTCGGCGGTCGCGAGCTCGTCGGCGACCGCGTCGGGGGCGGGTCCGCCGGCGGAGTCGCGGCTCGCGACGCTGGCGGCCGGATCGAGCGCGGACTCCACGTCGTCGCGGCTCACGTGCGTCGAGAGGGGCTCGCCCGTCACGTTTCGAGTGGCCTCGTCAACTTTTGCGGCTGCGGCCGCGGGCGAGTCGTCGTCGGAGACGCTCTCGGCGGCGGTCGCGACGATCTCGTGGGCGGTCCGGAACGGCATACCGCCCATCGCGAGCAGGTCGGCGACGCCGGTCGCCGTCGAGAACCCCTCGCCGGCCGCGTCCGCGAGGGTCGTCTCGTCCCAGCCGGCGGTCGCGACCGCGCCCGCGGCGACTTCGGTCGCCTCGCGCACGTCGTCGACGATCTCGAACACGCTCGCGTGGGCGCGCTGGAGGTCGCGGTTGTACGCGCGGGGGAGCCCCTTGAGGAGGCTCAGCGTCCCCGTCGCCTCGCCGATCGCGTCGCCGGCGACGCCGCGAGTCAGCTCCAGCGTGTCGGGGTTCTTCTTCTGGGGCATGATCGAGGAGGTCGAGGAGTACGCGTCCGACAGCTCCACGAACCCCTTGTTGGAGAAGAGGATGAGGTCCTCCGCGAGCCCCGACAGCGTCGTCGCGAGCGTCGCGCACGCGGTCGCGCCCTCCGCGAGGAAGTCGCGCGCCGACGCCGCGTCCGTCGAGTTCCGGACCGTCCCGCCGAAGCCGAGCAGCTCGGCGGTCCGATCGCGGTCGACGTCGAACGGCGTCCCCGCGAACGCGGCCGCACCGAGCGGCGACCGGTTGACCCGGTCGTACGCGTCGAGCAGGCGCTCGGTGTCGCGGGCGACCCCGCTCTCGTAGGAGAGCAGGTAGTGCGCGACCGTCGTCGGCTGGGCCGGCTGGAGGTGCGTGTAGCCGGGCATCGTGGTCTCGGTGTGCTCGCTCGCCGCGTCGACGAGCGCCTCGCGGAGCGTCACCGTCGCCTCGGCCGCCGCGAGCAGGTCCTCGCGCAGGCGGTACCGGATACAGGTCGCCACCTCGTCGTTGCGCGAGCGGGCGGTGTGCATCCGTCCGCCGTCGGGGCCGATCCGGTCGATGACCGCCGTCTCGATCGCCTCGTGAACGTCCTCGCCGTCGGGGAGGGCGTCGTGGCCCGCGGACTCCACGTCGCCGAGGGCGGCGAGTATCTCCCCGGCGGTCTCGTCGTCGACGATCCCCTGCTCGGCGAGCATCACCGTGTGCGCGCGATCGACCGCGAGGTCGGCCTCGAAGATCGCCGCGTCGGCGGCGAGGCTCGACAGGAACTCGCGGGCGGGACCGCCGCTGAAGCGGTTGCGGCGGACGGCCGTTCCGCTCGTCGCGTCGGACGCGTCCGCGTCGTCGGCCACCGGGTGGGGATCGTCGTCGGTCATCTACTTCTCGTCCGTCTCGCCGGAGCCGTCCGTCGCCAGTTCGGGCTTCGACACCGACTGCTTCACGTCGTTGGCGAGGCGCTCCTGCAGCCCGTGGTACTTCGCGACGCCCGTGGCGTCCTCCTGCGCGATGCCGGCCACGTCCTCGGTGTTGAACGAGGCCATCTCCTCGGAGTAGACCGCGTACTCGGAGTCGCGGGCGACGACGCGGCAGTTGCCGCCGGAGACCTTCACGGTCGCGGTGCCGGTCACCACGTCCTGCGTCTCGTCGATGAACGCGTCGAGCGCGTCGACGACCGGGGCGAAGACGAGTCCCTGGTACGCCTTCTCCGACCACTCCTGCTCGATCCCCTTCTTGAAGGAGCGCTCGTTCTTGGTGAGGACGAGGTCCTCGAGCGCCTGGTGGGCCGTCAGGAGGACGGTGGCCGCCGGGTGCTCGTAGTTCTCGCGCACCTTCAGCCCGAGCATGCGGTCCTCCATCACGTCGGTGCGGCCGATGCCGTAGCCGCCGGCGTACTCGTTGAGGTGCTGGATGAGCGGGACCGGGTCCATCGCCTCGCCGTCGACGGCGACGGGGACGCCCTCCTCGAACGCCACTTCGATCGTGGTCTCGCCCTCCGGCTCCGCGGTCCACTCGTAGATGTCCTCCGGCGGCTCGTAGTTCGGGTCCTCCAGCTTGCCGCCCTCGACCGCGCGCGACCAGATGTTCTCGTCGATGGACCAGACGCCGCCGTCGCCGGCCTCGACGGGCAGGTCCTTCTCCGCGGCGTAGTCGATCTCCCACTCGCGGGTGAGGCCGAGCTCACGCACGGGGGCGATCACTTCGAGGTCGGAGCCGCGCCAGACGGCCTCGAACCGGAGCTGGTCGTTCCCCTTCCCCGTGCAGCCGTGTGCGATGGCGTCGCAGCCCTCCTCCTCGGCGACGCCGAGGATCGCCTCGGCGATGACGGGGCGCGCGAGCGCGGTGCCGAGCGGGTACCCCTGATACGTCGCGTTCGCCTTCACCGCGTCGTAACACAGGTCCGCGAACTCCGCTTTCGCGTCGACGACGTGGATGTCGAGGCCGAGCGCCTCCGCGGTCTCCTCGGCCTCGTCGAACTCCTCGGTCGGCTGCCCGACGTCGACGTTGACGCCGATGACTTCGTCGTAGCCGTACTCCTCTTTCAACAGCGGCACGCAGACTGTCGTGTCGAGTCCCCCACTGAACGCGAGTGCAACGGTTGCCATTACCGGAGTAGAGTAGCCCATATCCCTTAAATTCATCGCTTTAGATGTTGTAAACAAATGACGGCGCAGGCGCTAACCGACGACGTAGCTGTCACTCTCCGGAACGGAGCGGCGCGAACGCGACGAGGGAGGAAGGTTACTGGCCCGAAGGGGCCGGTCGTCGCGCCGCGCCGGAAGCCGGTCGCGGCGGTCGGACGCCTCGTCGCGGTCGCGGGGCTCGTCGGCCTCGGCCGAGGGCGGCGTCGAGACGAGCCTCCGCGATCATCGTCCGTAACTATCTGATCTCCGGTATAAAAGCGTTCCGCACTTGGTGACCGATCGCAACGTTTGCCGGTCGGCGGCGTCGGCTACAGCGCCTCCCGGTACGCCGCCAGCGTTTCCGCGACATCCTCCTCGGTGTGCGCGTACGACGTGAACTGGCACTCGAACTGGTTGGCGGTGAGGAACACGCCCTGGTCTTTCATCTCCTGCCAGAAGACGCGCTCCCATCGGTCGGTGGCGGCGTCGGCGACGTCGGCGCCGGTCTTCGGGCAGCCGTCGTAGCGGTCGCAGTCGGGGTCCTGCCGACAGCCGCCGGCGCAGCAGGCGGTCGGGTCGTCGGGCGCCTCGCGGGTGAAGACCGTCTTGAACATCGAATCGGTGCCGACGACGGTGTACTCGGGCGCGCGCTCCGCGCAGATCTCGGCGATTCCCTCGCGGAGCTTCCGCCCGAGGCGGTTGACGTGTTCGTACACGTCGTTTTCGGCGGCGTACTCCAGCCCGGCCTTCCCGGCGGCCATCGTCACCGGGTGGCCGGAGAACGTGCCGGACTGGAACACGTCGCCCGCGGGGGTGAACTCCTCGATGATCTCGGCTTTCCCGCCGATGGCGCCGACCGGGAAGCCGCCGCCGATGATCTTGCCGAACGTCGTCACGTCGGGCGTGACGCCGAACTTCGACTGCGCGCAGCCGAGCCCGCCCACGCGGAAGCCGGTGATCACCTCGTCGAAGATCAACAGCGAGCCGTGGTCGTCACAGAGGTCACGGAGCGTCTCGTGATAGCCGTCGATCGGCGTCACGATCCCCATATTTGCGAGGATCGGTTCGACGAGGACGGCCGCGACGTCGTCGCCGTGCTCGGCGAACACCTCCTTGGCGGCCTGCGGGTCGTTGAACGGGATCGGGAGGGTGTGTTCGGCGAACTCGTCGGGGATCCCCTTCGTCGAGGGGTGATGGTCGTCGGGGGACCCCTCGACGAGCGTCGACTCCTGGGCGCCGTGGTAGCCGCCCTGCATGACGACGATCTTGTCGCGGTCGGTGTGGCCGCGCGCGAGTCGCACCGCCGAGACGGTGGCCTCGGTCCCCGAGTTGACGAACCGGATCGACTCCACGCTCGGGACGTGCCGCGCCACGAACTCGGCGTGTTCGACCTCGATCTCGGTCGGGGCGCCGTACATCGGGCCCGCGGCGACGTGGGACTGGATCGCCGCCTCGACCGGCTCCGGGAGGTCGTGGCCGTAGAGGAGGGGGCCGTACCCCATCACCCAGTCGACGTACCGGTTGCCGTCGGCGTCGATCACGTGGCCGCCGTCCCCGCGCTCGACGAAGAACGGGTGCGGCATCGTCGCTCGGACGGAAGAGTTGACGCCGCCGGGCATGACCGACAGGGCGCGGTCGTACAGCCCGCGAGAGCGCTCGTGGTTCATGTCCCGGCGTTCGGTCGGCGGGGTGAAAGTTGTTGCCGAACCGGGCAACGAGAAGCGATCGGAACGCGGGGGCGCGTCGCGACCGCGAGCGGTGCCACCGCCGGGTGACGCAGCGTCGCGCAAAAGTCGGCAGCCGAAAGTCGCCGGGTCCGCCGTCGTTTCAGCGTCGGTCCGCGTCGAAACCGTCGGTCCGGCTTACACCGCCTCCGGACCGGTCGTTCCCGTGCGGACCTGCAGCGCGTCCTCCACGGGCATGATGAACACCTTGCCGTCGCCGGGCTCCCCGGTCTTCGCGGCGTCGGCGATCGCGTCCGCCACCTCGTCCGCCGGGATATCCGCGACGACCACCTCGATCTTCACCTTCTGGTGGAGGTCAACCGTGAACTCCTCGCCGCGCCACTGGCCCGTCTTCGCGGGCTGGCTGCCGCGGCCGGAGACGTTCGTCACCGTGAGCGATGGCGCGTTGATCTCCGCGAGCGCCTGCTTGATGGCCCCGAGCTTGTCGGGGCGGACGACCGCCGTAACCATCTTGATCCCCGTGCCGGCCTCCACGCCGCCGTCGGCACGCGGGGAGTCGTCGGTGGTGTCGATGACGGAGGGGCCGCCGTCGGTCGCGACGCGGTCGCCACCGAACTCGGGGTAGGTCTCGACGCCGTGTTCGGAGATGTCGAGACCCTCCTGTTCGTGTTCCTGCGTGACGCGTGCCTCACCGCTCAGCTTGAGGGCGTACCAGACGGCCGCGGTCGCAGTGAGCGTCCAGCCGCCGATGATGACGACCCCGGTCAGCTGGGCGATGAAGTGCGCCCCGACGCCGGCGGTGAGGGTGCCCGGCGCGGCGACGAAGGGGAACAGCAGCGTCCCCAGGACGCCCGCGCTGCCGTGGACCGGGAACACCGCACAGACGTCGTCGATCTTGAGCGTGTCCGAGACGAACTCGAAGACGATGGGGAGCTGCGCGCCGGCGAGCCCGCCGACGACCAGGGCCCCCCACCACGCCGTGGTGTCCGGGATCGCGGTGATACCGACCAGCCCGGCGAGCAGGCCGTTGGCGACGTAGAGCGTGTCGACCTTGCCGGTCTTCAGCCACACGACGAGGGCGGCGCCGATCCCGCCGGCCGCCATCGCGATGGTCGTCCCCATCGCGACGAGGTTGAGCGTCAGCGTGTTGAACACGCCGCCGCTGACGATCGAGGCCGTACCCACGTTGAAGCCGTACCAGCCGAACGCCAGAACGAGCGTCCCGAGGACGGCGAAGGTCAGCGAGTGACCGGGGATGACGTTCGTCGAGCCGTCCTCGGCGTAGCGGTCCATCCGCGGCCCGAGGACGGCCGCTGCCGTGAGACCAGCGATGCCGCCCATCCCGTGGACGATCATCCCGCCCGCGAAGTCGTGGAAGGCGGTACCGGTCAGCTGCGCGACGAGTCCGTCGCCGGAGGCCGACCAAGTGAACGCGATGACCATCGGGTAGATGACGGCGGCGAGCAGGAACGTGTAGGTCACGTACGCGCGGAGCTTCGCGCGGCCGGCGACCGCGCCGGAGACGATCGTCGCGGCCGTCATGGCGAAGACGGCGCCGTACAGCCAGTTGACGTACGGGCCGATCGCGCCGGCGTCGACCGCGAGTTCACCGCCGGAAAACAGCGACCCGGCGGCCGAGACGGGCCCGCCGGAGCCGCTCATCACGCTGGTGAACGCCGTTCCGATCAGGAAAAACACCGTCACCCCGACACTCCACGTCAGGAGGTTCTTCGTCAGCTGGTTGGCGACGTTCTTCGAGCGGACCTGCCCGGCTTCGAGCATGGCGAAGCCCGCGTGCATGAAGAAGATGAGGAACGTCACGACGAGGATCCACGTCCCGTTCATCGCGGACGCGAACGTGCTCGGGTCGACGGTCGCGAGTACGTCGGCCGTCACGCCTCGACCACCCCGAGTGAACGTTTGTTCGTCATACGGCTCGTTTCGTCCGTGTTCATGTTCTGAATCACGTTTCCACAGGGAGTAATGAGGATATATAAACGTTCTAGTTGAGTTTCACAAGAAATACATTTGATGATACAGAAGGTGTTCAATATAAGGTCAGATCAATGTTGTATAAGGACATATTCTTCAGCAGACAGTAGCAATATTTGCGACGAAAGCGGACGGGTGTTGTGTTATCTGAGCGTCAAAAGTTGCCGGAACGGGCGGTTTCGGGCCGCAAAACGCCGGGCGCGGCGTCTGGTGGAAATACTTGCCACCCGGAAAATCGCCGGAGACGACCGATCCGACCTGAATCACCCGCTATCGGGCGTATCAGGCGGTCCTGCGAGAAAATGACGTTTGTCAACCGATCTGTCTGTCGGCGTCCGATCCGGGGACTCCATTCCTACAGCGTCGCGTGTTCCACGTGCGTTCGCCGCAAAATCCGTCCGAAGTGGGCTGCCGGTCAACCGGACCGGCCGGCGGACGCAGCGATCGGTCTGCGAGCGTTCGGCCGCTACTCCGGCTTCAGCCCCTCACCCTGCACGCGCATCACGGCCTCGCCGTCGGCGAGGTTGGGCGCGTCGACGAGGCGGACGATCCGCTTGTCACCCTTCGACTTGCGGAGGTAGATCCGGAACGTGGACGCGTGCCCGAGGATGTTTCCGCCGATCGCCTGCGTCGGGTCGCCGAAGTAGGAGTCGGGGTTGGAGGCGACCTGATTCGTGACGAGGATGGCGGTGTTGAACAGGTCGCCGATCCGCATCAGGTCGTGGAGGTGTTTGTTGAGCTTCTGCTGTCGCTCCGCGAGTTCGCCGCGGCCGACGTACTCCGCGCGGAAGTGGGCGGTCAGCGAGTCCACGCAGACGATCCGGATCGGCCACTCGCCTTCCTCGTGCTCGCCGGCGAGCTCTTTGGCCTTCTCCGCCAGCAGGATCTGGTGGTTGGAGTTGAACGCCTTGGCGACGTGGATCTGGTCCAAGAAGGCCTCGACCAGTTCCTCCATCGCCTCCTCGTCGCTCGGCGTACCCTCGATCTCGCGGCGCTCCATCTCCTCGGCGAGGATCTCGTCGTCGAGCCCGCGGACCATGTCGTCGATCCGCTCCGGGCGGAACGTGTCCTCGGTGTCGACGAAGATGCAGCCGCCGTCGAGCCCGCCGTTCTCCGGCAGGAGCTGGACGTTGACCGCCATCTGGTGGGTCACCTGCGACTTCCCGGACCCGAACTCGCCGTACACCTCGGTGATCGACTGCGTCTCGATCCCGCCGCCGAGCAGATCGTCGACCTCGTCGATCTGCCACGAGAGCTTCCCGATCTCCTGCCGGCGCTCCAGCACGGTCGCGCCCGTCTCGAAGCCGCCGACGTCGGCGGCGTCGCGGGCGGCGTTGATGATGTCTGCGGCCGAAGATTCACCGATGTCGGCGGTGTTCGACATCTCGCCGGGGCTCGCGACGGCGATCGACTGGTAGCTCTCGAACCCGTTCTCGACGAGCTTGTCTGCGGTGGCGGGGCCGACTCCGGGGAGGTCCTCGAGTTCGTCTTCTGGCATGTACTCCACTCTTGTTCGCCACCCCGTATAAAGACTGGTTTACACCCGAGTGAAAGTGAAAATCGGGCGGGAACAGCGCTCAGGACTGGCTCGGCATCGCACGTAAGGCTCCGGGGGAGGTGACAGTTCATCGTCGCGGCGGAACTGATCGGGGTTCGCCGCTCGACCGTCGGCAGGTGCTCGCCGATCGGTGAGCGTCGCTCTCGCCTCGGCCGACCGCCTCAGAACCCGACGCGGCGGACGTACGCCAGATCGCGGATCTCCACGAGCAGGTCGCCGGAGAGGTCGGCGTCGGTGATGACGTACAGCTTCGGGTCGTCGGTGAACTCCGGGTCCTCGCTGAGGACCTGGCGGATCGAGACGTCGTGGTCGGCGAGGATACCGGTCACTTCGGCGACGATTCCGGCCTCGTCGGCCGCCGCGACCTCGATCGTGAGGACCGTGAGATCGAGGACGGGGGCCAAGTCCATCAGGCTCGGCACCGACGAGATGTTGGTGAAGATGCGTTTCAGCTCCGGGTCGGCCAGTATCGCGTCGGTCGTCGAATCCACGACGCGCCGATCGACGTCGAGCTCGCGCGCGATACCGGTGTACGGGATCTCGATCCCGCCGGAGACGACTCGGCCCTCCTCGTTGACCGAGAAGCCGCGCTCCAAGAACAGCCGGATCACCGCCTGTTGGCTGGGCGATCCCTCGAACTTCTCGAGGATCTCGTCGAACATTCGTCTCCGGCTGGTCGCCGCGAACGGTTAAAACACCCGGGGGAGCCCTCAGACCACCGGGGAAACGGCGCGACGATCGCAGAGTTACGGTGTCTCGGTATCAGCCAGACAGCCCCGCGTACGTGCCTCCGAGCACGACTCCGTACGCGAGGTGACCGAGGGCGCTCAGCGCGCTCACGTTGGGCAGGGGCGGGTTCGCGGGCGAACCGACCGCCGAGAGCCAGATCGGCATCACGATCACGGCGAGGGCTATCCAGACGGCGATCCCGTAGGCCGCACCGACGCCGAGAGACTTCGCGGCGTTCCCGCCGATCGAGGGCCTCAGACCGACGAGCGCGGCGAAGCCGACGCCGAGAACCGCTCCGTGTGACATGTGGATCACCCAGCCGACGAACGGCGCCGCGGGCGGGGCAAGGCCGTACATCGACGGGATCACGATCGCCAACAGCGGGTTCGGAATGGCGTACGTCATCACGAGTCCGAAGACGACGCTGCCGGTGAGCCCTCCGACGACGCCCGCCTTCCAACTTCCCGTCCCGGTCGATACGTCGGTCGTCGCGGTCGCGGTTTCAGTCGCCATAGCGGTTCGGAGGTCGGGTGAGTACCGGTAATATATGCTGGTAACGTGTGTCTCGGATGCACATTCCCCGAACGTATATAAACATTGAAACTAGCGAGTGTGAAATGTTCCGAGTCCGACGCGAGCCGATCAGTTCCGCCGCGGCACCCCACCCCTTTTAGCCGATGGCGACGAACTTCGTCCCGTGTCAGAGTCGCCGCATCTTCGGTTCTTCCCGTACGAGGAGCCGTACCCGAACCAGCGCGAGGCGATGGACAGGGTCGCCAACGCGCTGGACCGCGGGCAGGACGTGCTGTTCGAGGGGGCGCCGGGGACGGGGAAGACCCTCTCCGCGCTCGTGCCCGCCTTGGAGCACGCCCGGGAACACGACCGCACGGTCGTGATCACGACCAACGTCCACCAGCAGATGCGGCAGTTCGTCGAGGACGCCCGCGCGATCACCCGCGAGGAGCCAATCCGCGCCGTCGTTTTCAAGGGGAAGTCGTCGATGTGCCACATCGACGTCGACTATCAGGAGTGTCAGACCCTCCGGGACACCACCCGCGAGCTGGTGGAGACGGAGAGCGAGGTCCGCGAGCTGGAGACGCGCCAGCGCGAGCTGCTGGCCGAGAGCCGCGAGGGCGACGCGGGGGCCGCCGAGGCTCGCGAGTCGGTGATGGAGGAGCTCGACGAGCTGGAAGAAGCGATCGATGAGTACGAGACCGCGAACGTCTGTGCCCACTACCGGAACAACCTGGTCCAGGACACCGACGAGTTCTTCGGGTGGCTGTTCGAGGACGTCCGCACCCCCGAGGACGTGTACGCGTACGCGGACGAGCGCGAGCTGTGCGGCTACGAGCTGTTGAAGGAGGGGATGGAGGGCGTCGATCTGGTGGTGTGCAACTACCACCACCTGCTCGACCCGAACATCCGCGAGCAGTTCTTCCGGTGGATCGACCGCGACCCCGCCGAGATAATCACCGTCTTCGACGAGGCCCACAACGTCGAGGACGCCGCCCGCGACCACGCCACCCGCACCCTCACCGAGAACACGCTCGACGCCGCCCTCGACGAGCTCGCTGACAGCGACGACTCCCGCGCCGAGGCGGCCGAGAACGTCGTACGGGCCTTCCGCGACGCTCTCGTGGAGACTCGCGACGACGCGCTCGGCGTCGGGCAGCGCGAGTCGGTCGGCGAGAACTGGGAAGACCTGTCGATCGCCAACGACGACCGCCGCGACGACCTGACGCTCGCGTTCCTCCGCAACTACGAGGGGAAGGGGATCGACACGGAGACCGAGCTCGCCGTCCAGCTCGGGCAAGCGCTCGACGAGGAGTACGAGCGCCGCTACCGCGACGGCGAGACCACGACCCGCACGGAGTGTCAGACCCTGCAGGTCGCCCGGTTCGTCTCGACGTGGATGGAGGAGGGGACCGAACTGGGGCAGTATCCGGTGGTCTCCGTGCGCCGCGACGGCGCCACCGACGAGGTGTACGGCCGCGCGGAGCTGTACACCTGCATCCCTCGCCGCGTCACCGAGGCGCTGTTCGACGAGGTCGCCGCGTCGGTGCTGATGAGCGCGACGCTCCGCCCCTTCGACGTCACCAAGGACGTGCTCGGGCTGGAGGACGTGGCGGCGCTGGCGTACGAGATGGGATACCCCGAGGAGAACCGCCGGACGTTCGCGGTCGATACGCCCCCGCTGTTCGCCTCCGAGCGCAACGACCCGGAGACGCAGGAGACGGTGTCAGCGCTGCTGCGCGACGCGATCCGCTTCACGCCGGGGAACACGCTCGCCTTCTTCCCCTCGTACGCCGAGGCCGAGCGGTACTACGAGCGGCTCGCGGGCACCGGCCTCGGAAGCCGCTACCTCGACGGCCCGGGTGAAGACGAGGAGGAGCTTCGCCGGCGGTTCGTCGAGAGCGACGACGCGACCCTCTTCACCTCGCTGTGGGGAACGCTCGCCGAGGGCGTGAGCTTCGACGGCGACGACGCCCGGACGGCGGTGGTGGTCGGGGTCCCGTACCCGCACCTGTCGGACCGGATGGAGGCGGTGCAGGACGCCTACGACCGGGCGTTCGCCGACCGCGACCGCGCCCGGGACCCCGGCTGGGCGTACGCGGTCGAGATCCCGACGATCCGCAAGACTCGACAGGCGCTCGGGCGGGTCGTCCGCGGTCCCGACGACTTCGGCGTCCGGATCCTCGCGGACCGCCGGTACACGTCCGCGGACATGGGGAAGTACTCGGTCCGCGGCGCGTTCCCGCCGGAGGAGCGCGCGGAGCTGCTCGACATCGATCCGGCGAAGCTGAAGTTCGCGATGCTGAACTTCTACGGCGACCACGACGCGTACGAGGGAGTTCCCCCGGAGCCGTGACGCGTCATCCCGGCATCGTCGCGAACAGCAGCGTGAGGCTAAATAACACGATCGCGAGTAGCGTCGTGATCACGGCGTGGATCACGGTCATCCCGACAGTGAGTCGACGGGGTTGGTCGTAGCTCCACGCGAACATGGTGGCGTCAAAAAGGAGCGCGACGAGAACGATCAGGGCCTCCGGCAGTGCGTACGTGACGCCGACGATCGCGGTGACCGCGGGGAGGGGACCGACGTAGAGCGCGCGGCGCGGGTCCACGTCGCCGAGGACGTTCCGCGCCGCGAGGTGGGCGGTCACGGAGAGAAACAACGCGAGCGCGACGGTCGTCCCCAGCACCGTGATCGGCGTCACCGTCTGGAGGAGCATAGGTGGCCTACGAGGTGACGGGTAAAAGTGGTCGCGGAATCGGAACGAGCGCGGCGGCCGTCAGGCGAGGAGCCCGAGCCCGTCGAGCTCCTCGACGATCACGTCGACGGCGGCCGCGGCGTCGTCGGGGCTCGTCCCGCCGGTGACGACGAGCTTTCCGCTGCCGAACAGAAGCGCCACGACGTCGGGGTCGTCGATCCGGTAGACGAGTCCGGGGAACTGCTCCGGCTCGTACTCGATGTGTTCCAAGCCGAGCCCGATCGCGATCGCGTTGAGGTTGAGGCTCTCGCCGAGGTCGGCGGAGGTGACGATGTTCTGGACCGTGATCTCCGGGTCCTCGATGGGAATCTGGAGCTTGCGGAGCTCGTCGAACACCAGATCGAGGCTCTCGTGGACGGCGTCGATGGAGTTTGCGCCCGTACAGACGATCTTCCCCGACCGGAAGATCAGCGCGGCCGACTTCGGGTCCGTGGTGCGGTAGACGAGTCCAGGGAACTGCTCCGGGTCGTAGTCGGCGCCTTCGAGGTCCATCGCGACGCTCTGGAGATCGAGCTCCTGCCCGATCCCCGTGGAGGCAACGACGTTCTCTATTGTGATCGTCTCCTTCGGATCGGCCATTCTACCTCGATACACAGTTGAAGCACCTAAAAAGGTGGCTGGTCGGAACCGCTATCCTCTTGCGACCGGCGGTCCGACTCGGCGGCGTGTACTGGCTCGAACTCGCCGGCGAGGAAGACGCGTTCGCCGCCCGCGAGGCCGCCGTCGCGGCGACGGGCGTCGAACTGCTCGCGCCGGGGATCGCGCGCGCCGGAAGCGTCGGCGGGGAGGGCGGGAGCGACAGCGCCGGGGGTCCGGTCCGACGGCTCGCGTACACCCGCGCCGCCCACGGAGCGATCGCACGGACCGACGCCGATATCGACGCCGCCGCGGCCGCCCTCGACGCGGCGCCGATCGACCGGTCGGGCACGGTCGCGGTCCGCGCGCGCAACGTCCGGAACAGCACCGATATCTCGACGAGCGCCGCAGAACGCGAGTTGGGCGGTGTCCTCGTCGACCGCGGGTTCGACGTCGACCTCGACGATCCCGACCACGTCCTGCGCGCGCTGTTCGCGGCGGGGGAGCGCGACGAGCACGAGTCGGTGCCCGGCGCGGACGGCGGCGACGCCGCGGTCTGCGCGCTCGGGTGGGTCGCCGTCGAGGCCGCCCGCGACTTCGCGCCCAAGCCGACCGAACGACCGTTCTTCCAGCCGGGGAGCATGGCGCCGGCCGACGCCCGCGCGTACGCCAACCTCGCCGGGGCGGCGCCGGGGCGGAGCGTCCTCGACCCGATGTGCGGAACCGGGGGACTCCCCCTCGAAGCCGGGCTCGTCGGGAGCGACATCGTCGCCTGCGACGCCCAAGCGAAGATGGTCCGCGGGACGCGTGAGAACCTCCGAGCGTACGTGGGCGAGGCCGGGAGCGACGACCCCGACTGGCACGTCGCCCGCGGCGACGCCACCGACCTCCCCCTGCGCGACGACGCGGTCGACGGGGTCGCGTTCGACGCCCCGTACGGTCGCCAGTCGAAGATCGCCCGACACGAGCTCGCGGACCTCGTGGGAGGTGCGCTCGCGGAGGCCGCCCGGGTCGCGCCGCGCGCCGTCGTGGTCGCCGACCGCGACTGGCGGCGCGAGGCGCGGGAGGCCGGCTGGACGGTCGACGCCGTCTTCGAGCGCCGGGTTCACCGGTCGCTCACGCGGCACGTCCTCGTGCTCGACCGGGAGTGACCCGGAACGGCGGTCGCGTCGTCGACCGCCGATCCCACCGTCCCGAGAGTGAACGACCGGTCGTCGATACCCGGCGGATGAGCGTCGCAGGCGACAAGTTTCAGTTTCACCGCCCCCGCGGGCAACGGTTAAGTAGGCGGCCTGTCGTGGTGTTCACATGACCGGGGACGCCGGCGGCGACATGCTCTCGTGGGACGAGTCGGTGTTCCGCGACGAGTCGGTGTTCGAGATCGACCACGTCCCCGAGACGTTTCGCCACCGCGAGAGCCAGCTTGAGAGCCTGAAGTACGCGCTCCGGCCGGCCGTCCGCGGCTCCCGACCGCTCAACACGATGGTGCGCGGGCCGCCCGGCACCGGGAAGACCACCGCGGTCCAGAAGCTGTTCGGCGAGCTCGGCGCCCGGACCGACGTGCGAACGGTGCGGGTGAACTGCCAAGTGGACTCGACGCGCTACGCGGTGTTCTCGCGGCTGTTCGAGGGGATCTTCGACTACGAACCCCCCTCCTCGGGGATCTCCTTCAAGAAGCTGTTCGGCCAGATCACCGACCGGCTCGTCGAGGAGGACGACGTGCTCGTCGTCGCCTTAGACGACGTGAACTACCTCTTCTACGAGAACGAGGCGTCGGACACCCTCTACTCGCTGTTGCGCGCCCACGAGGCCCACTCGGGCGCGAAGATCGGCGTCATCGTCGTCTCCTCCGACCTGGGGCTCGACGTGATCGACGACCTCGACACGCGGGTGCAGTCGGTGTTCCGCCCCGAGGAGGTGTACTTCCCCGTCTACGACGCGACCGAGATCTACGACATCCTCTTCGAGCGCTCGAAACGCGGATTCCACGACGGCGTCATCGGCGACGCCGAACTGGAGCGCGTCGCGGACCTGACCGCCGAGAGCGGCGACCTCCGGGTCGGGATCGATCTGCTCCGCCGGGCCGGGCTCAACGCGGAGATGCGCGCCTCGAAGACGATCGCCGAAGAGGACGTGGAGTCGGCCTACGACAAGTCCAAGCACGTCCACCTCTCGCGCTCGCTCCGCGGGCTCTCGGACTCCGAGCGCGCGCTGGTCCGCGTGCTCGCCGAGAACGACGGCGAGCGCGCCGGAACGGTGTACGAGGCGTTCCACGACGAGACGGATCTCGGCTACACCCGCTACTCGGAGATCACCAACAAGCTCGACCAGCTCGGCGTGATCGACGCGGAGTACGCCGAGGTGGAGGGTCGCGGGCGCTCGCGGGAGCTCTCCTTGGCCTACGAGGCCGAGGCGGTGTTGGACCGGCTGGAGTAGCCCGACGCCTTTTCAACCGCTCCCGCACAGTCGGACGTATGAAAACGAGCGGCGGCAGCGACGCGGCGAAGCGACGCGCCGGTGAGTCGGCGGCCGAGGCGGTCGACGACGGTGACGTGGTGGGCCTCGGCACCGGGTCGACCGCGGCACACGCGATCCGGCGACTCGGCGACCGGATCGACTCCGGCCTCCACGTCCGGGGCGTGCCGACCTCCTTCGCGAGCCGCGAGCTCGCGGCCGACCGCGGGATCCCGCTGCTCGATCTCGACGAGGCGGTCGGTCCGGACGCGCCGGGGATCGACGTGGCGATCGACGGGGCGGATCAGATCGCGGTCGGCGCGGCGGGTCGGGTGGCGACCGGCGCCGAAGGAGGCGGCGACCCGACCGCCGCCCCCCTCATAAAGGGCGGCGGGGCCGCACACGCCCGCGAGAAGCTGGTCGACGCGGCGGCCGACCGCTTCCTCGTCGTCGCGGACCCCTCGAAGGAAGCGCCGGTGCTCGACCGGTCCGTTCCGGTGGAGGTGCTTCCCGCCGGGCGCTCCGCGGTCGCGGAGGCTGTTCGGGCGGCCGGCGGCGAGCCGACGCTGCGGCGCGCGGAGCGGAAAGACGGACCGGTCGTCACGGACAACGGGAACCTCGTGCTCGACTGCGCGTTCGGCGAGATCGCCGACCCGGAGGCGCTGGCGGCGACCCTCTCGGCGACGCCCGGCGTCGTCGAGCACGGGCTCTTCGTCGGGCTCGCGGACGAGATCCACGTCGGGACGGAGACGGGTGTGCGGGTCACGGAGCGGAGCGGCGGCTCGGGCGAATAGCCGCGTCGCTTCTCGGTCGGCAGTCGGCAAAAAATGAAGAACGGAAAACGCGTCCGTCTTAGAGGTCGCGAGGCTGGACCGTCTTCCGGTCGTTGGCCTCGGCGCGGCGGGCGGCGTCTTCGAGCAGCTCGTCCACTTCGTCGTCCAGCGCGTCGTAGAAGTCCGAAGCGACGTTCTTGTCGTCCAGGGCTTCCTTGACGGCCGCTTTGACAATAAGGTCTGCCATGCAGTCGGTCGTATCCATCGACAGTTAATAAGAGTTCCTGAATTCGACCGCGAGGGGCTCCCTGCGGCCCGTTTGCGAGGGGTCGGCTGGGCACTACCTTATAAACTTTGTGAGACCGGTCGGCCGGCCGGGCGGGTCGGTCGCCGCGGACCGATAGGTACGACCCCGTTCGGCCCGCACGATCGACCATGCGCGACACGCTTGAGGCGCTCGAGGTCGGAGAGATCGGCGTCGCGGAGGCGGAGTCACGGCTCGCGGGCTACGCGACCACGGGAGCGGGGCGGGGGCGATTCGACGCCGCCCGCGAGGGACGACGGGGGATCCCCGAGGCGATCCTGGCCGACGGGAAGACGCCCGCGGAGGTCGCCGCGTTGACCACGACCGCGGTGGAGACGACCGGGCGTGCGCTCGTCACGCGAGCGGACGCGGACGACACGGCCGCAGTTCGGACGGCGATGGAGGAGTTCGAACGCGGCGCCGAGATCGACACCGCGGAGTCACCGGGTGCGACCGTCGACCACGACGAGCGAACCGGCACCATCGTCGTGCACGCCGACGACTTCGAGCGCCCGGAGCTCGACGCGACCGTCGCGGTCGTCTCGGCCGGTACCTCGGACGCCGCGGTCGCGGGGGAGGCGGCGGTCGTCGCCCGCGAAATCGGCGCGACGGTCGATCGGATCGACGACGTGGGCGTCGCGAATCTGGACCGGATCTTGGACCAGCGCGACCGGATCCGAGAGGCGGACGTGGTCGTGGTCGCCGCCGGCCGCGAGGGGGCGCTCCCGACGGTCGTCGCGGGGCTCGTCGCCGCGCCGGTGATCGCGCTCCCGGTCTCGACCGGCTACGGCGTCGGCGGGGAGGGGGTCGCGGCGCTGGAGGGCGCGCTCCAGTCCTGTTCGGTGCTCACGACGGTGAACGTCGACGCCGGGTTCGTCGCCGGCGCGCAGGCGGGGCTGATCGCGAGAGCGGTCGACGCGGCCGGACGCGACTAGGGTTTATAAGTGATTTTCCGGAATCTGACGGGGGTGAGAAAGGGTATTTGTTCGTCGAGCCCCTGCGATCTTCCGCCGGTGGAGACCGGTACCAAATGCCACGCTGTGACCACTGCGGGTCGCACGTCTCGGACCGCTTCGCGCGCGTGTTCGCGGACGAGTACGGTGACCTCAACGCCTGTCCGGAGTGTTCCGCCAACGCGGGGATCGCGGAGGTCGCTCGGGAACGCGGCCGAACCGGAGATTAGCGCACACCGTCGGATCGCGACCGACCGCGCCGAACCCGTACCGCCTTAGCACCCGGAGCACAATCCGCACCCGTGTCGGACCATCACGTGTACGTCATCGAGTGCGCCGACGGCACCCTCTACACCGGCTACACCACCGACGTAGAGCGGCGCGTCGCCGAGCACGACGCGGGCGAGGGCGCCAAGTACACCCGCGGCCGGACCCCGGTAACGCTGCGCCACGTCGAGTCGTTCGACTCGAAGTCGGCCGCGATGTCGCGCGAACACGCGATAAAGTCCCTGTCGCGCGCCGAGAAGGAGCGTCTGATCGGCGACGCGTAGGCGCGGAGCCGTGGGGCGGAGCTACTCGACGAGCCGCTCGATCTCCGTGACGAGGATGCCGGTGGCGCCCACCGACTTCAGCTCCGAGATCGTCGCGAACACGTCGCGCTCCTCGACGACGGCGTGGACCGCGACCATGCCGTTCCCGTTCTCGTCGGCCTCGACGTTCATCACGGTCGGCCCGCCGAGCCCGGGTATCACGTCTTTCACCTCGTCGAGCCGCTGTTTGGGGGCGTTCATCATCAGGTACCGTCGCCCGTCGGCCGCGAGCACGGACTCGAAGGCGGTCAACACCTGCCCGACCTTCGGATCGTCGACCACGTCGGGGCGGGCGAACAGCCGCACCGAGGAGTCGAGCACGTCGTCGATCACGGCGAGCCGGTTCACCTTCAGGGTCGTCCCCGTGGAGGTGATGTCGACGATGGCGTCGGCCATGTCGACGTGGGGAGTGAGCTCGGTCGCGCCGGTGACGGTGACCACGTCGGCGTCGACGTCCACCCGGTCGAGGTAGTCGCGGGTGACCGCCGGGAACTCGGTGGCGACCGTCCCGCCGGCGAGATCCGCGACGCGCTCGATGTCGCCGTCTTCGGGGGCGGCGAGGACGAGCTTACAGGAGCCGTACCCCAGATCGAGCAGGTCGACGAGGTCGTCGTCGGCCGCCGCGCTCGCCGAGTCGGCGACGCCGCCGGACTCCGCGGCCTGATCGAGGCCCGTGATCCCCACGTCGGCCGCGCCGTCGCGGACGTACTCGGGGATGTCCGCCGCGCGCGCGAACAGCACCGTCACGTCGGGGTCGACGGTGTCGGCGTACAGCTGGCGGTCGGCGGTCTCCTCGACGTGGAGCCCCGCGCGCTCTAACAGCGAGAGCGTCGGATCGTGCAGGCGGCCCTTGTTGGGGACGGCGATGCGCATACTCGACGACTCGCGGGGCGACGGGGAAACGTTTTCGTCCGGAAGCCGGGGCGGGTGTCGGCGCGAAATCGCTTCATCTTGACAGTGCGGTCGGCGCGTGCCTCCGAGTGGCCGCCACTGGCGGCCGCGAGGAGCGCGTGCGAGGGAGTCAGTCGCCGGAGCGAAGCGACGGCGACTGACGAGGCTGGGGAGGCGTGAGGCCGCGGAGCTGTGCGTGCCCGCGAGCAAAGCGAGCGGGAGCACGGAGGTCGCAGCCCGCGCAGCGAAGCGAGCAGGAACGTCTTCCGGAGGGGTGGGACTCAAAGGGGCAGCCGCGAGGGCGAAGCACGGCGACGTAAGTACCGCAGGGAGCGAATGAAGTGAGCGACCGAGGAACGCAACGAGCCGCGCGAGCCCTCGCGGCTGGGGCTTTGGCGGAGTACACCGTCGCTCCGGCGTGAGTCTCTTATAAGAGAGTAGTCGGCGTTTCAGAGACGGCTGTGACCCCTCGATCTACGCGCTCTCGTCCCGAAACCGACGAGCGTCGACCTCGACGGAGAGGTCGTCGAAGTCGTCGTCTGCCCCGACGACGAGCGTCGCGTCCCGTTCGCGGGCGAGCGCGACGGCGTACGCGTCGGCGAGCGAGATGTCTCCGTTGGCCTTCACCTCGGCCGCCAGCCGCCACTTTGCCGATTCGATCGCCAGCCCTCGTCGTTCGAGCGCGCGGAGGTCCCGATCGGCTTCCCGAAGCGATGCGTCAGTCGGGGTGTCGTCGACGCCCTCGAACCGGGAGACGAGGTAGAACACTTCCCCGGCGTTCGTCTCGGCGAGCGCCCCCGCCGACTCGCCGGCGAACACCTCGTCGAGCAGCCGGGCGACCGCTTCGTGACCGGGCTCCCCGTAGAGGTACGCGACGACCGCCTCGGTGTCGAAGACGTAGCCGCTCATTCGTCCTCAGACGGACGGAGCCGGGCGGCCCGCTCCGCCTCCCGGCCCTTCTCGTCCTCTTTCAGTTCCCGAACCCGTTCTATCGCCGCTCCGCGCTCGTGCTCGTCGGCGTGGATCCCGTGGAGCTTTTCCGGCGAGGGCACCGGCTCGATGACGATCCGCCCCTCGTCCTCGTAAATGAACACCTCACCGGGCGCCTCGATCCCAAACTTCTCGCGGAGACCCTTCGGGATCGTGGCCTGCCCCTTCTGCGAGACGCGTACTACCGCCGGTTCACTTGTACTACTTACCATTATAAGTTGTACTTACGAATTCAGTATTACTAAAAGCACCGCCGGTCTGGGATACATTCCCTCGTCACCGACCGGCGGCCACTCCCTCGCGGACGCCGAACCGCCGCCTCACCACCCAGTACGCGACGGGGAGACAGCAGGCGAACGCGATCGGCCAGACGGTCAGCTGCGAGGCCGGATCGGGCGGTGAGACGAGGCTTCCGGTGACCAGTCCGCCGACCCCGGCGACGGTGACGGTGGCGGCGGTTCGCTCCCGCCGAGACGGGGGGGACTCGCGGGGCCGTCCGCGCCGCCACCACAGGAGGTAACACGCGATCGCGATACCCGAGACGGGCGCGAGAACGCCCCAGGCGACCGGGTGGGCGCTCCCGCGAGCGCGCGCGTCGAGGGTCACCCACGCGCCGGTCGCCACCAAAACGGCCAGGAAGAGGGCGAAGCCGAACGCGACGGCGGGGGTGAGCTGGAGGGACACGGTTCGCCGTTCCGCCCGGTCGGTAATCGATTTTTCCCTGCGAGGGACCGTCAGCGCGGGGCGAATCTCGTTCTGTGAGCCCCCTAGCCGCGCCGCTCAAGTGTCTCGCCGCCCAACGGCGCGTATCGTGAGCGACGCCGACTCCCCCCTCTCGGAGGACCGCCCGACCGTCGACCGCCCGCTCCGCGTCGACGCCCCGTTCGAGCCCGCGGGCGACCAGCCGGAGGCGATCGAGCAGCTCGTCGAGGGGTACGAGTCGGGCGCCGACAAGCAGACCCTCCTCGGCGTCACTGGCTCCGGGAAGACCAACACCGTCTCGTGGGTCGCCGAGGAGCTCGACCAGCCCACCCTCGTGCTCGCCCACAACAAGACGCTCGCCGCCCAGCTGTACGAGGAGTTCCGCGAGCTGTTCCCGGACAACGCGGTGGAGTACTTCGTCTCCTACTACGACTACTACCAGCCGGAGGCGTACGTCGAGCAGACGGACACGTTCATCGACAAGGAGATGTCGATCAACGAGGAGATCGACCGGCTGCGACACTCCGCGACGCGGTCGCTGCTCACCAGAGACGACGTGATCGTGGTCGCCTCCGTCTCGGCCATCTACGGGCTCGGCGACCCGCAGAACTACCGCGACATGGCGCTCCGCCTGGAGGTCGGCGAGGAGGTGGGCCGCGAGGAGCTGCTGGCCCGGCTCGTCGACCTGAACTACGAGCGCAACGACGTGGACTTCACGCAGGGCACCTTCCGGGTGCGGGGCGACACCGTCGAGATCTACCCGATGTACGGGCGGTACGCGGTCCGAGTGGAGCTGTGGGGCGAGGAGATCGACCGGATGATCAAGGTCGACCCGATGAAAGGCGAGGTCGTCTCCGAGGAGCCCGCGGTCATGCTCCACCCCGCGGAGCACTACTCGATCCCGGACGACAAGCTGGAGCGGGCGATCGGGGAGATCGAGGAGCTGATGGAGAAACGGGTCAGCTACTTCGAGCGGCAGGGGGACCTCGTGGCCGCCCAGCGCATCGAGGAGCGCACCACCTTCGACATCGAGATGCTCCGGGAGGCGGGGTACTGCTCCGGGATCGAGAACTACTCGGTCCACATGGACGACCGCGAGTCCGGCGACGCCCCCTACACCCTCCTCGACTACTTCCCCGACGACTTCCTCACCGTCGTCGACGAGTCCCACCAGACGATCCCGCAGATAAAGGGCCAGTACGAGGGCGACAAGTCGCGGAAGGACTCGCTGGTCGAGAACGGGTTCCGGCTCCCGACCGCCTACGACAACCGCCCGCTCACCTTCGAGGAGTTCGAGGAGAAGACCGACCGCACCCTCTACGTCTCGGCGACCCCCGGCGACTACGAGCGCGAGACGTCCGACCGGATCGTCGAGCAGATCGTCCGCCCCACCCACCTCGTCGACCCGAAGGTCGAGGTGACGGAGGCGACCGGGCAGGTCGAGGACCTCTTAGAGCGGGTCGGCGACCGGATCGAGCGCGACGAGCGCGTGCTCGTCACCACGCTCACCAAGCGGATGGCCGAGGACCTCACGGAGTACTTCGAGGAGGCCGGGATCGACGTGGCGTACATGCACGACGAGACGGACACGCTCGAACGACACGAGATCATCCGCGACCTCCGGCTGGGCAACATCGACGTGCTCGTCGGGATCAACCTGCTCCGCGAGGGGCTCGACATTCCCGAGGTGAGCCTCGTCGCCATCCTCGACGCCGACCAGGAGGGGTTCCTCCGCTCCACCACGACGCTCGTCCAGACGATGGGGCGGGCCGCGCGCAACGTCAACGGCGAGGTCGTCCTCTACGCCGACCGAATGACCGACTCGATGGAGGCAGCGATCGAGGAGACCCAGCGCCGCCGCGAGATCCAGCTGGAGTACAACGACGAGCACGGCCACGAGGCGACCACCATCGACAAGCCGGTCGGCGAGACGAACCTCCCCGGCTCGAAGACGGACACCTCCTCGGTCAGCGTCGGCGACGTCGAGAGCGAGGCCGAGGCGAAAGCGCAGATCGAAGCCCTCGAAGGGCGGATGGACGAGGCCGCGAGCAACCTGGAGTTCGAGCTGGCGGCCGACATCCGCGACCGGATCGCGGAGCTCCGCCGCGCGTTCGAGCTCGACGGCGGCGACGACGGCGTGCCGGCGCCGATGATCGACGAGTAGTCGAGCGCCTCCATCGATCCGACCGCCTCTCCCCCGGATCCGATTCTCGCGCGCCGAAAGCCACGACGACGGGGTTTTTAATTGCGACCGTCGGAGCCTGTCACATGAAGCGCCGCGCGGCGGTGGCCGGGATTCTCGGTGTCGCCAGCGCGGGCTGTACCGACCGCCTCCACGACCTCGCGGCGTCGACGCCGCGGGACCTCGCGGTCCGGAGCCGCTACGTCGACGGGAACCCGCTCGTCGAGGGGCAGAGCGTCCGTTCGCTGCCCGAAGAGCTCGTGACCCACGCCGCCTCCTTCCGGTCGAAGTCGGAGGCGAAGGCGGCGGTCCTCCCCGGTCAGCCGGAGACGATGGCGTTCGTCGAGGAGACGTCGTTCGTCGACGACGGCGGCGAGTCGGTTATCGTCGTCGCCCAGCGGCTCACCGCGCCGGAGGTCGAGCTTCGGTTGGGGTCGATCAGCCGTACGGGAGAGCGGTCCCTCCGCATCGCCGTGGACATCGCGGGCGTTCGCGGCGAGGTCGAGACCGACGACCCCGTGGTCAAGACCCTCCTCCTGCGGCTGACGGACGAGCGGGGGCCGCCAGAGCGCATCGTCGTCTCGATCGAGGGAGACCGCGCCGGCGTGACCGTCTGAGGCGGACCGGCACCGCACGGTGCGCCCACCGCCCGCATCGCGCCGGAGTCCCGGGGTCGTTTAGTGGCTCGGCGGTCTTCCGCCGGTATGCCATCTCTTCGCCGTCGCCTCGTCGGCGCCGCGCTGCTCGCCGCCGGCGCCGTTACGTTCGGGGTCGCGATCACGATTGCGCCCGTGATCGTGCCCGAAGTCGGGACCGCGTCCGGCGCCCCCGATCTCGTCGTGCCGTCGCCGGTTTCGCTGCTGGCCGCGCCCGCGCTCCTCGCGGCCGGATCGGTGCTTCTCGTCTCCGGGGGGGCCACGCTCTGCGACGCCCGGCTCTCGGCACGCGCCGCCCTCCTCGCGCCCGCGCTCGGCGCCGTCGGCGCGCTCGCGTTCGGCACCGGGATCGGCACCGAGTTCGGGGCCCCCCTCACCGCGTTCGCCGCCTCGGGGACGCTCACGGCCCTGAGCACCGGCCCGCCCGGTACGGTCGCCGCCGGCGCCGCCGCCGGCGCGACGGTGGCCCCCGTGGTCCGCGCGGCGACGACGGAGGATACGGTCGCGCTGCTCGTCGGCGCGACCCTGCTGCTCGCGTCGATCGCCGTCGGCTCCGAGTCCCCGCTCACCCTCGCTGCCGGGGGCGTCACCGGAGCGCTCGCGGTCGGCGCGCTCTGGGCGATCGACCCGGCGACGTGGCGGCCCTAACCCCGCGTCGCTACCGGAGTTGGAGCCGCCGCCGGCGCCATCGACCCGCCTCGCCGATCGGGCAGACCGCGCGAGCGGCAACTGCAGCGTCACAAAGGACGAAGTCAGCCGCGCGTGTTCGGAGCCGCCACGCCGCGATCCCTGTGCGTAACTATGCAATCTGAATTGTATTACTGAAATCCTGTTGGTAATATTTATCCCGGTGGAGCCGGAGGTGTCTGACACGGTTCGAACGGGAGACGCCGCCGATCGCGGCCGGTAGCAGCGCTTTCGCGGCGATCGGAGCGAGGCCCGCGAGTGGCAACGCCGTCGACCACGCTGCGGCGGATCGGGGTCGATCGGCTCGCGGCAGGTCGGACCCCGGACGAGCCGAGCACATCGGACACATCATGAGCACGACGACACACGACACCGCGGTTCGCGACCTGCTCGACCGGGCTCGGGCGGGCCACGAAGACGTACTGGACGACGACGAACGCGACCGGATCGCAGACGAGATCGAACGGGCGCTGTACGACGGCGCCGATCCCGGCGAGGTGGCCGAGGCGACCGTCGACGCGCTCACGGCGCGCATCGAACGCGACCCCGCCTACGACGCCGCGGCCGCGCGCGTCGCTCGCGAGGACTACTTCAGGCGGGTGACCGGCGAGCGACCGCCCGCGGCCGACGACGCGCTCGCGGCGGCGTACCGCGACTCCTTCCGAGCGGCGATCGACCACGGGCTCGACGCCGATCTGCTCGACGAGCGGATGGGGGAGTACGACCTCGATCGGCTCGCCGGCGCGATCGAGCCGCGGCGGGACGAGCTGTTCGATTACACCGCGCTCGACACGCTCGAACAGCGGTACTACCTGCGGGAGGCGGACGCGGAGCCGTTCGAGCTCCCGCAGGTCTTCTGGATGCGGGTCGCGATGGGCGTCGCGCTGCGGGAGGACCCGTCGGAGCGGGAAGCCCGCGCCGAGGAGTTCTACGAGGTGCTCTCGACGCTGCGGTTCGTCCACTCCACGCCGACGCTGTTCCACGCCGGGACGACCCATCCCCAGCTCTCCTCGTGTTACCTCACGACCGTCCCCGACGACCTGGAGGGGATCTTCGACGCGTACAAGGAACACGCCACGCTCTCGAAGTGGTCCGGGGGGCTCGGCAACGACTGGACCCCGCTGCGGGCCGACGGCGCGCTGATCTCCTCGACGGGCGTCGAGTCCACCGGCACGGTCCCGTTCCTCAAGATCTCGAACGACGTGACCGGCGCGATCAACCGGTCCGGGAAGCGCCGGGGCGCCGCGGCCGCCTACCTCGAGGCGTGGCACCTCGACTTCCCCGCGTTCATCGATCTCCGCCGGAACACCGGCGACGAGCGCCGCCGCACGCACGACATGAACACCGCGGCGTGGGTGCCCGATCTGTTCATGAAGCGGGTCGCGAACGACGGGAAGTGGACGCTGTTCTCACCCGACGAGGTCCCCGACCTCCATGACACCTACGGCGAGGAGTTCGAGGCGCTGTACGAGGAGTACGAGGACGCCGCCGAAAACGGCGAGCTCCGCCAGCACGAGACGGTCGACGCGAGCGGGCTCTGGCGGGAGATGCTCACCCGACTGTTCGAGACGGGCCATCCGTGGATCACGTTCAAGGACCCCTGTAACGTCCGGTCGCCACAGGACCACGTCGGCGTCGTCAACTCCTCGAACCTCTGTACGGAGATCACGCTCAACACGAGCGAGGAGGAGACCGCCGTCTGTAACCTCGGCTCGGTCAACCTCGCGCGTCACATGACGTTCCGCGGCGACGCCGAGACGCACCCCGCCCCCGACGACGTCGCGGTCGCGGCGCGGAGCGGATCCGAGACGGACGACTCCGCCGTCGGTCTCGGCGCCGACGGCGAGGCCGCCGAACTCGACGCCGACCTGTTCGCCGACACCGCCGAGACGGCGATGCGGATGCTCGACAACGTCGTCGACCTCAACTTCTACCCGACCGAGAAGGCCGAGCGCTCGAACATGCGACACCGGCCGATCGGGCTGGGGCTGATGGGGTTCCACGAGGCGCTGCAGCTCGCCCGCGTCCCGATGAACTCCGAGCGCGCGCTCGGCTTCGCGGGGCGGGCCGGCGAGCTGCTCGGCTACCACGCGATCGACAACTCCGCGAGGCTGGCGGCCGAGCGCGGCGCGTACGAGACGTTCGAGGGGTCGAAGTGGGACCGTAACGTGTTACCGCAAGACACTCTCGACCTGCTGGCCGACGAGCGCGACCGGGAGATCCCGGTCGACCGCGAGGAGACGCTCGACTGGGAGGCGGTCCGCGAGCGGATCGCCGAACACGGCATGCGGAACTCCAACACCACCGCGGTGGCGCCGACGGCGACGATCTCCACCATCGCCGGCACCTCGCCTTCGATCGAGCCGCTGTACTCGAATCTCTACGTCAAATCCAACATGTCCGGCGACTTCACCGTCGTCAACGAGCGGCTCGTCGCCGACCTCAAGGCCGAGGGGCAGTGGGGCGCCGAGGCGCTCGACCGGCTGAAGTACCGCGACGGCGCGGTCGGCGACCTCGACCTGCCCGGCGACCTCTCCGATCTCTACCGCGGCGCCTTCGAGATCGATCCGCGCCACCAGCTCCGGCTCACGGCGCGACGGGGGGCGTGGATCGACCAGAGCCAGTCGCACAACGTCTTCTTCCCGTCGACCGACGGCTCGCTGCTCACCGACGTGTACGAGACCGCGTGGGAGCTCGGCCTGAAGACGACCTACTACCTGCGCACCCTCGGCGCGTCGAGCATCGAGCAGTCGACCCTCGACATGAGCGAGTACGACGACACCCAGTCGCGCGGCGGGGACGCCGACGGCGGGCCCGGGTTCGGCGACGACGCGGACAGCGACGACGCCAACGACGCGGACGCCGACGGCCCGACCACCGACTCGTCGAGCGCGGCGGGAGGCGACCTCCCGACCGTCGAGGATCCGACGTGCGACGCCTGCCAGTGACGACGCGACGCGAGATCGCCCACGGTAACGACACCGGCCACACCGAACGACACCACCAACCTCACGATGCCGATACTCAACACCGACAGCCAGCACGACCCGAACAAGATCCTGCCGATCGAGTACGACTGGGCCCGCGAGTACTACCAGAACGGCGTCAACAACAACTGGGTCCCCGAGGAGATTCCGATGGCGGACGACGTCCACCAGTGGGAGAACGGCGAGCTCACCGAGGCGGAGCGCCAGCTCGTCGAGTGGAACCTCGGGTTCTTCTCGACGGCAGAGTCGCTGACGGCGAACAACCTCGTGCTGGCCGTCTACGACTACGTCACCGCCCCGGAGTGCCGCCAGTACCTGCTCCGGCAGGCGTACGAGGAGGCGATCCACACGGACACGTTCATCTACTGCTGTGACTCGCTCGGCTTCGAGCCGGAGTACATGTACGGGATGTACGACCGGATCCCGGCCATCCAGCAGAAAGACGAGTTCGTCGTCGACCTGACGCGCTCCATCGACGACCCGGCGTTCACCGTCGAGACCGACGAGGACGTCCGCGAACTCCTCCGCGATCTCGTCGGCTTCTACGTGATCATGGAGGGGATCTTCTTCTACGCCGGCTTCGCGATGATGCTCGCGTTGAAGCGGCGCGGGAAGATGGTCGGCGTCGGCGAGCAGTTCGAGTACATCATGCGCGACGAGTCGCTCCACCTGAACTTCGGGGTCGACCTGATCAACACGATCCGCGAGGAACACCCGGGGGTCTGGACCGACGAGTTCGAGGCGGAGATCGACGAGCTGATCCGCGAGGCCGTGGAGCTGGAGTCGACCTACGCCGAAGCGGCGTGTCCGCCGGACCTCATGGGGATGTCCGCCGAGGGGTTCGTCGAGTACGTGGAGTACATCGCCGACCGGCGGCTCACCCAGCTGGGCATGGACGAGCGGTTCGACACGGAGAACCCGTTCCCGTGGATGTCGGAGGCGGTCGACCTGAACCGCGAGGCGAACTTCTTCGAGCGGCAGGTCACCGAGTACCAGTCCGGGGGATCGCTGGACTGGTAGTCGGCGGCGTCCCGATCACCCCGGTCGCTCGCTCTCTGACTCCAGTTCGATGTCGCGGTCGGCCTCGCGCATCTCCGCCGCGTCTCCCTCCTGAGGCGTGAGGTCGACGTCGCGAGCCGTGTCGGCGTCGCGCGTCTCGTCGGTCCGGAGGTCGCTGTCGGCCACCGTGTCCAGCTGTTCGAGGGCGCTCTCGATGTCCTCCAGTCCGAGGAGCTTCTCCGTCTCCTCGTCGAACTCCTTGCCCTCCAACCCCTCCATCTGTTGGACGTCGGAGCCGGAGAGGGCCTTGCCGTAGCGGCCGACGAGGCTGGTGAGCTCCTGGGGGAGGACGAAGGTGGTGGACTCGCCCTTGCCGATCTCTTCGAGGGTCTCCATGCCGCGCTCGATGATGGCGCGCTCGCCCATCGACTCGGCCGAGCGCGCGCGGAGGACCGTGGAGATGGCGTCCCCCTGTGCCTCGAGGATCTGGCTCTGCTTTTCGCCCTGCGCGCGGATGATGTTGGACTGTTTGTCACCCTCGGCCTGCTCGACGGCGGAGCGGCGTTCCCCCTGCGCTTCGAGGATCATCGCGCGGCGACGGCGCTCGGCGCCCGTCTGTTGCTCCATCGCGCGCTGGACCTCCTGTGAGGGGCTCACCTCGCGGACCTCGACCGCCTCGACGCGGATCCCCCACTCGTCCGTCGGCTCGTCTAACTCCTCGTTGATGCGGTCGTTGATCTGGTCGCGCCGGGAGAGCGTGTCGTCGAGTTCCATGTCGCCGAGAACGGCGCGGAGGGTGGTCTGTGCGAGGTTCGAGACGGCGTTCTTGTAGTCGTCCACCTCGAGGAACGCCTTCTTGGCGTCCATCACCTTGATGTAGACGACCGCGTCCGCCGTCACCGGCGAGTTGTCCCGCGTGATCGCCGACTGGCTCGGCACGTCGATCGTCTGCGTCCGCATGTCGAACGCGTACGTCCGCGAGACGAACGGCGGGATGAGGTGGACGCCGGGCTCGAGGAGCTTGCGGAACTCGCCGAAGACGGTGAGCGCCTCCTTGTCGTAGGCGTCGACGATCTCGACGGCGCTGACGACCGTCACCGCCGCGACCAACACCGCGAGCGCCGCGACGCCGAACACCAGGCTCTGGCTGAGGAGGGCGAAGCCGACGAGGAGGGCGCCCGCGAGCGCCGTGTACTGCCAGACGGAGTCGGGGATGCCGCTCATCGAGTCCTCCAACTGGAAGGAGTCGCCGCGCGGACCTTGGGTTCCCATAAGGTGAGTTACGGTTCGACGCTGTTAACGGTTGCCACGAGAACGGTCGTGCGGCCCGAAAGCGCCGCGACACCGCGGAGAGCCGTCTCCGAGGAACCGGAAACGTCCGCGAGGTCCGGGCGGCTTTAAGCGCCGGGCGCGCCCACACGAGGGTATGCCATCCGACGAGGACGAGGCCAACCACGAGTTCCGCACGCGAAGCGTCCACGCGGGGTCGGACCCGGACCCGGCGACGGGAGCCCGCGCGACGCCCATCTACCAGACGACCTCCTACGAGTTCGAGGACGCCGAGCACGCCGCCCGGCTGTTCGGGTTGGAGGAGGCGGGCAACGTCTACTCGCGGATCATGAACCCGACGAACGCCGCCCTCGAAGAGCGGATCGCCTCGCTCGAAAACGGCGTGGGCGCGGTCGCCACCGCGTCGGGGATGGCAGCGCTCGATCTGGCGACGTTCATGCTCGCGTCCGCGGGCGACAACATCGTCTCCTCGTCGGCGCTGTACGGCGGCACCTACACGTACTTCACCCACTCCGTCGAACGGCGCGGGGTCTCGACCCGGTTCGTCGACCCGCTCGACTACGAGGGGTACGCCGACGCGATCGACGAGGACACCGCCTACGTCCACCTCGAAACCATCGGCAACCCCGCCCTCGTCACCCCGGACATCGAGCGGATCGCCGACATCGCCCACGAGCACGGCGCCCCGCTGTTCGTCGACAACACGTTCGCGACGCCCTACCTCTGCCGCCCGCTCGACCACGGCGCGGACCTCGTCTGGGAGTCGACGACGAAGTGGCTCACGGGTAACGGCACCACGGTCGGCGGGGTCCTCGTCGACGGCGGGTCGTTCCCCTGGAGCGACTACGCCGAGAAGTACCCGGAGATCGCCCAGGACAACCCCGCGTACCACGGGATCAACTTCGTCGAGGCGTTCGGCGACGCGGCGTTCACCTTCGCGGCGACGACGCGCGGCCTCCGCGATCTGGGCGATCAGCAGTCGCCGTTCGACGCGTGGAACACACTCCAACAGACCGAGTCGCTCCCGCTGCGGATGGACCGCCACTGCGAGAACGCCGGCATCGTCGCCGAGTACCTCGAGGAGCACGGGGACGTGGCGTGGGTGAACTACCCGGGACTGGAGAGCCACGAGACCCATGAGGAGGCGAGCGAGTACCTAGAGGGCGGCTACGGCGGCATGATCACCTTCGGGCTGGAGGGCGGCTACGAGGCCGCGAAGGGGACCGTCGAGAACGCCGACCTCGCCTCGCTGCTCGCGAACGTCGGCGACGCGAAGACGCTTGTCATCCACCCGGCCTCGACGACCCACCAGCAGCTCACCGAGGAGGAACAGGAGGCCGCCGGCGTCACCGCCGACATGGTGCGGCTCTCCGTCGGCATCGAAGACCCCGCAGACATCGTCGCCGACCTCGAAGCGGCGATCGAGCGCGCGACGGCGTAAGCGGCCGCGCGGCGATCGTCGTCAGTTACAGGTCGTCCGTGTCGAACTTCCAGAGGCCGAGCAGCGGCGGTGCGATCGTCCAGAACACGAGCATCGACACCGCCGAGATCTGCTGGTTGACGGTCTCCCCCGAGAGCAGCTGCTCGCCGAGGAAGGCGCTGGACAGCAGCTCGACGCCGGTCGTCGGGTTGGCGACCCGCAGGAACACGCTCACCTGCCGTTGCGAGACCGGCAGCGGATCGATCAGGCCGCTCGCGGCGTCGAGGAACTGGCCGGTGACGGCGCCCCACAGCAACACGAACAGGACGTAGATCGCGACGCCCCCGATCAGCGCGCGGCGCTGCGTCTCCGCGGCCGCCGAACAGCCGACCGCGATCGCGACGAAGACGACGCCGAGCACCGCGGCGAAGACGGTGTAACCGAGGAACGCGCCCACGTTGAACGTCGCGAGCGCCCCGGTCTGCGCGAGCGCGAACAGCACGAGTCCGGGCAGCAGGAAGCCGGTGAGCACCGCGAGCGACAGCGCGGCGCCCCGCCCGACCACCTTCCCGAACACCACGTCTGCGCGGGAGTGCGGCAGCGACAGGAGCAGCTTCAGCGACCCCGACTCGCGCTCGCCGCTGACGGCGTTGTACCCCACGACGACGCCGACGAGCGGGACGAGCGTCGTCACGAGGAAGGGGCCGACGAAGAAGCGCAACAGCAGCTCGGTCGCGAACTGCTCGCCGCCCTGTCCGCCCGGCCTGACGACGACGGCGAACGCCGCGACGAGCAGCGAGAACAGCGCCGCGAGGGCCAACATCCCGCGGGAGCGCACCGCGTCTTGGAAGTCCTTCTCCGCGATGGCGGCGAGACTCATCGGCTCACCTCCTCGGTGCCGGCGTCGGCGACGCCGTCGCCGTCATCGTCGGCGCTTTCGGTGTCATCGTCGGCGCCGTCTCCCCCGCCCTCGCTCCCTCCGCCGGGCGCGTCGCCCTCGGTGTAGGCCAAGAAGAGGTCCTCGAGCGACGCCTCGCGGGTGTGGAAGTCGGCGACCGCGACCCCGGCGTCCTCCAGGGCGCCGATGACCCGGGTTTTCGCGCCGTCGGCACAGCTCACGACGAGCGCGTCGCCGTCGCGGTCGACGCGGCTCACGCCGTCGAGGTCGCGGACCGCGTCGACGGCCGCGTCGCTCGCGCCGTCCGCGCCGCCGATCGCGATCTCCAGCGTCTCCTCGCCGCCGACGGCCTCGCGGAGCCCCTCCACGGAGTCCTCGGCGACGAGCTCCCCCTCGCGGAGGATGCCGACGCGGTCGCAGACGGCCTCGACCTGTTCGAGGATGTGCGAGGAGAAGAAGACGGTCGCGCCGCGGTCGGCCTCGGTCCGGACGATCTCGCGCATCTCCTTCGCGCCCGCCGGGTCCAGCCCGGAGGAGGGCTCGTCGAGGATGAGCAGGTCGGGCGCGCCCGCGAGCGCCATGGCGAGCGCGAGCCGCTGACGCATCCCCTTCGAGTAGCCGCCGGCCTTGCGGTCGGCGTCGTCGAGGAGTCCCACGCGGTCGAGGAGGGCGTCCGGGTCGTCGTCGGCCTCTTTCGATCGGACCGCGAATTCGACGTGTTTCCGCCCCGAAAGCCGGTCGTACACCGCGAATCCGTCGGGGAGCACGCCGGTCCGCCGGCGGATCGCGACGCCGTCGGCAGTGGCGTCCTGATCGAGCACGCGAACCGTCCCCTCGGTCGGCCGGACCAGGTCGAGCACCATGTCGATGGTCGTCGACTTGCCGGCGCCGTTCGGGCCGAGGAACCCGTACACCTCACCCTCCTCCACGGTGAGATCGAGGCCGCGAACGGCCGTGACGTCGGCGAACTCCTTCGTCACGCCCCGCAGTTCGATGGCGGTCATACCGCCCCGTTGCCGCGTCGCCCGATAAAGGGTTGTGGGACGGACCGAGGCGGAGAGCAGCCGGAGCGGCGGGTCGCGACCACCGCCGGCGCCCGTCGGAACCGGCCGATAGTTCGGTCGTGCTGTATGACAGAATTTCTACATTTTGGGGGAAAACACAGCTAACGTATATTATAATGATTTTTTATATTTCTCTGTCAGATCTCGACTACACAACGCGTCAAATCCCTCAAAAAAAGCATTTTCAAGAGTGGAGAAGCGTCTTCGCAAATTTTAATTAATTATATTTTCGATGGTAGATCGGATGATACCGCCTCTAATCCAATCGAACGTACAATTCGCACACAGTCCACTGTTAACGTTCATTATCGGCTTAGCGATCGTCATCGCGCTGCTCGTCTGGCTGGACCTCCCGGCGTTCATCGGGCTGATCATCTCGGCGTTCCTCGTCGGGGTCGTCAACACGTTCTTCGTCCAGGACTTCAGCGCCGCTGACGCGGGGGGACAAGTCGCGACCGCCTTCGGGAACGGGATGACGGGGATCGGGATCCCCATCCTGATGGCCGCGGTCATCGGCAAGGGGATGTTGGAGAGCGGTGCCGCGCAGCGAATCGTCCGCGGGTTCCAGGGGGCGCTCGGCGAGAGCAACTCGGACATCGCGCTGCTCGGAAGCAGTTCGGTGCTTGCGGTTCCGGTGTTCTTCGACAGCGTGTTCTATCTGATGGCACCGCTCGCGCGGTCGATGCGGGCGCGCATCGGTCGCGACTACACGCTGTTCATCGTGGTCGTCGGTACCGGTGCGGCGACGACGCACGTGTTCGTCCCGCCGACGCCCGGCCCGCTCGCGGTCGCGGACCAGATCGGAAGCAACCTGTTCACCACGATCATCGTCGGGCTGGTGACCGCCATCCCGGCGGCGATCGTCTCCGGACTCGTGTACGGGCGCTGGATCAACAGCCGACTCGACATCCCGCTGCGCGACACGATGGCGACGTCGACCGAGGAGCTGCAGGAGGTCGCCGACCGCCCCACCAGCGAGCTTCCGGGAGTGCTCGAATCGCTGGCGCCGATCCTGCTGGCCGTCCTGCTGATCGCGTCGTCGACGTTCGTCACCACGTTCCAGGAGGTCGCTCCGGCGCTGGCCTCGCTACAGCCGATCACCGACTTCATCGGGAACAAGAACGTCGCGCTGACGGCCGCCGCGCTCGCGGCCGCGTACACGTTCTACCGCTACGACGACATGACCCGGAGCGAGTGGAGCGACGAGCTCACGGAGGCCCTGAAAAGCGGCGGGAACATCGCCGCGATCACGGCGGCCGGCGGGGCGTTCGGCGCGCTGCTCGCCGCCTCCGGAATCGGCGATTACCTCGCCAACGCGCTGCAGGAGGTCGGCATCGGCCTGCTCATCACGGCGTGGCTCATCGCCGCGATCGTCCGCATCGCGCAGGGGTCCGCCACGGCCGCGATGTTGACCGCCGCGGGGATCATGGCGCCGCTCACCGGGCAGCTGACCGTCAACCCGGCCTACCTCGTGATGGTCATCGGCGCCGGCGGGAACATCTTCTCGTGGTTCAACGACTCCGGCTTCTGGCTCGTCAGCGAGATCGGGGGGCTCACCAAGTCGGAGACGCTGAAGACGTGGACCGCCCTCACGACGATCATCTCGGTAACGGGACTCGTGACCGTGCTGATCGTCTCCTCGGTGTTCCCGCTCGTCTGACGCGACCGGGTCGACGTTCGTTCGAGCGACCCCGACGGCGAGGAACTCGGCGCTACGCGTCGCCTTCCGGCGGCCACGGCACCCCGTGTTCCGCGAGGAGGTCGGCGAACGCGTCCTCGTCGACGACGGGGACGCCCTCGGCGTCGGCGTCCGTCCGCTTCGACCGTCCCGGGCTCTCGCCGGCGACGAGGTAGTCGGTGTTGCCCGAGACGCTCGACGTGGCGTCGGCGCCGTGGGCCTCCACGTGTTCCTGCGCCTCGCTCCGGGTCGTCGACAGCGACCCGGTGAACACGAAGGTCAGCCCGGCGAGCGCGTCGTCGGTCTCGACGGCGACCGGTTCCGGGTCGATCCCGCGCTCGCGGAGCCTCTCGATCGCCGCCCGGTTCTCCTCGTTGTCGAGGAACGTCCGGATCGATTCGGCCACCTCGGGGCCCACGTCGTCGACGGCGCGGAGCTCCGCCTCGTCGGCGTCGAGGACCGCGTCGAGGTCGCCGAACTGCGCCGCCAGCGCTCGGGCCGTCGTCGCCCCCACGTCGGGGATCCCGAGCCCGGCGAGGAAGTCGTCGAGCGGGGGGTTCCGGGTCGCGTCCAGCTCGGCGATCAGGTTCTCGGCGCTCGTCTCGCCCCAGCCCTCCAGCGCGGCGAGATCCTCGACCGTGAGATCGTACAGGTCCGGCAGCGACTCGACCAGGTCCGCCTCGCGGAGCTGTTCGACGCGTTCGGGACCCAACCCCTCGACGTCGAGCGCGTCCCGCCGCGCCCAGTGTTCGATCGCCCGGTTCAGCTGCGCCGGACAGCCCAGCCCGCCGGTACAGAACGCGAGCGGCCCGTCGCGCTCGACGGGCGCGCCGCAGACCGGACAGCGCTCGGGGAAGTCGTAGGTCCCCTCGGAGCGCTTCTCGACCACCTCGGGGACGTAGGGGATCACGTCGCCCGCGCGGTAGATCCGCACGCGGTCGTCGACGTTCACGCCGAGCGCCTCGATCTCTGCGGGGTTGTGGAGGGTCGCCCGCGAGACGGTGACGCCGCCCACGTCGACCGGATCGAGTTCGGCGACGGGGGTGAGCCGCCCCGTCCGGCCGACCTGCACCGTGATTCCCTCGACCGTCGTGGTCGCGGTGCGGGGCGGGAACTTGTAGGCGAACGCCCAGCGCGGCGCCCGCGACGTCGACCCGAGCGCCTCGCGGTGCGCGCGGTCGTCCACGGCGATCACGACCCCGTCGATCGCGAAGTTCAGGCCCTCGCGGTCGGCCATGAGCCGATCGCGGTAGTCGAGCGCCCCCTCGATGTCGCCGACGCGCTCGACTCGATCGGTGCGCCGGAGTCCGAAGCCGTCGAACGCGTCGAACTCCGCCCAGTGGGTGTCGGGGCGCTCGGGTGCGCCGGCGACGTCTCCGTCCCCACCCTCCGGATCGCCGGCCTCCCACCCCAACACGTCGAAGAAGAAAATCTCGAGCGGACGCTCCGCGACCACCGACGGGTCCAGCTGGCGGAGGGTGCCGGCCGCGGCGTTTCGGGGGTTCGCGAACGGCTCCTCGCCGCGCTCCATCAGCGTCTCGTTGTACGCCTCGAACGCGTCGCGGGGCATGTAGGCCTCCCCGCGGACCGCGAGCCGGCTCGGCGGGTCGCCACGCAGTTTGCCGGGGACAGACCGGATCGTGCGGACCTGCTCGGTCACGTCGTCGCCCTCGATCCCGTCGCCGCGGGTGGCGGCGCGGACGTACTCGCCCGCCTCGTACACCACCTCGACCGAGAGCCCGTCGAACTTGGGTTCGCAGACGTACTCGACCGCGTCCGGGTCGAACCCCTCGTCCGCGAGCCCGCTTCGGACGCGCTCGTCGAACCGGCGGACCGCCTCGGCCTCGGTCGCGTTGTCGATGGAGCGCATCGGCGCGACGTGCTCGACCGTCTCGAGCTCGTCGAGCGGTTCGCCGCCGACGCGACGCGTGGGGGAGTTCTCGGTCGAGAGGTCGAACGCGTCTTCGAGCTCCTCCAGGCGAGCGAACAGCCGGTCGTACGTCTCGTCGGCGATCAGGGGGTCGGCCTCCACGTAGTACCGGTAGTCGTGCTCGCGGATCGCCGCCCTGAGCGACGACGCCTGCGCCGCGGCCTCGTCTTCGGAGAGGTCCGCGACCGGCTCGAAGTCGGTCGGCGGCGACTCCACGTACGGGTTCTCGTCCGGGTCCGCGTACCGGGGCGACGACCCGGAGTGCGCGCTCGTCATCGCCCGATCGTTGGGTCGGCCCGGGTTAAAAGCGAGCGTTCGGGGGCGACCGCTACGCGACGCGCTCGCCCGCGGCGAACACCGACTCCGGCTCCTGCCACGCCGTCACGTCCTCGGTCGGGTCGGCGGCGAGGACGACGAGGTCGGCGCGGTACCCCGCCTCGACGCGCCCCACGTCGTCGAGCCCGAGCAGGTCGGCGGCGTTGACGGTGGCCGCCTCCAGCGCGCCCGCGGGCGAGAGGCCGTAGTCGACCATGTACTCCAGTTCCGTGGGGATGTCCGCGAAGAAGTTGAACGGCGTGCCGGCGTCCGTGCCCATCGCGATCGGCACGTCGGCCGCCAGCGCGTGGTCCCAGGCGTCGCCGAAGCGCTCCGCGGCGTCCTCGCCCTTCTCGACGGCGTCCGCGGGGATGCCGGCCTCGGTCCCGTGGTCGACGACCCCGCGGAGCGCGCTCGCGGTCGGCACCCAGTAGGTCCCGCGCTCGGCCATCATCTCGGCGGCCTCGCGGTCCATGAACGTCCCGTGCTCGACGCTCGAAATGCCGGCCTCGACCGCGTTCTTGATCCCCTGCTCGCCGTGGGCGTGAGCCGCGGTGGGCGTGTCGGTCGGCGCGGCGGCGTCGGTGAACGCCGCCAGCTCCGCGGGGGTCAGCTCGGGGGCGCCGGTCACCGCGCCCTCGGTGAGGACGCCGCCCGTCGCCATACACTTGAGCACGTCCGCGCCCGCCTTCAGCTGTTCGCGGGCCGCCTTCCGGACCTCCGCCGGGCCGTCCGCCTCGCGCCCGAACCAGTTGCCGTGGCCGCCCGTCATAATCACGTTGCGACCGCAGGCGAGGACGCGCGGCCCGTCGACGTTGCCGGCGGCGACCGCGTCGCCCGCGTCGAGCGCGAGCGTCCCGCGGCTCCCCAGATCGCGGACCGTCGTGACCCCCGCGTCGAGGGCGTCTCGGAGGTTGCCGACCGCCCGGTAGCTCGCCGTGTAGTCGCTGTCGGAGACCGCGGTGGCCACGTCCGGCCGCCCGTCCATCATGACGTGGACGTGCGCGTCGATCAGTCCGGGCGCGACCACGGCGCCGCTCGCGTCGGTCTCGGTGTCGACCGCGTCCTCGCCGCCGATCTCCGCGACCGCGTCAGTCCCGACCGCGACGATCTCGCCGTCCGCGACCGCCACGTCGGCCTCGCGAGTCCCATCGACGTCGGCGACGCGGCCGCCTCGAATCAGGTGCATACCCCTACGAGGGAGCGTTCACGTCGTAAACGATCGGGTCCCGGTAGTTCGCTACACGTTGGTTCGTGTCACTTACCCATACCTATAACCAGTCGGCTGCCGATTTTCCGGTCATGACAAGCGAAAAGCAAGCGAGCTCGTCGAGCGGACTGTACGCGCGACGCATCGGGGAGCCGACCACCAACGACGAGGTGAACGGATTCTGGCTGTTCGGGTTCGGCGTGCTGCTCGGACTGGCCGGCGTCGTCCTGTTTTTCCTCACCGACGCCGCGACGACCGCCCGCGGGATCGGGTACGCGCTCGCGGCGCTGGCCCCGCCGTTCATCATGCTCGGCGCGGTGATCCGCTTCCCCCTCCGCCGAGCGGGGACATCCATCGGGTATCTCGGGACGGCGGTCAGCGTCGTCGGGGTCGTCTGGTTCGTGAACATCTTTCCCGACGGCTGGTTTACCGCCTCCGGCGACCCGGTCGTGATCGCGGTGTACGGGGTCGGACTCGGGCTCATCGGGCTCGCGGGGACGATCGTCCCGCTCATGTCTGACCCGGTTCGCGAGGACTACGAGCGGATGAAGAGCGAGGTGGCGGCCACGTCGGCCGAGCGCGACGAGACCAGCGCGGAGCTGGAGGCGACGCGCGAGGAGTTGGCGGAGGCCGAGTCCGAACTCGCGGCGACCAACGAGGAGCTGGCGGAGACCGAGTCGGCGCTCGACGACGCCCGCGCGGAGACGGCGGGGCTGCGCGAGAGCAAGGCGCGGTTCGAGCTGTTCGAGGACGCCGGCGGCAAGCCGCGCTGGCGGCTCCGCCACCGCAACGGCAACGTGATCGCGACGGCCGGACAGGGGTACAGCAGCCGCGGAAAGGCCCAGAAGGGGCTCCACAGCGTCCGGCGAAACGCGCTCGGCGCCGGCATCCTCCGGATCGAGACCCCGGTCGCGGAGGCCGAGGCGATCGCCGACGACGACGGGCCCGAGCCGGAGGACGCCGCGGATCCGGACGTTGCCGTTCCGAGCGAGGACGAGGAGATCGCGAGCGCGGCGACCTTCGAGCTGTTCGAGGACGCCGGCGGCGAGTGGCGCTGGCGGCTCCGCCACGACAACGGCAACATCGTCGCTGACTCCGGCGAGGGGTACGCCTCCAAATCGAACGGGAAGCGCGCGCTCGGCCGGATCCGCGAGCACGTCGCCGCCGCGGACTACCTCCAGGTCGACCCGACCGCCTTCGAGGTGTTCCGCGACGCCGCCGGCGAGTGGCGCTGGCGGCTCATCCACGAGAACGGGAACGTCATCGCGGACTCCGGCGAGGGGTACGCGTCGCGTTCGAAGGCCCGACAGGGGCTCGACAGCGTGCGGTCGAACGCCGCCGACGCCGCCCTCGAAGCGGTCGGCGAGGACGGCACGGACACCGAGGGGACCCCCGACGCGACCTTCGAGCTGTTCGAGGACGCGGCCGAGGAGTACCGCTGGCGGCTCCGCCACCGCAACGGCAACATCATCGCCGACTCCGGCGAGGGGTACGCCTCGGAGTCGGGCGCCCGAGACGCGATCGAGCGCGTCCGCGAGTACGGCCCCGCGGCCGACGTGCTGGAGGTCGGCAACGCCGCCTTCGAGATCTACGAGGACGCCGGCGGCGAGTGGCGCTGGCGGCTCCGCCACCGCAACGGCAACATCGTCGCGGACTCGGGCCAGGGGTACGCCTCGCGGTCGAACGCGGTGGAAGGAATCACGTCGGTGAAGCGGAACGCTCCGGGCGCGGAGACGGAAGCGGAGGCGGGCGAGGCGGGCGAGGCGGGCGAGTAGGTCGGCGCTGGCCGGGGTTCGATTTTTAGACGCCTGTCAGGACGCCGCTAAGAGTTTCAGCCGCAGGTCCCGCTCGTCGACCTCGTACTTGAACGCGGGGTGGCCGTCGACGAGCACGTAGGGGACGCGCTCGCCGTACTCCTCGGCCAGTTCGGGGTCCCCGTCGACGTCGACCATGTCGAGGTCGATCGCCACGTCGAGGTCCGCGGCGACCGCCTCGATGGTCTCGCGGGCCGCGACGCACAGCGAACAGTCCTCGCGGGTGTACACCGTGACGGGGACGGCCTCCGAGGCGTCCGTCTCGCTCATGCGCCGGCGTTGGGACGGCGAGGCCGAGTCGCTTTCGATCGGTCGCGCGGCGGCGGCGACCGCTCATGGCCGTCCCTACCGTCGGCGAGCGTCACCGAAAATGTGGATGCCGGGGCCGCGTCGACGACCGGCGAGGGTCGGATCGACCGGTTAGGCGATCTTGTCGTACTGCTCGGAGAGCTTGTCGGCGGCCTCGTCGAGCAGCTCCGACTCGTACTCGTCGAGCTCCCACTCGACGACCTCTTCGACGCCGTTCGAGCCGAGCTTCGCGGGGACGCCGAGCGCGGTGTCCTCGTAGCCGAACTCGCCGTCGAGCACGACCGAACAGGGGAGCACCTCGCCGGTGTCGTTGAGGATGGCCTCGACGGTGTGGGCGACGCCGGTCGCGGGACCCCACTGCGTGGCGCCCTTCCGGCTGATCACGTCCATCGCGGACTCCTGGAGGTCTTCGAGGATCTCCTCCTTCTCGTCGGCGTCGAAGCGCGGGTCGCGCCCGTTGACGCGCACCTTCGAGAAGACCGGGGCCTGCGCGTCGCCGTGCTCGCCGAGGATCGTCGCCTCGACGTTCTGTACGGGCGCGTCGAAGCGCTGGGAGAGGACGTAGCGGAAGCGCGCGGAGTCGAGCCGCCCGCCGAAGCCGACCACCTTGTGGCGGTCGCGGTCGCCCGCCTCGTACAGGTGACGGTTGAGCAGGTCCACCGGGTTCGAGGTGGTGACGGTGACGAAGTCGTCGTTGTGCTCGGCGATGGAGGCGCCGATGTCCTCCATGATGGGCGCGTTGTCGCCGGCGAGATCGATCCGCGTCTGTCCCTCCTTGCGCGGGATACCGGCCGTGATCACGACCACGTCGGAGCCGGCGGTGTCCTCGTACTCGCCCTGCCGGACGGTCGTGTTCGAGTCGTAGGCGACGCCGTGGTTCGCGTCGGCGGCCTGTCCGATCGTCGTCTCGCGCTGGTCCGGAATGTCGACGAAGACGAGCTCGTCGACCACGTCCCGCAGCGCGAGATTGTACCCGGCCGCGGCACCGACGGTCCCCGCCGCACCGATGACACTCACTTTTGTCATACCGTATGAAGTCGCGGTCGGGCGGCGAGTAAACGTTTCGGAACCGCACAATCTCCGTGCCGGTTTCGGGGCGCCGCGTCCGGCGGTCGCCGCTCCCGAGGCGTCGCTCTCGGAGCGGTCCGCTCGGCGGCGCGTCGCGAAAACCCTAACTCCGGCGGCCGCGCACTCCCACCCAGTGCCGACGTTCCGCTACCCGTGCCCCGGCTGTCGGACGACCAACAGCCTCCACGACGCCGACTGCGACTTCGAGGGCGTGAGCTGGCCGACCATCGAGAAGGCGTACACGGATCTCCTCACCGTCCTCACCGCCGAGCGCGACGGCATGGCCGAGTCGACGCTCCGCGAGGCGGTCCACGGCGAGTGGAGCGGCCTCCACAAGGCGGCGCTCGGCGCCCTGGAACGCGATCAGCGCGTCGTCGAGGACGGCGACCGGCTCCGCCTGCTCACCGCCGCGGAGTTCAAGGAGCGCGTCTCCGAGCCGACCCGCGACCCGATGCGCACCGTCTACGAGCACGGCTCGGTCCCGGGGTGTCACGACAACGCCGTCTTCGCGATGGTCGCGTGGTACGAGATGGTCGGCCTCTCGTGGCCCGAGACCCGCGAGAACGTGATCGAGTGGCTCCGCGAGTCCGGCGCGTGGGACCGCGGCGGCTTCGAGGAGTCGACGCCCGGGGAGCTCGTCGACGCCAAGCGCCACGTGTACGACGAAGGGTACGGCTGGAAGGAGAAGGGGCAGGCCGCGAAGCGCGTCATCGAGCGCCACCTGTAGGGCGGGTCGGGCCGACAGCGCGCGGGATCCCTTTTTAAGTTCGCGGGCGCCGCCTCACCGGCGTGACACACCCGGAAGCCGGCGCGGCGCCGGTCGACGACGCCGGCGGCGACATCGCGACGGACGCCGGCGACGATCCCTCGCGCTCGCCGCCCGTCGCCAACCCGCGGCGCGCGCTCGCCGTGGTGATCGGGGTCGTCTTCATCGACCTGGTCGGCTTCGGGATCGTGATCCCGATCCTCCCCTTCTACGTGCGGTCGTTCGGCGTCAGCGACGCCTTCATCGGCCTGCTCGCGGCGTCGTACTCCCTCGCGCAGTTCCTCGCGGCGCCGACGCTCGGCCGGCTCTCCGACCGGGTCGGGCGGCGCCCCGTGCTGCTCGCGTCGCTCGCGACCGCCGGCGTCGCGTGGGTGGCGTTCGGCTACGCCGGGGAGGCGGGCGCGGGGTTCGGGACCGTCGCCGCGCTGGCGACGCTGTTCGGTTCCCGGACGCTCGCCGGGGCGATGGGGGGGAACATCGCCGCCGCGCAGGCGTACGTCGCCGACATCACGCCGCGGGACCGGCGGGCTGGCGCGCTCGGGCTCGTCGGCGCGTCGTTCGCGCTGGGGTTCGTCTTCGGCCCGGCGATCGGGGGGCTGCTCGCCGCGGACGCCGTCGTGGCCCGCGCCGACGCCCTCCTCCCGGCGTTCGTCCCGGCGACCGCCTACTCGCTCCCGAGCTTCGCGGCGGCGGGGATGAGCTTCCTCGCGGTCCTCGTCGGGTTCGCCTTCCTCGAGGAGCCGAACCGGACGCGCCCGCCGGAGGAGGCCGGTACGAGGCGGTCCACCGCGATCGGCCAGTTTCGCGACGCGCTCGCCTCCGCGTCGCTCCGCCCGCTGACGGTCGCGTACTTCGTCGTCGCCGTCGCGTTCGCGGGCGTGCAGGTGATGTTCATCCCGTACGTCGCGGACGCGTTCGGCTACGACGCGACCGCCGCGGCGTTCCTCCTCACCTACGTCGGCGTCCTCGGCGCGGTGAATCAGGGCGTGCTCGTCGGGCGGCTCTCGCGGGTCGTCTCGTCGCGGACGCTCGTGGCGGCCGGGTCGGCCGTGCTCGCCGCCGCGCTCGTCGGAATCCCCGCGACCGGGCTCGTCGACCGGGTGGCCGGCGGCGTCGCGCTCGGCGGTCCCGCGTGGCTCACGCTCCCCCTCGTCGCGCTGCTCCTCGCGCTCGCGGCGCTCTCGCTCGGCAACGCCCTCGTGAACGTCTCGCTGGCGACGCTCGTGTCCACCTCCGCCGGCGACGAGGAGCAGGGGGCCGCCTTCGGCGTGACGCAGGGCGCGTCGAGCCTCGGTCGGACCGTCGGGCCGCCGCTGATGGCCGTCCTCTACACGGTCGCCGTCGCGTCCCCGTTCCTCGCCGGCGCGCTGCTTCTCGTCCCCGTGGCGGTCGCGTTCGGGCGGTCGGCGGGATAAGGCGGAGAGCAGCGTGAGGCGGGGAACGAAGTAAGGCGAGGAGCGGGGGAGAAGAGCGGCGCCGCGCGATAGCTTTACGCCGCGCGTGTCCCTCGTCACCGATACATGGCGCTCGAGTTCGTCCCCGCGTGGCCGGCGCTCGGCTCGCTCGCCGGCGGGGCGGGGGCGATCTGGCTCGCGTGGGCGATCCGAGACCGGCTCGGTCGCCCCGGGGTCGACTGGTTCCTCGGCGTGTTCGCCGCGCAGGCGACGTGGTGTCTCTCCTACGGGGTGGGACTGCTCGTCGCGGACCCGACGCTGCGGTACCTGCTGGAGCTGTCGACGTGGCTCGGGATCGTCTGGACCGGCGTGACCTTCCTCGGCTTCGCGCTGGCGTACACGGGGCGGAGCGACGTGGTCAGGAGCCGGCTGTTCGCGTCGGTCGTCGGCTTCGGGCTCCTCTCGACGGCCCTGCTGGTCACGAATCCGGCCCACGGCGCGTTCTGGACCGGGTTCGAGAGCGACCCGGTCTTCGGCGTCGAAACCGTCTCCTACGCGTTCGGGCCGTGGGCGTACCTCACCGTCGCCGTGGAGACCGTGCTCGTCGCCAGCGCCGTCTTCCTGCTGGTCGACACGCTCCTCAGCTACGGCCCCCTCTACCGCCGGGAGAGCGCCGCGGTCGCCCTGAGCCCGCTGCCGCCGGGGTTCGCGATCGTCGCGTGGGCGCTCGCGATCGGCCCCGTCCCGCAGCTCCAACTCGCGCCGGTCATGTTCGTCCCGCACGTCCTCCTCGACGCCTACGCCTTCGACCGGGCGGAGATGTTCGAGCGGAACCCCACGACCAGCCGCGCCGCCGAACGCACCGCGATCGACGACCTGACCGACCCCATCGTCGCGCTCGGGCTCGACCGGCGAGTCGTCCGCCTCAACCCCGCTGCCGAGACGGTGCTCGGCGTCGGCGCCGAAACCGCTCGCGACCGCCCCCTCGACGAGTTCCTCGACCTGCCCGTCCGCGTCGGCAGGGACGCGGGAAGCAACTCCGTCACCGACGAGATCGAAGCCGATGCCGGCGAGGCCGGTCTCGATCAAACCGATCCTGATCCCGACCCCGACGCCGGCGGCTCCCGCGAGACGGTCGAGATCGGCTCCGCGACCGGAACCGGTCAGCGCACCTACGCGGTGTCGACCTCCCGGCTGACCGACCCGAACGGGACCCACGTGGGATACACGGTCGTCCTCTCGGACGTCACCGAGCGCGAGCGCCGGCGGCAGCAGCTGGAGGTGCTCAACCGCATCTTGCGCCACAACCTCCGCAACGACGCCGGGGTCGTCCACGGCTACGGCGAGATCCTCCGCGACCGCCTCGATGACCCCGATCTGGTCCGGATGGCCGACGCGATCGAGCGGCGCGCGGGCGCGCTGGCGGCGCTCGGCGAGAAGGCCGGGACCGTCGACCGGCTCGTCTCCGACGGCGACGTGAGCCCCGTGGCGGTCGACGAACTCGTCGAGGAGGCGGTCGCCGACGCGCGGGGTCGCGACCCCGACGTGACCGTCGAGGCGGCGATCGCCGACGGCGACTGGACCACGCGCGTCAGAACGGACGCGCTTCGGGCGATCGTGGAGAACACCGTGGAGAACGCGCTCGACCACCACGACGGCGGGGGGAGCGAACGCGAGGACGGCGGGCCGTGGGTCCGCGTGTCGCTCCAGCGGGAAGTCCGCGGGGACGGCGCGGGCGGCGGGGACGACGCGGGGAGCGGCGGAGTCGCGGCTGGCGAGAGCGACGCGAGCGACGACGCCCGGTTCGTCCTCGTCGTCGAGGACGACGGCCCGGGCATCCCCGATCACGAGATCGAGGCGGTCGAGTCGGGGCGAGAGACCGCGCTCGAACACGGCTCGGGGCTCGGCCTCTGGGTCGTCGAGTGGGGCGCCGCGGCGATCGGCGCCGCGGTCGAGTACGCCGACCGCGAGCCGCGCGGGACGCGCGTGCGGGTGTCGATCCCGGTGGTGGCCGAGGCGTGATCTCGGGCAGGGGTGAACCGCGAACCGGAGGAAAAATCGCTTCTGGGGAGCGTCAAAACCCCGATGTCGGCCGTTTCAGTCGCTCTGGATTCTCGGGGCGAGCATGAACGTCACGTTCCCGAGCCCCTCGGCGAACCCGTAGTGGAGCTTGACGGGGAACTCCTCGCCGAGCTCGATGGTGACCTCGGCGTCGGAGGGGATCGCCTTGTTCATGTCCTTGAGGTAGTCGAGGCTGAACAGCGAGTCGGCGGGGCCGGCGGTGAGCGCGATGAGGTCCTCGCGAGCGAGTCGCAGGTCGACGTCGTCGGTGTCGCCCTCCGCCTCGATGAAGAACGCCTCGTCCGTCTCGTCGACGCGCAGGCGAATGTGGTCCGAGACCATGTCGGCGGCCTTGATCCCGCGGTCGATCTGGGCGCCCTCGACGACGATCTCAGAGGCGAGATCGAGGTCCGGGATGTCCGGCTCCTGCCGAATGGAGTCGGGGTCGATGAGCGCGAGGGTGTAGGAGAGCCCGTCGATTTCGATGTGGAGCTTGCGGGTCTCCTCGTCGAGTTCGAGGTGGATCAGGTCGCCGGAGTTGGCCATGCCGGCGATGTCCTCCAGACGGGCGAGGTTGACGCCGATGACGCCGCCGTCGGCCTCGTAGGACTCGAACGCGGCGGCCTCGAGCGTGAGATCGACCATGCCGACGTTGGCGGGGTCGACGGCCCGGATGGAGAACTCCTCCTCGTTTAAGCGGATCTTACACTCGTCGACCAACACGCTCACCGAATCGAGCGCGTCCTGTAGCGTCGACGCGCCCACGATGGCCTTGAACATATACGTTCGGCTAGGGCGGTATCACCTAAAAAGGCACCCGATCGGACCGGCACGAAAACCCTCAAAGCGACCGGATCAGCCGGGCGACGACGACCGCGAGCGTGAGCGCAGTTCGGACCAGTCGGAGGCGTTCGAGCCGGTACGCCATCGATTCGGGATCGCAGCCCTCGTCGCCCTCGGACCGATCCGAGTCCGGCCGAGCGCGGTCCGGTCGATCGGGGTCCGTCACCTCGGAGGGGTCGACGCCCTCTCGGGGGCGATCGTCGATCCGGTCGGAGCCGCCTCGGCGGCCACACCCGACGATACAAAGTTAATTCATAAGAATTCGAGCCGAATGCAAAGCGAAACTGAAAGTCGTCGGATGAGAGGTGGTTTCGGACGGGGGCGCGGCGTCGAACGGAAACGACGGCGCCGATCGGGCGCTCAGACCAGCGGTTCGACGATCGCGCGACCCTCGGCGAGCAGGTCGTCGACCGCCTCCTCCGAGTGGGCCTCGGCGTACACCCGGAGCTTCGGCTCCGTGCCCGAGGGGCGGACGAGCAGCCACGAACCGTCCTCCAGGAGGAGCTTGAACCCGTCGAGGGTGACCACCTTCGCGACCCCGTGGCCGGAGACCGAGTCGGGGATGTGGTGTTCCAGGTCGTCGAGGACGGCCTCCTTGCGGTCGTCGGGACAGTCGAGCGACACCCGTCCGGAGGCGATCGCGCCGTGTTCGTCGAGCAGGCGGTCGACCCGGTCGTCGAACGGCTCCGCGGCGGCAGTGCCCGCCGCTAACAGCGACATCAACACGCCGTCCTTCTCGCGGACGTGGCCGCGGAGCGTGAACCCGCCCGACTCCTCGCCGCCGAACAGCGCGTCGTGGTCCCCCATCGCCTCGGCGACCCACTTGAAGCCGACCGGGGTCTCGTACACCTCCTCGCCGTGCGCCTCCGCGATGCGGTCGACGAGGAACGTCGTGGAGACGGTTCTGACGGCCGGTCCGGAGTCGCTCTCCAGGAGCCGGTCGTAGCAGGCGGCGTAGAAGAGGTTCGCGTTGAGCACGCCGCGCTCGGGCGTGACGACCGCGATCCGGTCCGCGTCGCCGTCGTTGGCGATACCCAGGTCCACCTCGCTGTCGGGGTCGGTGACGCGGTCGGCCAGCGCCTCGAGGTGCTCGGCCGAAGGCTCGGGCGAGTCGCCGCCGAAGGTCACGTCGCGGTCGCAGCGCAGGCGGACGACCTCGGCGCCGGCCGACTCGAGGAGCGCGTCGGTGACGCCGCGCCCGCTCCCGTGCATCGCGTCGTACGCGACCGTGAGCCCGTCGAGATCGATGCCGTCGCCCCCGGTCGCCGCGCCGACGACCTCGCGGGCCGCGTCGGCGTGGTCGCTGACGAGGTCGACGCGGGAGATCTCGCCGCGCTCGGCCTCGGGGAGGAGGTCGGGCTCCGCGAGCCGATCGACCACGTCCTCCGTGACATCCGGGAGCGCGGGCGCGCCGTCGCTCGGAATGAACTTCACGCCGTTGTACTCGGGCGGGTTGTGCGAGGCGGTGATCATGCAGGCGCCGGCGAGACCGCGGTCGACGATGGCGTACGCGATGACGGGCGTGGGCGCGTCGCGCTCGGGAAGGAGCACGTCGAAACCGTTGCCCGCGAGCACCTCGCCGAGGCTCTCGGCGAACCCCTCCGAGGTCTCGCGGGCGTCGTAGCCGACCGCGACCGGCTCGTCGTGGCCCGCCGCCGCGAGGTGGTCGGCGACCGCCTGTCCCACGATCCGTACGCGCTCGTCGGTGAACGTGTCGAGCGTGGCCCGCCAGCCGTCCGTGCCGAAGGCAATCTTATCCATGTAGACCACGTCGGCGGCGGAGACAATAATGCCCGGTGTCCCTCGCGGGTCGGATGCGGGCGTTTCGGACTCGCTGCGTTTTTGCGCGCGGCATGCGAAGCGAAGTCATGACCCGAATCGTCGCCATCTCCGGCAGCCGCCGAGCGGCGAGCACCACGCGGGCCGCGCTCCGCGTCGCGCTCGACGCCGCGGGCGACGCCGGCGCCGAGACCGACATGATCGACCTCAGCGCGGTCGACCTCCCGCTGTACCACCCGGACGAGGACGCTCAGGGCGACAGCGAGGGGCTGAAACGCCGTGTCCGCGAGGCCGACGGCGTGCTCGCGGGGACCCCGGTCTACCGGGGGTCGTACTCCTCGACGTTCAAGAACTTCCACGACTTCTGCGGCTCAGACGAGTACGCGGACACCGCCGTGGGGCTGCTCGCGACCGCCGGCGGGGGGTCGTACGGCGGGACGCTCGAGCACCTCCGGTCGACGTTCCGAAACGTCCACGCGTGGACGGTCCCCCACGAGGTCGGGATAGAGAGGGCGTCGAAGGTCGTCGAAACCGGCGGGAGCGCGGCGGACCACGCCGGCGACCCGCGGATCACCGACGACGACCTCCGGCGTCGCACCGAGCGCCTGGGTCGGGTCGTCGTCGAGCACGCGGAGCGCCTGCGGGAGTGAGCTGCGGAGGCGGCCGTCGCCGCGGACCGCGCTCGCAGACGGCAGGGATTTCCCTCGCGGGACCGACCGTCCGCCGATGAGCCGCATCCGGCCGGCCGAACTCGACGAGCGCCTCGGAACCGACGACGAGCCGCTGCTGCTGGACATCCGTCCCGAGTCGGACTACCAGCGGGAGGCGATCGAGGGGAGTCGGAGCGTACCGGTGTACGACGACCTCCGCGGCGGCGACGACTCCGCGCTGCGGCGCCGGCTCGGAGAGATACCCGACGACCGCGAGGTCGTCACCGTCTGTAAGATGGGGATCGTCGCCGCGCGCGCGACTCGGGTGCTCGACGACGCCGGCTACGAGGCGTCGACGCTCTCCGGCGGCATGAGCGGGTGGAACGGGTACCAACGGGGGTCGTTCAGCTACACGCTCCGGTCGCTGTGGTGGCGGCTGCGTGGGTGACGGGCGCCCGAGGCGACGCGGCGCCCGAGACCCGCCGGGCTTTTGACCGGCTCGCGTCTACGTCGCCCATGATCGAACCGGGTGACGACGACCGTGTCCGCTAACCGGAAAGGGGACCGCCGCGAGCGGGAGCTGGTGAACGCCCTCGACGACGCGGGGTTCGCCGTGATGCGCGCGCCGGCCAGCGGCGCGGCCACGGAGCGGGAGCTCCCCGACGTGCTCGCGGGCGACGGCGAGACGTTCTACGCGATCGAGGCGAAGTCGAGCGCGGGCGACCCGATCTACCTCACCGGCGAGGAGGTGGAGGCGCTGCTGTTCTTCGCGCAGAACTTCGGCGCGAAGGCGCGAATCGCGGTCCGGTTCGACCGCGAGGACTGGTACTTCTTCCACCCCGGTGACCTGTACACCACGGACGCCGGCTCGTATCGGGTCAAAAAGGAAACGGCGCTGGCCGACGGCACCGACTTCCCCGAGTTCGTCGGCGAGACCGAGAAGGTGACCCTCGGCGAGGTGGCCGCCGGCAGCGGGGAGGCGGGCGGAGACGGGGTCGACCCCGAGGTCGAGGAGCGCCGGGAGATACTGGAGGCGGTGCGAGACGGGCACATGCCGGTCGAGGACGCGCTCGACGTGCTGTGACCGTCGCCTCGACCGAACGCCGAGGCGGTCGTCGCGCTCCGCAGACCCCCTCGCTTATCCCTCGCGGCGTCGAACGTCGAGGCGAATGAGCGAGGAGTTCGTCCTGCTGGAACCCGACGACCAGCCCGGCGACGAGTGGGAACAGCTGGACGTCTCCGACACGGAGGCGGACCGGATCGCCCGCCGACAGGACCGGGAGTTCGACGAGTTCCGCAAGCGGATCAAAGACACCGAGCAGTTCAAACTGCAGGAGTCGGTGTTCGACGACGCGACGCTGGCGGCCGTCTACAAGCTCGTGCAGGACGGCTACGTCGACGCCTTCGGCGGCCCCGTGTCGACCGGGAAGGAGGCGAGCGTCTTCGAGGCGCTCGGCGGACAGGCCGGCGAGCGACCGGAACCGGGGTCGAAGGCGGCGGGCGGAGGGCCGGAGGGCGTCACGCCCGAGCGCGAGGTCGCCGTGAAGGTGTACCGGATCAACTCCTCGAACTTCCGGCACATGCGCGAGTACCTGGAGGGCGACCCGCGGTTCGAGGGGATCGCGAGCGACAAGAAGGCGGTCGTGCTGGCGTGGACTCGCAAGGAGTTCGCGAACCTCGAACGCGCGCGCAAGGCCGGCGTGCGCGTCCCCGAGCCCATCGCGGTCCAGCGGAACGTCCTCGTGATGGAGCTCGTGGGACACGCCGAGGACCGAGCGCGGCGGCTGAACGAGGTCGACGTGGAGAACCCGGAGACCGCCTACGAGGTCGTCCGCGAGTACATGCGACGGCTCTACCGCGCCGGACTGATCCACGGCGACCTCTCCGAGTACAACATGATCATCCACGAGGGCGAACTGGTGGTCATCGATCTGGGACAGGCCGTGACGGTGCACCACCCGAACGCCGGTGAGTTCCTCCAGCGCGACTGCGAGAACGTGGCGGCGTTTTTCACTCGGGAGGGGATCGACGTCGACCCCGACGACCTCCGCGCGTACGTGACCGAACCGGAGCCGGACCCGAGCGGGGAGCCGGGGTCGGGCGGGAGAGGAGGAGCAGGCGGGAAGAGGGATGGGGGGAAAGGAGAAGCGGGAGGCGAGCCGGAATCGAAGTCGGGCGAGGAGTCCGACGAGTAAATCCGGACGATCTCGTCCTCAAGCGGCCGAAGACCACCGTCACGCGGCCACACACCGCCCGCGGCGGAACACGCTTAAAAGGCTTCGCCGGGTAGTTCGTCGTATGCAACACGTGACGGTTCCGCAGGACCGGATCGGCGTCGTCATCGGCGCCGGCGGCGAGACGATGCGGGAGATCGAAGAGCGGGCGAACGTGCGGCTCGACATCGACTCTGAGTCGGGGAGCGTCGCCATCGAGGAGCGCGACGACCCGGTCGCCGCGATGGTGGCGCCGGACGTGATCAAGGCGATCGGGCGGGGGTTCAAGCCGGAGACCGCGCTGTCGATCCTCGACCACGACCTCCGGACGCTCGATCTGATCGACCTCTCCGAGCACACCCGCAACGACAACGACCTCCAGCGCAAGAAGGGCCGGATCATCGGCGAGAACGGTCGCACGCGGGAGCTGTTGGAGGAGCTGTCGGGCGCGAACGTCGTCGTCTACGGCTCGACGGTGGGCGCCGTCGGCCAGCCCGAGGAGCTGGAAGTGGTCCGTCGGGCGGTCGGGATGCTGCTGGACGGGGCGCCGCACGGCGCGGTGTACTCGTACCTGGAGCGGATGTCGAACGAGCTCGACGACGACGTGAGCTTCAACGCACCGCAGTAACTGGTTCTCGGTGTTGCCGGCGCCGTCGGCGGCGGGTATCGCGGAGTGATCCGACGATACCCACTCTCGTACCCCTAACGCACGGCATCGTCGCCCCGCGCTGCCCCAGTCTTGCGCGGTCTCAGCCTTGCGCTGCCCCAGACTCGCGCTATCCCGGCCTCGCGCTGCCCCAGCCTTGCGCTATCCCGGCCTCGTGCTACTCGCGCTACCCCACTCTCGCGCCGCTTCAGCCTCGTCGGCAGGGTGATCGCGGGGAGACGGCTCACCGTTTCACGGGCATACCGCTCGATCTGGAGTTCTATATAAAGGCCCGTGTGAACGTGACCCATACCGGGGCGTACTGCCCCACCGTGTTGCGTTTTCGCACGACCCGAGCAAAAGGTTTATATAGAATCACAAACAATCAATGGTTGTTATGTCACAGCGACAGCGGATGGGCAATCAGCCCATGATCGTACTTTCCGAGGAGTCGCAGCGTACCTCCGGAAAGGACGCTCAGAACATGAACATCACGGCCGGCAAGGCGGTCGCGGAGTCCGTCCGCACCACCCTCGGCCCGAAAGGGATGGACAAGATGCTCGTCGACTCCGGCGGGTCCGTCGTCGTCACGAACGACGGCGTCACCATCCTGAAAGAGATGGACATCGACCACCCGGCGGCCAACATGATCGTCGAGGTCTCCGAGACGCAGGAGGAGGAGGTCGGTGACGGTACCACCTCCGCTGTCGTTGTCGCCGGTGAGCTTCTCGATCAGGCCGAGGAACTCCTCGACCAGGACATCCACGCGACCACGCTCGCGCAGGGGTACCGCCAGGCCGCCGAGAAGGCCAAGGAAATCCTCGACGAGGAGGCCATCGACGTCTCCGCGGACGACTACGACACGCTCGTCGAGATCGCCGAGACGGCGATGACGGGCAAGGGCGCCGAGAACTCCAAGGACCTGCTCGCCGAGCTCGTCGTCGACGCCGTCCTGGCGGTTCAGGACGACGACGGCATCGACACGGAGAACGTCTCCGTCGAGAAGGTCGTCGGCAGCTCGATCGACAAGTCCGAGCTCGTCGAGGGCGTCATCGTCGACAAGGAGCGCGTCGACGAGAACATGCCCTTCGCGGTCGAGGACGCCGACGTGGCGCTGTTCGACGGCGCCATCGAAGTGAAGGAGACGGAGATCGACGCCGAGGTCAACGTCACGGACCCCGACCAGCTCCAGCAGTTCCTCGACCAGGAAGAGGAGCAGCTCCGCGAGATGGTCGACCACCTCGTCGACATCGGCGCCGACGTCGTCTTCGTCGGTGACGGCATCGACGACATGGCCCAGCACTACCTCGCGCAGGAGGGCATCCTCGCCGTCCGCCGCGCGAAGTCCGACGACCTCAAGAGCCTCGCCCGCGCGACCGGCGGCCGCGTCGTCTCCAACCTCGACGACATCGAGTCGGACGACCTCGGCTTCGCCGGCTCCGTCGCCCAGAAGGACATCGGCGGCGACGAGCGCATCTTCGTCGAGGACGTCGAAGAGGCGAAGTCCGTCACGCTCATCCTCCGCGGCGGCACCGAGCACGTCGTCGACGAAGTCGAGCGCGCTATCGACGACTCGCTCGGCGTCGTCCGCACGACGCTGCTCGACGGGAAGGTGCTGCCCGGCGGCGGCGCCCCCGAGGCCGAGCTCGCGCTGCAGCTCCGCGACTTCGCCGACTCGGTCGGTGGCCGCGAGCAGCTCGCCGTCGAGGCGTTCGCCGACGCGCTGGAAGTCATCCCGCGCACCCTCGCCGAGAACGCCGGGCTCGACCCCATCGACTCGCTGGTCGACCTCCGCTCCCGCCACGACGGCGGCGAGTTCGGCGCCGGTCTCGACGCCTACACGGGCGACGTGATCGACATGGAGGCCGAGGGCGTCGTGGAGCCGCTCCGCGTCAAGACCCAGGCCATCGAGTCCGCTACCGAGGCGGCCGTCATGATCCTCCGCATCGACGACGTCATCGCGGCCGGTGACCTCAAGGGCGGCGGCTCCGACGACGGCGGCGACGAGGGCGGCCCCGGCGGCGCGCCCGGCGGCATGGGCGGCATGGGCGGCATGGGCGGCATGGGCGGTGCGATGTAAGCACCGGTCAGTAGGCCACACCACTCCCCACGCCGACCGTATCCGCTTCGCTGGACCGACCCGCCGACCGACCGTCGCGCGCCCGTTTCGGGCCTCGACGACACGCGATTTTTATCGACGACCGACGCGACGACCGCGGAGCCGCCGGCTCGTCGTTCGACGGCGAGCGGTCGCGTCGACAACACGACGATAACACCGATGTCACCCCCCGACACGAGTGTTCGCGAGCCGTTAAGTGTCGTCCGCGCCTCCGATCGATCACGAAACGGGTCCGCCGCGAGCGCACGTGACGCGGTGTGGTCCGTTCGATTTCCCATACAATGCCACAGCAGAAAGCGGACTACGCGGACGACACCGAGATCGACGAGACGCTGGACCAGCCCGCCGACGACGCGGCCGTCGAGGAGACGGTCGCGAACCTCGAGGAGCGCGGCTTCGACGTGGTCGTCGTCGACTCCGCGGAGGAGGCGCTCGACGCGGTGGAGTCGCAGATCCCCGCGGGGGCGTCCGTGATGAACGGTCACTCGACGACGCTCGAAGAGATCGGCTTCGACGACCTGCTCGGCGAGGGCGACCACGAGTGGGAGAGCCTCCCGGACCAGATCTGGAGCATCGACGACGACGCCGAGCGACAGACCGCGCGCCGGGAGTCGCAGACGGCCGACTACTTCCTCGGCGGGATCAACGCGGTCGCGCAGACGGGCGAGCTCGTCGCCGCCGACCTCTCCGGCAGCCGCATCGGGGCGTACCCGTTCGCCGCCGGGAACGTGGTCATCGTCACGGGCACGAACAAGATCGTCCCGACGCTCGACGACGCGCTCGACCGGCTCGAGTCGGTCGCGTACCCCCTCGAAAACGAGCGCGCACAGGAGGCGTACGGCGCCGAGTCCGCGATCGCCAAGCAGCTGATCTACCGCCGCGAGACCGAGGAGGGCCGGACGACGGTCGTCCTCGTGCGCGAGCAGCTCGGATACTGAACGCGGAACGCGGTCGCCGGCCCGACGGCGACGCGGCGTGCGCTCTCTCCCCCGGTTTTCACGCCCGTGAGCGACGGCGTTGCTCCGGCGGTGTCGTCCGCGGCGACAGCGGATCGTGGAGGAGTCGCGCGAGCGGCGCGAGGCGGAGCAGCCGCACGTTCGAAGCGACGGGACCTAAAAGAGGGCAGACGCGACGATAGCCGTGTTGATGATAACGAACGCGGTCAGGAGGATGAAGCGAACGTATCGATGGACACCCGCTCTGTCCAGCGTCGGCGAGGCGCTAGGCATTCTCACGAGCGGAGACAGCTGCCCTCGCCTCGCCGTTGGGGATGGAGTCGGGGTCGGGGGAGCGCGCGTAAATGGGCCGATCGGTGTGCATGCTCGTTACACACGTTATTGTTACCCATACTACTAGTAGTTTTTTATGGTATATCCTAATAGTATCCCTCGATAGGTTGAGTTCGAAAGAAGGAGATATCCTCCACCCTCGCCATCGTAGAAATGATAGTAGGACAAGGTTAATGTGTAGGTGAGTACTATCGGTACGTGGATAATACGGGCGGAGGACGCGGTGAACCAGAGAGCGCAGTCCGCGGTAGCGCCCCGTCGAGGGGCCGCCGATCGAAGCGGCGTGCTGCTGCCATGCGACCTCCCTCGATCGGTCGTCCTAGGTGAGCAGAAGTTTCCACGGGTAGAACAATAATTTACACCTAGCGTGATATAATAAACTATTATCCAAAAACCCTTTATACTAATAGTATTTTATTTTACACAATGGTCGACTCGCTGCAGCAAAACGGTGATCACGCGATGACGACCGGTGAGGAGGAGGCCCCCCAGTTGGACTGGGCCGTGATCAAGTCGCTCATGAGCGCCCAGGCGAACACGAGCACGTCCCTCGAACAATATCTCCTGTACGTGACCCACGACGACTTCGACCTCGACAGGCAGAACGTGGAACAGTGTCTCTCGCAGGCGATCGACCACCACGAGCGCGCGCTCGAGGATCTAAAAGTTGCGCAGGAGCTTATCTCGGACGAAAATAACCGATGAAGGAACTTTTATTTAGAATTTAATACTTCGAATCTAGAAGGATATATATGTTGTGGGGGTGTGCATCCGGTGATGCGGTTGACAGTCCCGACCGACTTCGAGATACTGCAGATCCTTTCTAACGGCAGACGCAACAACGCGATTAACATCGCGGCGCATCTCGACAAGAACCGGTCGTACATCAACACGCGGCTCCCGGTTTTAGCGGACTACGACCTGCTCGATCGCGTCGGACCCGCACCGAACAGCGGCCTCTACGAGATCACCGAGCGAGGGCGGATCGCGGCGAGCCACCGGGAGGAGTACGAGGACGACGACGTCGACTTCGAGGCGCTGATCGATCGGGAGCTGGCGGACCGGGAGTAGTCGGGACTGGCGGATCGGCGGACCGGCCGAGCGCGGGAGCGACGGCACGTCGACGCCGATGATTCTGCGGACGCGGCGGAGAACGCGTGAGACGGGAGTCCCACGTTCGGCATCGATCCGAAGAGTGTCACGGCCGTGGAGCGTCCCTCGGTAGTCGGCGGCCAGTCAGTGACCCACGACTGAAGTCGTGGGCTTGTCAGTGGACTCGCCTTCTGCCGTCGAATCGACGGAGGCAATAAATTCGCCGTTCAGGTTCACCGTCCCTGACGTCAGCGCACACTGACAGCGTGCGCCTCCACTCGAAGACGTTTGCCCCGAGCGGAGACGTTTGAGGAGTTTTCGAGCAATATTCTTGCTCGCGTTGTAGTCCGCGTTCAGTTCGTACTCGCACTTCTGACACGAAAACTGGTGTTTCGACCGCCGATTTGTCTCGTGGGTAAAGCCACACTTCGAACACCGCTGGCTCGTGTACGCCGGACTCACCTGCTCGATCTCAATGCCGAACATCTCGGCTTTGTACTCGACGTACTCGTACAAGCGTCGGAACGCCCACGCGTGGAACCGCTTCGCACCAGCCATCCGATCGCGAATATCCGTCAGGTTCTCGAACGCGACGTGCGTACACCCGTGGTCGCGAGCTTCGTCGAGAATCTGGTTCGAAGCACGGTGGAGTTCGTCCCGCATCCAGCGGTGTTCGCGGTCGTCCATCGACTGGATCGACAGGTGCGCCGACCGCGTCCCCGTCTGTTGCATTGACCCGCGCGTCTTTTCGAACTCGCGGCGTCGATGGTTCATCTCGTCGGCGTTTCCGATGAACTCTCCCGTGGAAGTCACAGCAAGCGAGCCGTCCACGTTCAGATCGACGCCAAGGACTGTTCTGTGCGTGGCGTCAGAAGACACACCCGTGGACTGGTCGTGTTCATCTGTGGTGTGGCGCATACGCGCGTGGAGGTAGAATGAGTCGGTCGAGCGGTCGTACTGAATCGTGGACATCCGGAACTCGTAGTCCTCGTTCAGTAGGTACTCGCCGATCGGTGTCTCCTCGGGATCGTCGGGAATCACGTACTCACACTCGACACGCCCGTTTATTGTTGAAAGAGACACGTGATCGCGGTGGAACGTCGCGCTACGCTTGTCGTAAACGACGCTCCACGCGTCGAAGTGTGGTTGACTGGTGGTTTCGCCTTTTTTGAGTCGGGCGACACCGCTTTTCGTAGCCTCGATAGCGCGTCGAATCCCCTTTTGAACGAGGTTCGCAGTGAGTGCTGTTTCGTTGCGAAGGCGTTCGTAGAGCGCGTTCTCGGCTTGTTGTTTCGAGGTGACGCAGTACTCGTCGGGGTATCTCCACGCCCACGCCGCGGTGGTGTTCGCACAGTGGAGAAACTGGTCTTTCGTCTGATGGAGGTCGTCGCGCCGCTCGTTGGGTACGTCAAGCTTGACTTTGACGGTGCGGAGCACATCCCCCATCTGTATCTCACATATCTATCTATTTATTTATAAATTCTACGGCTGGTGCCGGGGAGTCAGGCTGCTATCGCTCATTATATGTTGCGGGGAGTGTCGGATTCCTCCCATGGCTAAAGCCGTGGGCTTCCTCCTTGTTACTCTGAGACACCGAAACCACATGGAGTATATACTGTAAGTATCTACCGGAGCGCGTGATACCGATCGCGAACGCGTTCGATCTGGTCGTCCTGCGGTGTCTCTCGGAGCGGGGTGGCGGCAGTGCGGCGGACGTTGCGCGGCGGCTCGACCGGTCGCGGACGTACGTGCGCACGAGACTGATCACGCTCGCGGAGACCGGCTACGTCCGGCCGGCCGGCGCGGTGCCGCGACTGCAGACGTACGAGCTCACGTCGACGGGCGCGGCCGTGGCGCGACGCGTGGATTCGATGGCGGACGTGTAGCGCCCGCAGGGCGAGCGAGCCGAACGGGAGTTCGATCACACGGCGTCGACCGCGATTTGTTCGCAATAATGCAGTTTAGAGGGCTTTAGTCGGGCCTTAATGCAATTTATACTATCCCTACGTACTGACAGTAGATATAAGTGGTTAGATTAGATAAGTGATAACTGCAACGTGAAGTGGCTACTAGAACGGTCAATCGGCGTACAGAGCGAGGAGAGTTCCGATCAGTGGCGATGACAGGCGACATCAACGGGGGCGACACCGCAGATCTGACGCACATAAGGGAGTGCTGGAGGATTGTTACGGCCTCGATTGATGCGCTGGGCGAGAGCCCACCGGAGCATGCGATGACTCGACAGGGGTATCATTCGATGACTAACCGCGACTCTTACAACACCAATTAATGATACACGACAAGACACGCGACCAGGTACGCGCAGTGTTCCTGGCGGTCGTTATGATCGTCTCCGTCTTTGGCGGGACGATGGCGTTCGCCGGCACTGCTGCTGCCCAAACAGAAGCCACGGCCTCGATCGGGTCGGTGGACACGATCACCGACGGTGACACGCAAGTGAGCGTCAACAACGTTGGCTTCTCGAACGCTGGCGGCAGCGTGTACGTTGACGCTGAAGACGGCTCGGGCACTAGCCTGACCGCAGACGGCGGCGAGACGGAAGTCACCAGCAGCGGTGACAGTGCGACGCTCACGCTTTCGACGGCTGCCTCGGAGAGTGACACGGTGAATGTGGTGGTCTACGAGTCGAGTGGTCCAACGAACGAACTCGTCTCAGACAGTAACACCGTCCAAGCAGCACCGACCGGTTCGGTGAGTGTGTCGAGTCCCATCGCTGCGGATGACTCTGAGTTCACGGTTGACGTGAGTAACGTCCAGAACACTGAGGGCGATAACGCGTACCTCGTTGTAACGAACAGCCAAGGTGACTCGGAGACATTTACCGTTGCTGATGGTGTCGACACCACCAGTGACTCAGTGACGATCACACAGGCTGACTCCTCCGGCGACAATAGCGCAGCGTTCAATCTCGTCGGCAGCGATTCGGTCGATGCCACTCTCTACGAGAGTAGCAGTGAGAGCAACCAACTCGACACTGGCGCAACCACCGTTGACGCTGGCGCCTCTGCGTCGGTCACGTTCAGTTCCGGCACGCAGGACGTGAGTAACGATGAAGTGAGCGTTGACATCAGCAACCTGCAGAACGTCCAGGACGGTAATGTGGACGTGCTGGTGGTCAACCAGAATGGCGCTAGCGATGGTCAGACCGAGGAGATTGTTGGTTCAAGCTCTGATCTGACTGCTGGCGACGGACAGGCTGTCACACTCGGACAGAACACGGGGAACCTGAACGATCAGGACACGCTCCGTGTGGAAGTCCACGAGATCAACAGTCCGACTCTCGATGACAGTCCGCTCGACACCGATACGGCTACCGCGGAACGTCCCGCCACAGGTTCGATTGGGTCGGTGGACACGATCACCGACGGTGACACTCAAGTGAGCGTCAACAACGTTGGCTTCTCGAACGCTGGCGGCAGCGTGTACGTTGACGCTGAAGACGGCTCGGGCACTAGCCTGACCGCAGACGGCGGCGAGACGGAAGTCACCAGCAGCGGTGACAGTGCGACGCTCACGCTTTCGACGGCTGCCTCGGAGAGTGACACGGTGAATGTGGTGGTCTACGAGAGTAGCAGCCTGTCGACCAGTCTCGCTTCGAACGAGAACACGGTACAGGCAGCGCCGACCGGTTCGTTCGCTGGGACCGTCTCCGATAGTAACGGTGCGCTTGACTCGGTTGCCGTGACGCTCACGTCCGGTGACTCTACGATCGACACGACCGTCACGACCAACGCAGACGGAACGTACACGGTCTCGGACGTGCCGATCGGCACGTACCAGGTCAGCGCCACTGCTGACGGCTACGAAACGACCTCCACGCAGGAAGTCCAGATCTCCCAGAACAGTGAAACGAGTGCTGTCGACTTCACGCTCACCGAGTCGTTCGACGCAAGCGCGATCACCGCCGATCCGTCGACGACCAGTACGTCTGACTCGGCGCACTCGGTGACGATCACTGCGACCGATGCGACGACCGCGACCGAGGGCAACCTCAATGAGGTCGTCCTCGACTACAGCGCCGGTGCGTTCACCGGCGAAGGCGGTCAGCTCGGGAGCATCAGTTCCAGCCAGCAGGTCACCGAATTCACCTACACGCCGTCCGGTGACGGTGAGCCGATCGAACTGAACGAAACGGACCAAGTCGGAGTCGACGTGTCGAACGGTGCGATCACGCTCGACATCAGCGGCGTGGACAGTTCGAACAAATTCACGCTCGCGTCCGACGACACGATCGACATTACGCTCTCCCAGTTCGACAATCCGAGCACGAGCGGCGACTACGACGTTGACGTCGAACTCACCGACGCGTCCGACAACACGGACACGGCGAGTACGACGGTCAACATCGGCGCTCGCACCGGCTCCGTGACGTTCTCCGACCAGGCGCTCGGACAGAATGACTCCAACTCGGCCGTCCTCGTCGAAAGTGTCGACACCAATGTCGATTCGACGGTGCTCGTCACCTACACGAACGAGAGCGGTGACGAAGTCATCGCCGGTCTCGAAGACGTCGACTCGCCCGACGGCGAGAACGTGGTCGTCGAGATCGGAAACGCATCCGGCTTCCCCGGTGAACACACCGCGCACGTGGTCCCGGATGACTCGCTGAGTGGCGACTACTCGGTCGATGACACGGTGTCCGACGACACGTCCGGTTCAGCGCTAGGCACTGACACCGCGACCGTGCTCGAAACGGATCTCGTCATCGAGAACCAGTCGTACGCTGACCCGACGACCGATGTCACGGTCGCTAACGCGACGGTCCGCGACGGTGGAGATGACACGACCGGATTCACCGTCAATGTGAATGACGGTAGTAGCGGCCCGCTTACGGGTGAGAACACCGACGTAACTGTCTCGGGTATCACCGAGATCGGTGAGACGACCGAGGTTACTGCAGAACTCAGCAGTATCCAGGCCGTCGACGGTGACGCCGGATTCGTGGCCGTCAACGACACAGCGACGGTCACCATCACTGGCGACGCCGCGCAGGTCGACACCATCAACGCGACGAACGACTTCGCCGGCATCGTCCAAGACGATGACGAACTCGGCGTGACCGCCGCCGGTATCGCAGACGCGAACGGCAACGTGCTGCCCTCGGGCACGGTCACAGTCGAGATCGCCGACGGTGACACTGTCCTCCACAGCGAGGAGGCCAGCGTGACCGAAGGTGAGATCGACACCACGATCGACACGACGCAGATCAGCAGCAATACCGATCTCGGAACCGCCGAGGTCCGTATCGCCGCTGACACGGAGACCACCGACGAAGTGGAACTCGTCCACGAGGCCTTCTCGGCACCGAACTCGGGGTACTTCCTGACTTCGGTCCCACAGCCGGCCACGGTCCACACCGAGAACATCAGCGACGAGACGCAGTACGACGCCGCTGAAGACAGCTACGTGACCCTCGACGACAGCAACGAGGTTGCCACGGTCAACCGTGCGCTTTACCTCAACGCCGACAGCGCAGACGCGCGCTACGGCTTCGCGTACGACACTGACCGGGCCAACCAGCCCGGAAACTTCGGTAGCGCGACGCTCGACGAGGGCTGGCACGTTCTCGGGTCCAACTTCGACACCAGCGACACGGAACTTGGTGGAGAAATCCATCTCTCTGAGGATCTGAACACTCAGAACCCGCCGGAAAGTTCCCAGATCGTGGTCCAAGACACGTCGCTGAGCGGTGCCACGCTCAGTAACACCGCCCCGATTGGGGAGCACGACGTCTACTACGTCTACGTGCACGAGGGGGACAACCGGCCGATCGTCCTCTCCGAGTACACGCCTGACGACCGAGATACGGTTCTCAGTAGCTGAACTTCTTCCCACCATCGATTTATTAGGTAACTATGAAAACGAAAGAATTAGTAACCGCGCTGATACTCGTCGTTGCTCTGCTTAGTGGTGGGGCCGCGATCGCGTCAGCACAAGACTCGTCACCGCCGGGAGCGCCAGTATCGTTCTACGGCTCGGTCGCCGACGAAGACGGTACGCAGGCACCGGAAGGAACGACAATCGTGGCCGTAGTCGACGGTGAAGTCGAGGCGACGATCACCGTCGAGACTGCCGGCGAATACGGTGGCCCGGAGAGCGATGACGACAAACTCCGAGTCGACAGCAACGCAGGTGACGAAGTCCGGTTCCACGTCGGTTCAGCCGATGGCCCGCAGTCGGAGTCGACGTATCCCCTCGAATCAGGTGTCTACGAGGAGGATCTGACCTTCCCGGCAGGAACGTTCGACGACGATTCCGACGACAGCGACGACGACGATTCCGACGACAGCGACGACGACGATTCCGACGACAGCGACGACGACGATTCCGACGACAGCGACGACG
>NZ_JBQVRO020000009.1:0-168823 GCF_052439115.2 Halorubrum sp. FL23
CGACGACAGCGACGACGACGATTCCGACGACAGCGACGACGACGATTCCGACGACAGCGACGACGACGATTCCGACGGCGGTGACGGTGGATCCGGCGGAGGCGGTACCGGTGGCGCCGACGGTGACGACGGTACCGACGATGACGGAACCGACGGCGACGACGGTGCTGACGGCGACGATGGCACCGACGGAACCGACGGCGACGACGGTGCCGACGGCGACGATGGCACCGACGGAACCGACGGCGACGACGGTGCCGACGGCGACGATGGCACTGACGGTACCGACGGAACCGACGGAACCGACGGCGACGACGGTTCCGACGACGGTATTCCCGGCTTCGGAACGCTCGTCGCGCTCGTCGCTGTCGTCGCGGCCGCGCTGCTCGCGACTCGCAACGGCGACTGAATAGCGCGGTTCGACCACCCCGTTTTCGTTTTATTTGGTGTGAAATGGAGTCCGCTAGACGCGTCGCTCCGTATCGACGCGATCGGTGAAAGAGACGCAACAGGGGATGCGAAGGGATCGACCGATCGAAGCGCGAGTCAGTCGATCACGACGCATGGGACGAACCGCTCGCTTCGCTCACCGCCCGCTCCCTGATTCGAACCGCCTGCCGGTTCCCTCACCGCCTCGCTATCGCTCGGCGGTTCAGTGTACGGGCCGGGAGGGATCCACGCGAGCAAAGCGAGCGTGGAGCCAGTCGCGCCCGTGACCGAACGAAGTGAAGGGAACGGGTGCGACGGGATTCGAACCACGCCCAGACGTGCTCGCTCACTCCGTTCGCTGCGCGCGACTGGTCTCTTCGAGTCCCTGCCGACCGGTTCACTCGACGGTTCGCGTTGCTCACCGTCTCGTTGCACGGGCCGGGAGGGATTCGAACCACGGTCACTCCGCAAGCTCCGTTCCCTGATTCGAATCCCCTCCCTCAGCACAGTTCCGCCGCTCGCGATATGCTCGCGGCGGTACAGCGGGCCGGGAGGGATTCGAACCCCCGACCGTCCGGTTAAAAGCCGGACGCTCTCCCTAACTGAGCTACCGGCCCAGACACGAATCCGTACGGAGAGACCACGGATAAACGTTTAGAAACCGCGTGCGGCGGGGGGATCGCCCGGCGATCCGAAACGGTTTCCGAGGGGGCGCCGTCGCCGCGAGCATGGAGTTCGACATGCGCGCGTTCGCCGCCGACCTCTGCCGGTTCGCCTCCACGGCCGGCGAGGAGGCGGCCGCCGCCGACTTCGTCGAGGGCGAGCTCGACGCGCTGGGGTTCGAGACGCACGCGTGGGACGCCGACCCGGCGCTGCTCGCCGACCACCCCTCCTTCCCGGACGACCTCGACGAGGCGGACGTGGCCGGCCGCCGGAGCGTCGCGGGCGTGCTCGCGCTCGGCGGAGCCGGAGCGGGCGACGATGACGCGACCGACGACGGCGGCGGAGCGACCGACGACACCCCGACGGTCGTCTTGAACGGCCACGTCGACGTGGTCCCCGCCGAGCCCGCCGAGTGGTCGAGCGACCCGTTCGAGCCGGTGTGGGGCGGGCGCGGCGGCGACGGGGACGGCGGCGGCGACGACGACAGCGAGACCCTCACCGCCCGCGGCGCGGCGGACATGAAGTCGGGGGTCGCGGCCTGCGTCGGCGCGGCGCTCGACGTGCGGGAGGCGGTCGCCGAGGGCGCGGTCGACCTCCTGGACGCCGGGCTCCGGGTCGTCGTCGAGGCGGTCGCCGGCGAGGAGGACGGCGGGTACGGGGCCGCGACCGCGGCGCTCGCGAACCCCTACCCCTTCGAGCGCGACGCCGCGATCGTCGCGGAGCCGACGGAGCTGCGTCCCGTCGTCGCCTGCGAGGGGTCGCTGATGGCGCGGCTGGAGCTGTCCGGCCGGAGCGCGCACGCCGCCACGCGCTGGCGCGGCGAGGACGTGCTCCCGCGGTTCGAGGCGATCCGGAAGGCGTTCGACGAGTTGGAGACGGAGCGCGGCGAGGCGGTCGACCACCCCCTGTACGAGGAGTTTCCGGTGCCGTGGCCGGTCGTGTGCGGGACGGTCGAGGCCGGCTCGTGGGCGTCGACGGTGCCGGCGGCGCTGACCGCCGAGTTCCGGATCGGCGTGGCGCCGGGCGAGACGGTCGACGAGGTGGAAGAGGCGTTCCGCGCGCGGCTTGACGAGGTGGTCGACGGCGACCCGTGGCTCCGCGACCACCCGCCGACGTTCGAGCGGTTCTCGGTGCAGTTCGAGCCCGCGGAGGTCGCGGTCGACGAGCCGATCGTCGAGGCCGTGCGGGCGGGGATCGGCGAGACCGGACTCCCGGACGCGGAGCCGACGGGCGCGACCTACGGCGCCGACTCCCGGCACTACGTCGCGGCGGGGATCCCGACGGTCCTGTTCGGGCCGGGGAGCATCGCGGAGGCGCACTACCCGGACGAGACGATCGCGTGGGGGGAGGTCGAGCGGGGGCGGGACGCGATCGCCGCGGCGGTCGGCCGCTTCGCCGCGGATTACGCCGGGTCCGACTCGGAGAAGTAGTCGTCGAGCGCCTCCGCCACGAGGTCGCCGGGGGCGACGTTCCGGTTCGAGGCGCGGCGCCTGAGCTCCACGTAGGCGTCGAGCGGGAGCCGGAGCCCGACGTGGCCGAGCTCGACGCCGGCCTCGCGGACCGCGGCCTCGATGTCGCTCCCGTCGTTGACGGCGGAGGCGATGGCGCGCACCTCTCGGACCGTGAGGTCGCCGTCGATGGTCGCCCACGCCAGCAGGTAGCGGTCGGTCCCCCCGAGTCGCGCGACGTGCTTCGCCGCGCTCGGCGCGATCTGTCCGCTCGCGACCTGCCTGCGGATCGCCTGCGGGAGGTCGTGGACGCGCGCCCACTTCCGGATGAACGCCACCGAAACGTCGTCGCCGGCGCGCTCGGCGGCCGCCTTGTACGAGCCGACGCCGCGGACGAGCGCGGCGCAGGCGGCGGCCCCCCGGAGCATCAGCACGTGGTCGTCGTCGCCGACATCGCCGGCCGCGAAGCGCGCGACCGTTTCGGCCGCCTCGGCGACGCTCTCGGGGTCGTCCGGGTCGAACCCCACCGCCTCGGCGGCGCGCTCGCCCGTGACCTCCGGGTCCGACCGGACGACCGGCTCGCCGACGGGAGAGCGTCTGTCCGCGGGTGACTCCTCGTTCATACCTTACCACTTCGAGTGCGCGCACATAAGCGGCCGGCACCGGGCAGGTTTCGCTGACGACGACGACGCCCGAGACGCCCGGCGAGCCGGCAGGGCGACGCGCGAACCCAGCGCGTGCGGCCGACGAGGAGGGGTTTTTATCTGACGACCGAGACCTCGCGGCATGGACGAACGCGTACGCGAACACGCGGAACTGCTCGTCGACTGGAGCGCGCGGATCGAGGCCGGCGACGATGTGGTCGTGAGCGTCGCCGAGGACGCCCACGATCTGGGCGTCGCCGTCGTCGAGGCGCTCGGCGAGCGGGGCGCGAACGCGACCACCCTGTACGGATCGGCGGAGGTCTCGCGGGCGTATCTGAAAGGCGCCGAGGCGGGGGCGGACGGCGACGGCGGCGACGGTGTCCCCGCATTCGACGACGACCCGGCGGTCGAGCGCGCGCTGTTCGAGGCCGCGGACGCCTACCTCCGGATCGGCGGGGGACGCAACACGACCGCGACGGCGGACGTGTCGAGCGCGACGCGGCAAGCCTACGCGACGGCGAGACGTGACGCGCGCGAGGCGCGGATGGACACCGACTGGGTGTCGACGGTCCACCCCACGCGCTCGCTCGCCCAGCAGGCCGGGATGGCCTACGAGGAGTACCGCGAGTTCGTCTACGACGCCGTGCTCCGCGACTGGGAGGCGCTCGCCGACGAGATGGCGGCGATGAAGGACGCGCTCGACGCCGGCGAGGAGGTCCGGATCGTCACCGAGCGCGACGGCGCCCCCGACACCGACGTGTCGATGTCGATCGCGGGCCGGACCGCGGTCAACTCCGCCGCCTCCGTGGCGTACGACTCCCACAACCTCCCCTCCGGCGAGGTGTTCACCGCCCCCGTCGACACCGAGGGCGAGGCGTTCTTCGATGTGCCGATGACGATCGACGCGACGCGCGTCCGAGACGTGCACCTCGTCTTCGAGGACGGCGAAGTCGTCGACTTCTCGGCGGGCGCCGGCGAGGACGCGCTCGCGAGCGTGCTCGACACGGACGCCGGCGCCCGGCGGCTCGGCGAGCTCGGGATCGGGATGAACCGCGGGATCGATCGGTTCACCGACTCGATCCTCTTCGACGAGAAGATGGGCGACACGGTCCACCTCGCGGTGGGACGCGCGTACGACGCCTGCCTGCCGGAGGGCGACTCCGGCAACGACAGCGCGGTCCACGTCGACATGATCAGCGACGTGAGCGAGCGCTCCCGGCTGGAGATCGACGGCGAGGTCGTCCAGCGCAACGGCACGTTCCGGTGGGAGGAGGGGTTCGAGGGCTGACCGATCGAAGTCGTGGACGGCGTACGGTATTTAAGTAAATACGTCGGTGCGGTGGCGCGCGCCTCCGAGCGGCCGCCGATGGCGGCCGCGAGGAGCGCGTGCGAGGGAGTCGCTGGCGGCTGTCGCCGCCAGCGACGAGGCTGGGGAGGTGTGAGGCTGTGTGGTTTGGGTCGGGTGGGACTCAAAGGGGCAGTCGCTGAGGCGGGCGTAGGCGACGTAAGGACCGCAAGGAGGGAGCGGAGCGAGCGACTGAGGACCGCAGCGAGCCTACGCCCGCCTCAGCGGCTGGGGCTTTGGAGGTGTCCATCGTCGATCCGCCGTCAACAGCCGTTATAAGTGAGCGGCTAGGGCTTTGGAGGTCCTCACCGCGGAGTCGTCGGCGAGGTATAAATGCCCGACAGTAACGTAAAGATCGAGCCCCTACTTCTGTAGCGCGTCGAGGTGGAACTCGAAGGCGGCGACGGGCACCTCCAGGTCGTGTTCGACGAGCACGGCGGGGTGAACCTCGCCGATCACGCCGACCTCCTCGCCGTCGATCACGACCGCGGCGGTCCGCCCGTCGATGAAGGAGGGGTGCTCCGTGCGGGGCGTCTCCAGTTCCGCGCCGAAGTCGTCACACACGGACTGCAGGCGGCCCTTCGCGGCCTCGTAGGAGGCGTCGCGCCGGGCGACCGCGCCGGCGACGTGGCGGCGCTCGGCGACGTTCGTGTCCGTCGTCTCGTCGCGCTCGGCCGCGAAGCCGACCTCCGCGACGTCCTGCGGGTACGCGTTGTGGGTGTTCCGTTCGAGCAGCATCAGGAGGGACGGGAGCGCCCACGTGCGGAGCTGGGTGTACTCCTCGCTGTACGGCTCCGTGATCGCGACGGGGTCGCCGCCGCCGAAGGCGTCGCTTCCCGGCTCGACGTGCATGCGGTCGTAGTTCTCGGTCCCGCTCGTCATGTGGAAGTTGAGCAGGTCCTCGAAGCCGAGCCCGACGAGGCTCGTCCGGACCGCGTCCTCCAGCCGGGAGCGCTCGTGGCGCCCGCCGACCGTCCCCACGTCGGGGTAGCGCGGCTCCAAGTTGTCGAAGCCGTAGGCCCGCCCCACGTCGTCGACCAGATCGAGCGGGTGGAGCACGTCGACGCGGTACGGCGGGATCTCCACCTCGTAGGTCACGTCCTCGTCGAGGGTGTAGGAGGCGTCGAGGCCGGCGCGCTCGAAGCAGTCGACGACCTCCTCGGGCTCGAAGTCGACGCCGAGGAGGGTCTCGATGCGGTCGTGGCCGACCGCCTTCTCGTCGGTGTCGAGGTTCGGGCGGACCAGCTCCGCGCCGTACTCGCTCGGGTGCGTCGCGCCGTCGGCGTAGTTCACCTCGACCGCCTCGATCGTCGCGCCGCGGGCGGAGAGCGCGTAACAGATGATGTTGCACATCCGGTCGATCGTCCACTGGTCGGTGCCGGTGAGCTCGACGAACAGCTCGCGGGAGCCGGTCGTCACCTCGGTCCGCTTCCCGTTGATGACGGGCGGGAACGAGAACAGGCCGAGCTCGTCGTAGATCGCGGGGTAGCGGTCGAGTTCCTCGACGAGGTCGGCGTACGTCTGCCCCGTGTCGTGCTCGGCGAGCACCTCGAACGGGGTCAGCTCGTCGTTCGCGTCCAACGGGACGAACGTGTCGCCGTCGGGGGCGACGCCGCGGTAGGTGATCGACGGCTCCGCGCCCTCCTGCAGCGGCGCGCCCTTGACCATCGCGAGGTCGTGGATGCCGACGGCGCCCTTCGCGCGGCCGCGCCCCATCGTCGCGTGCAGCTTCTCCTGGAGCTGGATCAGCGAGTCGAGCGCGCCCTCGTCGAGGTCGACGCCGCGGACCACGGCGCCGGTGACGTACGGGCGCTCGTCCGGGACCGACTCGTCGACCTCGATGGTCCACTCGGGGTCGTTCGTCTCGGGGACGTAGACGCCCCGGTCGTCGCCGTAGTGGTAGCGCAGCGATCGCGCGACCCCCTCGACGGAGAGGCGGTCGAGCCGGTCGGGCGCGAACTCGAACTGGAGGAGGCCGTCGTCGGTCTCGCCTTCGAACTCCAACCCGAGCCCGAACAGGTCCTCCTTGAACTCCTCGTCGGTGGTGTCGGTGCGGCCGGTGAGCCCGCGCAGCTCGTCGGTGTCGATGTCGACGACGGGCATCAGTAGCTCACCTCCGCGTCACGCAGGAACTCGATGTCCGCCAAGGTCCCGTGGAGGTCGCGGATGTCCTCCGCGCCGGTGGTCAGCATGGCGAGCCGTTCGAGGGCGAGCCCCCACGCCATCACGTCGCAGTCGACGCCGAGCGGGCCGGTGACCTCCTCGCGGAAGACGCCCGAGTTGCCGATCTCGATCTCCTCGCCGGTCTCGGGGTGTTCCCCGAACAGCTCGAAGGAGGGCTCCGTGTAGGGGTTGTAGTGCGGCTTGAACCGGATGTCCGTGATGCCGAACTGCCGGTAGAACTCCTCGAAGGTGCCCATCAGGTCGCGCACCGAGAGGTCCTCGGCCATCACCCACCCCTCGATCTGGAAGAACTCCAGCAGGTGCGTCGGGTCGAGCGTGTCGTTGCGGTACACCTTCTCGACGGAGAAGTAGCGCTGGGGCGGCTCCAGCCCCGCGCCCGCGATCCCCGAGAGGTACCGCATCGAGAGCGAGGTGGTGTGGCCGCGGAGGGCGACCTCGCGGGCGAACTCCTGTGACCACGGCGAGTGGTAGCCGTCGCCGTCGATCCCCCAGCCGTCGCGGTGAGCCGCCTCGACGCGGGCCATCAGCTCGTCCGGAATCCCCTCCATCGGCGGCACGTCGAGCGCGAACCGGTCCCAGTGGGTCCGCGCCGGGTGGTCCTGGGGCATGAACAGGCAGTCGTTGATCCAGAAGTCGCTGTCGGCGTGGGGACCCTCCATCTCCTGGAAACCCATGCCGACCAGCACGTCCTTCACCCGGTCCGCGGTCCGGCGGAGGACGTGTTTCCGGCCGCCTCGCGTCGTTGGCGCGTCGGCCTCGACGTTGTACGCCGAGAACTCCACGTCGCGCCACTCGCCGCTGGCGAGCAGCTCCGGGGTGAGCTCCGACACCGTCTCGGTCGCCTCGACGCCCGTCATGAGCGCGTCGACGCCGTCGTCGGTGAGCGTCACCGACCGAGTGACGGATTCGCCGCGGTCGACGAGTCCACGGGAGTCCAGCTGGTCGAGCACGGCGTCGTCGGCGTCCGGGGCCGCGCCGTCGGCAAGCGCGGCGAGCGCGGCCGCCTCGGGGTCGGCGTCGGGATCGGCGGCCGGGTCGGCGGTCAGTTCGCCCGAGTCGATCGAGCCGAACCCCTTGCGCGCGAAGTTCGAGAGCGCGATGTCGACCTCGGGGCCGTCGAGGTCCGCCTCGCCGATGACTCGCCCCATCGAGACGGCGGACTCGTCGGCGCCGAGCGCGAGTCCGGCGCGGTAGAGCCGCGTCTCCGGGAGCTCGACGTCGACGTACCGACGGCCCTCGTCGGTCAGGTCGAGCGTCTCGGCGGCCGTCTCGACGACGGACAGGAGTCCCTCGTCGCGGAGATCGAAGGCGGCGCCGGTGACCGTCTCGGGTTTCAGCCCGGTCTCCGACGCGATCTCGTCTATCGTCCGTTCGTCCGTCGCGCTCGCGGCTTCGAGGACCGCGAGCTGTCGTTCCGGGAGTCGCATTCGAGTTGTCTGTATACGCGTCTGGCTGGTTGGTAACGGTTCCGGCACGTCGCCGGCGATCCGCGCGGGTGCACCATCCCGCCGTAGGGCGGAGCCGCCGCGCGGGGTTCGCAAGAGCGGAGGTGGCCCACCCACCCCGCCGTGAGCTAATCCGACCCCGAACGCCTCGTCGTCGGTCCCGGCGGCGATACCGCTTCGCGCGGTCGTGTGTTGGAGGTGCGAGGGAGGACCGGGGACGACCGTCCGCTCGCGATAGAGTATCAGTATCGATAAATTAGGCGGGGGTATTATACGTCTGTTCGACCCTGAAACGGGTATGAGCAGCGCAACGACGAACGCTCGGGGTCACGAGTCGGTCTCAGAGGCGGTCCGCGTCGAACACAGCGACGACGGGGTATCGCCGAGTCGCGCCGTCGTCGAGGCCGTCTCTGACGCCGCCGGCGTCGAGCCGGTGGACCTGGCCGACGAAGCCGGGATCGTCCTCTACGAGCACGTGGACTTGGACGCGCTGGACACGCTCGTGGCCAGCCACCCGGAAGTCGACCTCGACGTCTCCCTTTCCGTCGCCGGCTACGCGGTCAGCGTCGACGCGACGGCGGCCGTCGTCCAGCCCTCCCGGTAACGGGCCGACGCAGCGACCGACTGCGGCGGCTCACTCCGCCTCCGACCCCTCTCGCTCTCGCAGCGCCGCGATCCGATCGCCGAGCGGCGGCTGCACCTCGAACCACGTCGACCAGTCGCCGGTCTCCGGCTCGACGCCGCGGATCGCCGCCACGCGCTCGAACGCGTCGGCGACGCGACCCGCGCCGACCGCGTCCGCGGCGCGGTCGTCGGCCGCGTACTGCACCCGTCGCCCGACCCAGAACGCCGCGAGGCCGACGGCGACGAGCGACGCGAACCCCGCGTCGAACGGGACCGTCGCGGTGACGATCGCTGCCAACACGCCGACGACGGCCGCGACCGCGACGGCGCGGAACTCGCCGTAGTACGTCTCGACGCGGCCGGCCTCGGCCGCGAGGAGGCCGAGCGCGACGTCCTCGTCCACGTCGTCGAGGACGGCCTCCGAGAGGAACAACACGCGCCGCCGAGGCGGGCCGCGGACCGCGACCTCGACGCGGCCGACCCCGTCGTTTGCGCCGCCCGCTTCGTCCGCACCGCGGCGCTCGATCGCGACCCGGTCCGCCTCGAGCCCCGCCGTCTCGCGGAGGAAGTCGAGCCGGCCGCGCTCGCCGTCGGTCGGCTCCCGGAGATCCCGGAACCGATCGGCCGCGTACAGGGGACCGATCTCGACGGCGAGAAACGTCAGAACGGCGACGCCGACGAGCAGAGCGACCGTGAGCATCGTCAGCGAGTGCGTGCCGGAGCCGGAAAAAGGCGCGACTTCGCGATCCGCACGGGAGAGGCGACGGCGATGCCCGTCAGCCGGGGACTCGCCGGGCGAGCTCCCGGACCGCGGCCGCCGCGGCGCTGTCGGGCGCGGTGTCGACGACCGGTCGCTCCTCGACGACCGATCGGCCGACCCTCGGGTCGGCGGGGACGACCGACGCGGGGGCGCCGAGCGCATCGGCGATCGCGCCGGTCGGCGGCTCCTCGGTCACGCGATTGACCGCGCAGCCGACGAGCCCGGCGTCGAGTTCCCGGGCGAGCTCGCGGGTTCGGATCGCGTCGGCCAGCGCGAACGCCCGCGGCGACACGACGAGCAGACACGCGTCCGCGACCGCGAGCGGTACGCCGGCGTCAGCACGCCGCCCCGCGGGACAGTCGAGGACGACGGTGCCGCGCGCCCGCTCGATCGCCGCCACCGCCGCTTCGAGCCGCCGGAGGTCGGCCGCTCGCGCGCCGGCGAGGGTCCGACCGCAGGGGACGATGTCGACCGGCCCGGCCCGCAGGGTCTCGATCGGGTCGGCGGCGCCGGCGAGCGCGTCGTGGAGGTCCGGACCGCGACCGCCGGGGAGGTCCGCCATCCCGAGATCGGCGTCGACGACGACGGCGTCGAGGGCGGCGGCGACGTTGTACGCGAGCGTCGTCTTCCCGACGCCGCCCTTGCCGCCGGCGACGGCGAGGATCACGCGAGTCGCTCCAGCGCCTCGACGGGCGCGTCGGTCGCCTCCGCGCGCGCCGCGAGCGCCGACGCGCGTTCGCTCAGCGCTCGGAGCCGCGTCGCGTCCGCTGCGACGCGCTCGTCGAGCCCGGAGAGCTCCTCGACGCCGTCGGCCTCCGCGACCACCTCCGTCGCGGTCGCGACGTCGGCGTCGGTCAGCCGCTCCGCCCGGGCGATCCGCGCCTCGACCGCCTCGAGTTGGGCGTCGACCGCACCGGACCACTCCACCGCTCCCGACGGCGGGGCGGCGGAACGGCCGGGCGCTTCGCCGACGTCGGGCGGGGAGTTCGGGCCGGTCGGAGGGTCTGAATCGTTCGTTTCGCCTCTCTTGCTCATCCCGTCTGCAGTCCCTGCGACCGCGTCTCTCGGCGGGCGGTGGTCGCCGAGCCGTTGGAGGGCGGCGGCCGCCGCCGACGCCGCCCCGTCGTCCGCGTCTGTCGGAGCGTTCTCTCCCGACCGCTCCACCGGATCGACCGCCGTCACCTCGGCGACCTCGACCGGCGGGTCGGCCGGCTGGGCGCGGGCCGCGAAGCCGAGCGCCCGCCGCTCACCGGGGGCGAGACGCAGGGTCACGCCCCCTTCGTCCCACCCCTCCTCGGCGACGCCTCCTCGACGAGGGGGGAGCACGGGGGCGTCGAGCCGGCTCTCGATCCGGACGCGCCGCGGGACGGCGTCGTCGTTGCGCACGCGGCACCGAACCAGCGACACGTCACCCTCCCGGTCGACGTCCCACGCGAAGTCCATACGGCGGGTGCCGCGGTACCACACTTAAACTGCAGGCGGGGGGCACAGTGACCGTCGAGGGGAGCCGGAGAACCGCTTATTGTCCGCGAGGATATGCGTCCCGTATGAACGAGTCGGCGGTGTTCGACCGCGTGGTGACCGCGCTCGACGAGCGGAACTACGAGCCGCTGGTCCACGTTCCGGAGGCGCACAGCGACGCGTACGCCGACGTGCTCGACCGCTGCCGGCGCCACGAGATCACGATCCGGGGGCGGTACCCCGACGTGCTCGGGTTCACCGACGCGAACCGCGTGTTCGCGATCGAGGTGAAGGGGTCGACGAACCTCCTGCGAGGCATCGGACAGGCGCTGACCTACCAGCAGGGCGCCCACGTGTCGTACCTCGCCGGCCACGGGGAGGCGGTGAGACCGCACGCCGACCTGCTCCGCTCGAAGGGCGTTGGCGTCATCGGGGTCGAGGAGGACGGCGCGACCGCGTGGCGCTCGCCGCCGAGCGCGGAGTCGACCGCGGAGGTCGCGGACATCGAGGGGCAGCTGTCGCTCCGGTTCCGCGGGAACGAGTTCGGCGGCGATATCACGACGCTGAGCCTCGCGCAGCCGCTCAACTACTTCGCGCCGGTCGTCGCGCTCGACAGATACGGCCCGCTCGCCCGCGACGAGCTCGTCGACGCGATCGCCGACGAGTACGGCTTCGGCGCCGGCGACGAGACCGTCGCGAGCGCGCGTACCCTCGGGCTGGTCTCGGCGGGGTCGCCGCACGAACTGACCGAACAGGGGGGACTGGCCGCGACGGTGCTCCGCGGCTACGGAATCGAAGCCCTCGACGACCTGCGCCTGACGAAGGAGGACGTGGGTCGGCGCACCGTCGCCGAGGTCCACCCGCCGCTCGCGATACTGCTCCGGAACTCGTTCGTCAGACACCCCGAGTTCGGGCTGCTGCTCGACGCGCTCCGAAAGGAGGGGCCGCGCGTGCAGTTCCTCGATCTCGTCGAGCGCCTCGTCCGCGAGTACCCGAACGTCTTCCTGAGCGCGTTCTGTACGACCCGGGGCGCGACCCGCGCTCGGGAGCTGATCGAGCGCGGTGAGACCGCCCAGCTCTACCGAGACCGGGACGTCTGGACGGACGTGATCCGGACCAACGTCCTGTTCAACTTCGTCCAACAGCTGAAACACGTGGGCGTCCTCGCGCCCGAGACGCGCAGCCACAGCGGCGCGATCGCCGAGTACGACCCCGACGCGAAGCCGTGGATCGTCGCGGACGCGGAGTGAGAGGTTCGGGACGGGTGGCGGCCGGGATCTGGCGATCGGCGTTCGGCTCGCGGCGCGACGGACGCTGGTTCGACCGTCGAACGACTATACCGACGAAGTGAGAACGATCCTGAAAGGATTCGGCACCGACGAAGCGGCCGTTGACGAGGCGGCTATCACCGAGTATCTACGATCTCACACCGAAGAGCTGGAAGTGGTATCCAAGAATACACTACTGACTGGCAGGAACCACAGGTTACGACGCGCCGTGACAAGTCCTTCGACGAGGTGTCGACGCGTCGCGTTGCGTCGACGCTTGTGAACGTCGTCGACGAATTCGGGCCTGAAAAACGAGATATCAGATTCCGAACCGTCATTAGTCGGTGGAATATCACCCGTCTCGGGAAGAATATCCGCCAGTCACTCAACAAGACAGCGCGCAAGCAAAATCGACGGGATGCGGTGTGTCTTCACGACAGCTTTATGTGACCCGGTGAGCGCCCCGACACGATTACACTCCGAACTAACACGGGGACTGCGAGTCGGTCTGCTGATGAGATTCCTCTCGAAGAGCTCGCACGGGCAGGCCATCTGATACTCGAAGCAGGTACCCGGATGACACGTGAGGATCTCGTACTCGAAATCGTGCGTCTCTACGGCTATCAGCGTACCGGCTCCAAGATTAGGGCACACATCAACGATGCCATCGACATTCTGGTCTCCGAGAATTGTGCGAAACTCAGTGCGTCCGGCGAGACAATCGAATGTATCAATGTTAACGCGGACCGTATTCTGTTCAACCGAATTTACGAGTAAGTTTGTAACGACATTGTTTCGCTAACCCAAAATCTCGTTTATAACCAAGAGACTCTGTTGAACTCCTACAAATCCGCCACTATATATGAAATTTGATACCATTCAGAATTAATCATTCGTTGTCATATTTCCTCAAATGAGGCAAACGTTTTATAAAATCGTTTCGGGATTTAAGACGAAAGGTATTATTTCTGATGACTTTCTAACGTATCTGTTTGTTCTCGGAGCTATTCTAATTTTCTTTGGTTGGATCCTCAATAGATGATATCTCTATATATTCCAGAATATGATTATTCGGAATATGATTATTCAGAATATTTTTATTCGACACTCACTAATTCAGCGCCATGACAGACTTCGTGAACCGCTCGGAGGAGTTAGATCGGCTTCACGGCCTTTTCGACTCGGAGAACGCGGATCTCGCCGTCGTGTACGGACGGCGACGACTGGGAAAGACGAGACTCGTCAAGAAGGCACTTGAGGGACGAGAGAACGCGGTCTTCTACCAAGCACGACAGAAGACACGAGAGCTCCAGCTGGAACAGTTCGTCGAAGCTGCGGCTGACACGTTCCCTGGTATCGAAGACATTCGGCCCGACTGGGAGCGGCTGTTCAGATATCTGGCCGACCAGCATGCGATCGTCGTCCTCGACGAGTTTCCGTACCTGATCGAACAAGACGAGAGTCTTCCGTCGGTCTTACAGGCGTTGTTCGACCACGAGTTCGATGAGTCGGAGACGACGTTCGTTCTCGTCGGGTCGTCGATCAGCATGATGGAGGAAGCGACGCTGTTCGGAGACAGCCCGCTATACGGGCGAACCTCCCTCACGCTCGACATCCGTGAACTCTCGTTCGACGCCGCGACGGAGTTTCTCCCGGACGATGCGACGGCGGACGAGGCCGTGCGTACGTGGAGTGTGTTCGGTGGCGTTCCCTACTACCTCGAGGAACTCGACGCCGATCGGTCGCTCGGCGAGAACATCCAGCAAACGGTGCTGACTCGTCACGGCTCGCTCCGCAACGAGCCGGAGCACGTCCTCCGGATGGAACTGACGGAGCCGACGCGCTACTTTTCGATCCTCGAAGCGATCGCCGGCGGGGCGACCGGCCGCAACGAGATCGCCGGCGTGACCGGTATCGATTACAACCAGCTATCGACGTATTTGGACCGGCTCTCGCGGCTCCGGCTCATCGAACGACACGTGCCGGTGACTGAGAAGCCCGAACGATCTAAACGAAGCCAGTATCGGCTTCGTGACCCGCTCTTCCGGTTCTGGTTCCGATTCCTGTACGGGAGCTCGGATCGCTATGACCAGTTCGGAGACGAGGCCTACGAACGACTCGTCGAACCGGAGATGGCCGACTTCGTCGCTCCCGCCTTCGAGCAACTGTGTTGTGAGGCCCTGTGGACGCTGTACGATGAGACGCCGATCGTCGATGTCGGACAGTGGTGGTATCAGGACCACGAGATCGACGTCGTCGGACTCACCGACGAGGACACGCTCGTCGTCGGCGAGTGTAAGTATCAGGAATCGCCTCTCGACTACGGCGCGCTGGCGTCACTGGAGACGCACGTCGAGGAACTCCGCTGGCAGCCGTCGGGCGGCGGCACGCGGACCGTCGAATACGCGCTGTTCTCCCGGAGCGGGTTTACGGATAGCGTCCACGAAGCCGCTGTCGAGCGTGACGATGTACGCCTTTATACGATCGACGACGCCGTCGCCGCACTTAGAAAATGAACGACTGAACCGTGGGTAACGCGAGATAGTGGAGAATTATTCTCGCCGCTCAGTGAGCGTTTCCTCCAACTCCGTCGCTGCGCGCTCGAAGTGCTCGGCGAGAAACGACGTTCCGGATGCAACCCGGTCTTCGAGGAACGCGACGGCGTCGGCGATCTCGTCAGCGTCGATATCCCCTGCCGCCACGCAGTCGACGTACCCGTCGAGTGCTCGCGTGAACCCCTGCGAGAAGTGGTCGTACGCCCCATCAACGCGCTCCATATTCTCGTCCAGCGATTCGACGAGGGCACGATACACTGCCGCTGCCGACGCGTACCGTCCCTGATCGCGATACTCGCTCGCGAGGTCGAACCATTCCGAGAAGTCGATGGGTTCGAAGACGACGAAGTAGTCGGGATTCGTCTCCTCGAACTGCCGGTCGATCGCAGCGCGCAGGTCGGCGACCGACCGCGTCGACGACTCACCGAAACGGGCGAAGAAGCGTTCGCGGGCGGAAGCGTCAGTCGCCAGCGTCTCACGGAGGAACTCCCGGAGGTCGTCGGCGTCGGCCGCCTCGAGTGCGGCGTCGAGTTGATCGCCCTCGTCCGGAGGACAGTCGTCGATACACCGAAGCAACACGGCGACGATGTGCTTACACGCCTCCGGTCCGTCGTACGGGCAGTTACACAACGGATCGAACCCCTCGCCTGAGAGGTCAATACGCACCTCCGATCTTTGCCTCGTCTCCGAAATTGCTATCCCGGCGACGCATGGAGGTATCATCAACGGGGTAGTGTTCTCGATACGTGGATCTCCCAATTGACCCGACGCAAAACGATGCATCGCCGACGGATCTCGTCCGCGGTCTCTCCTCACAAGCCGCCCGCCGTCGCGTCCTCCAGGCAGCTGACCTCTCTGTCGACGTCGACGACCGGAGCTTTCCCGAAACGCTCGACGAACTCTCACGGATCGAACTCCGTCGGGTGGCCTCACAGCTCCGGTTTGCGGGCGCCCGGACGCTCCACTACTTCCACGTCGATGGACTTCAGCAAGTGTCACCTGACGGTGCGACTGGCCGGGCTGGAGATGTCAGTTCCTCGGGCGCGTATGGCCCCGAGATACAGACGGCGGTCAGAGACCACGACCGCGTCTACGTCGTTTGCGACGTCCCCGATACCGGGACACAGACGCAGCTGACGATCTCCGACGAGGACCGGACGACGACAGTGGCCACGTTCGAGCCACGGACACCAGTCCTTGCGGTACGTGCACCCGATAACGAAACTGCAGACGCGACTCTGCGAGCAGTGGTGGACTTCCTTGGACTGGACGCCGCGAGCCGGCTCTCATTTCTCGACGGCGGCTTTCGCGGCCGATTCGAGGACGCCTGTGTGGTTGGCTACTCGTCGGTTCGACTTCTGACCACGGGGAGTCGTGTTTCCTCATCGGAAATCGAGATCCGACCAGAGGAATCCGGACGTGGGAGTCACACTGATGTCCGGACCGACACGGTCGTGAGTGACTTACTCCAACGGAACGACACGGAACTCGACGAGGCGACTGGGATCGTGGCTATCTCCGGCGATGTCCGACCGCCGTCATCTGGCGAACGTTTTCGTCCGCGAGTCACGATCGGGTTCCCCGATGGTCGCGTGCGCTTCGAGCAGTTCGTTCCCGAGCAGGTGCTGCTAGAACTCGACGATATCGTACGCGATTCACTCTGAATAACCTGGACGATCTACAGAACCACTACTGGGCCGACAGTCAGTGACGAAATCGGACGTGACTGTTGATGGTATAGCTACCTAATCCGCCATACGGAACTCGAGTTCCGAGTGTCCGTACGTGTAGCGCTTGATCCCGTTCTCCTCACAGTGCGTCGCAAGCTCTCCCGGCGATACGTCCTCCTCCTCGAAATCACCCAAGAACGCGACTGTCACGTTTTCATCGCCACGCTCCTCAGAGTCTTCCACCACGACGGCCGTGTTCGGATCGTTATGGCTGGTCTTGATTACCTGATCCCCCGACACATACGGGTTCTCCGCGAACGCGAGATTCTCGTGTTTGTACGTCCAGAGCTTGATGTCCTGGTCGTCACAGTACGACGCGAGGATCGCGGGGTGGTGGTCGCGCCACGCACCGGGCCCCTCGTCGAGCGAACTCGGGAAGGCAACCCGCACGGCTTCCCCGTCCATTTCGTGTCCGAACGCTCCGGTGTTCTGCTCCGGCGGCAATACCTCGACGACGATCCCCACCGACGGCTCCGAGTCACTGGATTTCACCACCCGATCTCCCGGTGAGAACGGATTCTCCGGCTTCTGGTTCATGTGAGCAGTATTGGGTCCGAGGTCGATCAGTTCGTTCATCGGTCGAGCCGCGAGGTGGTCGAGTTTCTCCGGAGAGTCCCCGGAGAACTCTTTCTCCGTTTTGACCTTCGATTTCAGGGTCTCGAGGCGCTCCCAGCCGAGTAACATCAGGCTATCCTCGTTGTCCCGGTGCCAGACCATCACCACGATGTCGTCGTCGGGGTCCCGTTCGACCAGCGACTCGGGAAGAAATGCGGAGACGTCTCGTGAGGATTTCACGTCAACCGTGTAGCCGAAGACCTCGAAGTCGTGTCCGGAGAAGCTCTCGGAGTTACACCGCCGGATCGCCTCCTCGTTTTCCCACTCCCACATCTCGACGGGGAGGTACTCGCGACAGAACTGCTCGAACGCGAGTTCGCCGAGGTTTCCGATCCGCTTGACATCCAAGTCGTCGGCTCCCTGAATGACCGCTTGGTGGTGGGCTCGCTCGTGATCGATTTCGTCCGGGGTGAACCGATACATTAGTTGATTATCAGACACCAGACAGATATATTTTCAGTATTAAATATCAAATCAAAGAAAGAGAGGGCGAAGGAGCGTCGCGATTCCGGCCCCCGACGAGAGCGGCTGATTAATCGTGAAACCTCGAGCTAGACTGGCCTAGCACGACGAAACCGCCAACCACCCAAAGGACTTTACCTCGACTCCGTCACGTGTATTTCACGAACCGCACGAAGGCGACGACCCCCGTCACGCTGCGTGACGAACTCAAACCCGTCACTGGGGGTTCGCCTTATATACACCCGGCCGCCGTCCTGTCAATTTGCCCCGTCAGAAAACGTAACGGGCGCGACGGGCGCGCGTTCACGCTCGGAACGAATCGTCCTTTCGAGCCTGTATTGCCCGAAATCGGGGACTTCAGATCGGGGCTTCACTGCGACTCGCGCCACAAAGAGCGATGAGCCTCGAGCCAATCGACCCGGAAACAGCCGTAGAACTGTACCTCGCCGACCGCGAAGCCGAGGTGGCAAAGGCAACGCTGTACTCGCACAGCTCCCGTCTCGGTCACTTCGTTCGCTGGTGTAGCGAGGAGGACATACACAATCTGAATGCGCTGAGTGGACGGACACTCCACGAGTACCGCCTGTGGCGGCGTCGTGACGGTGACCTCGCACCCGCTACCGAGAAGACCCAGATGGACACGCTCCGCGTCTTCGTGAAATGGCTGGAGAACATCGATGCCGTCGTTGACGACCTCCACACGAAGGTGCGGTCACCCGTACTGCGCGACGGACAGAACGTCCGCGACGTGATGCTCGACTCCGATCGTGCTGAGGAGGTTCTCGGCTACCTCTCGAAGTACGAGTACGCCTCACGGCCTCACGTCGTGCTCACGTTGATGTGGCACACGATGATGCGGACCGGTGCGGTACACTCGCTTGACGTCGACGACTACGATCCGGACGGCCGGTATATCGCTGTCGTCCATCGATCTGAGACCGGAACGACGATCAAGAACGGAACGGATGGAGAGCGACTGATCGCGTTATCGAACGAGGTTTGCCACCTGCTCGATGACTGGATAGCGAACCGCTGGCTCGCTCTTGACGACGAGTTCGGCAGGCGACCACTTGTATCGACATCAAACGGACGCGCACATCGATCGACTCTTCGAGGGGATTGTTACAGATACACGAGGCCCTGCGTTTCCACTGGAAAGTGTCCACACGACCGAGATCCAAATGATTGTGATGCGATGAACTATACTGCTGCATTCAATTGCCCCTCAAGCGTCAGTCCACATGCTCTTCGGCGTGGGGGGATTACTCACCATCTTAGCAGTGATGTTCCGAAAGATGTTGTTAGCGACCGTGCGAACGTTTCACCAACTGTTCTCAACGAACACTACGACCGCCGAAGCCAGCATGAAAAGATGGAGCAACGACGGGGTTATCTTGACAATATCTAAGATACACTCAGTCACCGTCACTCGTGTCGCTAAACTGATCTAGGTGGTCATGGTAACTCGTAAGAAACGATTAGCTGTTAGGCCCTTACTGGGCAGCAATTAATCGTGGCAGTCGGACTGTACAACACATTAGATACTGATGTGTCGCTCAGAACAGTTGTTACGCTTTCAGGCCCAATCTATGGCAATTCGGGTACTATCTTCGGTTTTAATGGGTTTTGGGTGTCAAGAAGGGAATGATCGTAAAAGGCAAAATCAAGGCCGGGCGGCAAGCCGTACTTATGTAGTTGCGCGACGCCCGAGCGTGTAGACAAATATCGCAAAGAGAAGATTACCAATTACGGCAAGGGTAGTTTCTAGCCACTGCCCAACTACACCCTGCGGTGTCACCTGTGTAGATCCGACACCGATGAGCTGTCGGACTGCGTGTTCAGCAAGCTGGATCCAGTATTTCCCTGATTGAATGATTCCTTCAGAGGGGTATCCAATATGAACAGACTGACCCTCAATGTTGACACCACATCCTACCCAAGCAACTGATGTGAACAATATTATTAAACTGGTGAATCTCAAGACTTGTGCGGGGCTTTCTCCATATAGCATGGTTCGTTTAAGCAACTGCTGGCGAACGTACCCAAAGCCCAGTTGTTTCTGACGTGTGGCGTTTTGTCGGATGTTGAATCTTCTTCGCTCTTGCCCTGATGCCGTGCCCGCGTATCCCGCCTCAATCGCGCCATATAATCTCTCAGATTCGTCATATAGCTCGTCAACCTCCTCAGAACAGGTAGAGATTAGACCCGGAAAGATAGTCGCTGCATACCAATACCATCGACTTGTACACCGGAACCAGAGCTTTCGGTCATAGAGTGGCTCAAGCGAAGATTCTGGCGGACTGTCTTGAATACAGTTTGGGACATCCTCCCATTTATTTGATTCGGTGAGAGCGAGTAGTGACCTATCATCTGTATTCTCCCGATCAGTATCTTTGATTTTCCCCGCAGGTTCAGAGTCGACCTCTCCACTAGCTGTTGCTAAGACATACGATGGACCTATGCTAAAGTTGAGGGGATTTACATTGTTAGAAATACAGTTCCACACCCTCTGCCATCCAGCACGGTAGTCTGCTTTATATTCCTGAAGTAACCGGGCTCCAAAGTACACATCGCTGCCGAGTCGAACGGTACTAAAATTCATATCCTCCAAGTTTGCCTCTCGAAAAGTTGTCTTTCGCCCAATAGTAGCATCAATAAATAGCGCTGACTGGAGATCTGCCCGAACAAAACTTGTGTCTGAAATAACACATCCCGAGAACATCGCATCCTTGAGATTTGAGCCCCAATATTTTACATCGGCTATCCTTGCGCCACTGAAATCTGCCTTATCGAGTTTTGCGCCTTGGAATCCGGAGCTTTGAATTGTTGCGTCGGTGAAATCTGCCTCCGAACAGGTTGAGCCTTGAAAACTGCCGTCAAAGATGTCCGTTTGGGTAAAATCCACTTTTTCGCACTGTGACCCCGCAAGCTTTGTTTCGGTTAGTGTAGCATCAGTGAAATCTGATTTTTTTAGTGTAGTTCCCTGGAAAAAAGTGTTATTACAGGACGCATTAATAAACGAAGTATTGTAACACGTAGTTTTGCCTTTTCTAAAGTCGGTCTTTCGAAGAGTTGTTTCGTTGAGAGTACATCCGCGAAACGATGCGCCTCGACAGTCAGCCTCCGAGAGGTTGGCACCAGTGAAGTCAACGTTCTTGAATTTTGTCCGAAGATCTGCCCCTTCAAGTGTAGCATCACAAAAAGCACTATCATAAACATCAATATTAGAGAAGTCAAGGGTGGAGCCGTCAGCTAGTCCTCGCAAATCGATTTCTGCCACCTCATCGCTGTGGTTGGTGAGTTGTTCAACAGCTGCTCGAACCTCATCTTGAGGTTTCTGGCCGTCTGACGAGTTTCCGTGTAACAGACAGTACTCTTCTGTTGAGTTTGCCCAAGTATTCAGTGGACAATCAAAGACATCGTAGGATGCGTTTGGGGGTGCCGCCCAAGTACAGTTGTTTGTGTGTGAGTCCGATGCCACAGTTTCTCCTTAGCATTGTCAGCATCACTAGAAAATCCACCGGACATAATAGCAACGTGCATGTGGATCTGCTCAATAATTTGCTCAAGTTTAACATACATTAGTTCAACAACACTGAACATGAGTTTTGACACGCTCTTCTACATCCCGCAGGTAGGAATGAATGAGCTAGATCTAGACGGCGAAGGCGAGGATGACACGAATGAGGAGGAAGACAGCTATCCAGAATATTCCGAGAACATGATACGAGAATCTTTCGTAACTGTTCAAGATTTCAACAAGTACTTAGACAAATATTTTTTTACACTGACTAACAAGAATCATCCAAAGTATGATTGGACCGGTAGCCCCGGAACAGACCTCCATATGCTTGCAGGGGTTACCGATCTCTCACGTGATGATCTGATTGAGGGACTCGCAGACAGTACAGAACTTAATTGGGATGAAGAGGTCGAATATGGGCCAGGAGTAACACTTCTTATAGATGATAAGTCGACTGGAACTGGTGCCTACCTAGCTCACAACGCGTATGAACCGAAGCAAACAGAAATAGAACAAGCAGAGCAGATCGAATTTGATGATGAAGAGGCAGTATTTGGCAAACAGAATGGTGTATTTATTTTATACTCTAATTTACCGAAAAAATCATATATTGATGATCCACTTCTAACGCGTCTCCGGAAAGTAGAACGAACCAGTCAGCTCCATGTCTCTTCGCGACACCTAGTAGATGTTATTGATGAGTACGTGAACAATATGGAATCACAACTCGGTGAACCACCCAAGTGCTCTGAAATTATTTTCAAACGCCCGAGAGGTTCGTCAGTGGACAGCAAGGTTGGAATGTCAACAAAAAGAACAATTAATTATTACGGCGACGATGCTGCTACGGTTGTTGACCATTTGACAGAACACCTTGGTGTCCACGTGGATTCAGTTGACTTCGAATTGAAATCACTCAAGTTTAAAATAAATAGGGATGCTGTTATCAAACTCAAGAGCGGCTGGAGAAACGAAAATGGTGAGAACGGCGGACCGATAAGCCGTCTACTTAATAATATTCTTACAAAAATTGTTGAAGAGACGGTTGGGATGAAGAATGCCTATGCGAACGCAGAAAGTGATACTAGAAGTATTCTTGGTGGGGAAGTGTCAGTATCGCAACCGGCTGTGGTTCGATTTGATTCGCCAATAGAAGTTACAGACATCGAGGCGGTGTTCGACCAGTTAGCAGCTAATGGTATCGTGCCAGTAGACCGCTATACTGAGTCAGAACCACTCTATTATGCAACGAGTATGTATCATCGCCGTTATCAGGAATACTTCGATATTCGCGGAGACTGTGACTCATTAAGATTGTTTCCTCGAGATAACGAACGAAATATCGAATCATTATTCCGCCTTTTCGATACTCTACAGACACGTATTGAGCCGAATGTGGAAGTAACAAGTCACGACATGAATCTCTCGGAGGAGAGCCTATGAATGAACTCCAAGGGTATGCAGCAGATGTTCGAGAGGTTGAGAAGAAGTTTCAAGCGGAGTTGGAAAATGATACCGACAGAAGTTTTGAGGATCTATTAGATGCGCCACCGGATGGGGACGTAGAGAGGCTAGTAAAGGCCGCACTAAATGCGAAGGAGCCAGAAGGCGAGTTTGCTCACTCTGTTGCCCGTGAGGCGTACAAACAACAAGCAATCCAGTACGAACGAAGAAATCGAGTACGAGAGCTTGTCGTGTCGTTGATCACAAAAGGGGGAGCCCTTGTTAGCGACACTCACTGGGAACTCATCGATCAGTTAGCGCTGGACGAGTATATTGAGCCTCCAGCGGATCTATTCCTGTGGGAAAGTAGAGACGGGCAGACTTTGACGATTCTCACGCTGATGGAGATACAAGAGCCCACACAGGTGTATGAGCGATTAGCAGACTTGCTCCCCGTGATTCGAGATAATAAGGCAGAAATTAGTGGCAAACTTGGCGAGCATCGGGGCGACGATACCCCGCTAGATATTGATGAGGATGGTATTGAAGGAGCAATTCTAATTGCTCGTCAACCTAACAATTCAAATAAAGATCTCAGAAAAGAGATCCCTAAGGACCTCGCTACAGCTCAAAAAGACAAGCCGATCTCAATATGGGATTTTGACGCGACCGCTGACGAGGAGCTAACGATCCTCTCAGAGGTCAGCGTTGAGAGTATTGAGGGCTGGAACTGGCATGTGCCAGAGAATACGTTGGGCGAGTTACTTAAAAACGGCAAGCAGTTTAGCCACCTGTCTCAGGCGTCAATGACACACTTTCCAGATTCACACCACGAGCAGGTGTTTCGAAAGCTTCCGACGTACCTACACAGGCGTAATCAGACACAAAGGCAGGATGAAGATGGCAACTTTATCAAGGAGCGAACTCGGCAAAAATGGGTTTTTTCAAAGGCAGAATTTGTTGAGTACTTTGTCCCAGAGAATAGTACAATGAACCACGCAGACGTTGAACACAGAATTGATCCGTTGTTGACATGGTGGACGGACATCGGAGTTATTAGTGAGAAAACGAGCGGGTACGAGCCATATTACAAGAGTGGAGATGATGACAAGGATGAAGACAGCAACGACGATCATACCGGTGACGAAATATACACATTCAAACATCTGAATACAGCAAGTAAAGACCCAGATGGATTCTGGAACGAAGCTGTAGAGCCTTATCGAGATGCGGTAGTGACGAGGGTACTCAAATCACACATCAAATGGAACTATATATCAGATGAGAAATGTAGCGGTATGGATATATCACCAGTTATTAAAAATCCACTTATACATGTTGATCAAGAGAAAATTAGCGAAGCGATGACTGATCTCAGTACAACTATAAGTTAGCTTGAGATTGTCCTAGGCTTACTTTCGATAGATAGTATAATCGAGAAGGCTGCTAACAGTGAAGTGTATGAAATAACACATTCTTGATTTCTGTGTTTAGTGTCATCAGTAGCTGCTTTCGGAACCTCACGTTCAAAGAGAATTAGAAGTAAACCCATGAACTTACTTATTTCTGATATGTTCGATCTAGTTAACTAAATTCGATAATGCTAGTGAGAAGAGAACCTAGTTGAGATAAAATATTTTATATTATCGGATCTGAGACCCACCCCCAAGCAGTTATATCCCGTGTGTGGTGACCGACTAGCTAAGACGAGATATGCAGGACACCGTCCGAAGTAGGACTACAGAGACGATTGTCGATGCTTGTGATCGAGAGAACCCTGTTCTAGTTGAAGCCCCTCCGGCGAGCGGAAAAACGTACAATTCAGTCCGGCTCGCCGCAGAAGACGGAAAAAAGATACTCTACCTGACCGCCCGTCAAGACCTCTACACTCAAGCAATTGAGGAAGCAGAAAAAGTCAGCGGGATCAATGCGATGGTGATCCCCAGTCCATACCGAGATTGCCCTACATTTGCCGACGAGAACGACGGGGAAACAGAAAAAGCACGAAAGCTCTATCAGAAGGGCCTCAGCGGAGAAGAGATTCATTACAAGCCTTGGAACACAGTCAATACACCATGTCAAGGTCGGTCGTCAACCTGCCCGTATCTCACAAAGCGGGACAAGATTAAGAAGAACGCCGACGAGATTGACCTACTCATCGGGAATCATCAACATGCACACGTTCCCCGGTATCTACAGGGCCGAACAGTAGTGTTCGATGAATTCAACATCGACCCTTTTCTAACCCGATTCCCTCAGAGAACGAAGTCGGGAGAACGACGGAATATTCCGCACGAAATTATTGGATCCTTTCTTCAGGCCGTTGACGACATACCACTGTCTGATCTCACAGATCTCATCGAAGCACGAGTTGAGAGAAGTGACTCTTGGAAGACGACTATAGAGTGGTTCAAACAGAACGGCGCAACAAAGAGTACCTCAATAGAGCAGGTCGCGATTACCCCCCACCCATATAACAATTCTCACCAATTCGCCGCACTACTCAGTTGTGCTCTGTTGGTTATGGAAAAGGTCGGAGCAGGTATCGAACTGGCTCATGACGCAGAGATATGGGAAGCTTGTGGTGTAGACTCCCACGTACGCTGCGTGCGGGATCGCAACTCAGGCGAAATGCTCGTTCTCACGCCACCGGATCTAAGCCACGCAGATCAAGTTATCGCGCTTGACGCGCTTCCGGTTAAACGACTCTGGGAAGCCGTTCTCGGCTGTGACTTCACACTATCACGGGTAATTGGGCGCGAAGAACTCGATCAATATCTTACCGAGGGGTTGGGATTCAACATTATACAGCTGGCCGAGGGCATGAATCACTATTCCTCGGGAAAAACGTCTAGTCGAGATCGGGAACGAATGCTCACAGTTCGTTCTTTGGAGGGGCAGCGTTTCCCGATCATATCACGAAAAAGAGCACTTGACAGCTACGCCTCTGAGTCATGGCTGAAACAGTGCGTAATTCAGGTAGATAACGAAGAGACAGAGACGGATCTAGAGGGTTATTTCGCCCGGAACTATGCGAAGGTATTGAGCTCGAACCTGTTCAAAAACGAGTCCGTTGGGTTCGTATCCGGCTCACCGTTTCCAGGTGATGATGTCGTCAAGCAGTGGGCCGCATTGTGCGGGGAGGTAACAGAGCCAGAACGCGATGGTACTGGCAACTCCGGTTCGTTGAATGGGTTCTCTGGGTTCGGTGAAGAAGTTTATCGACATCTCACACATAATCAAGTATTCCAAGCGATCCTTCGTTTCGGGCGGACCGAGGGGGCCCGGGAACAATCCACATCAGTCTATGTGAATACACAAGCAATCCCGGATTGGATCTCAACTTCTCAAATAACTATCTACGATTCGAATAGCAGTGGAAAGCTGATTCATGTTTTAGAAGAACTGCTTCGAGCGAGATACGATGGAGGAATCAGCTGGCAGACACAGAGGACGCTACGAGATAGAATAAATAAAAATCCAGAAAGAGGAGGCGTTAGTGACGAGACAGTCAGGAAAGTAGTCTCAGACGAGAGCTTTTCAGACGCGGTCGAGGCTCGGGAAGATGCCGGGAAAGGAGGCGCAGATCTTTACCGATGGTCTGACCAGTGTGTTTTGTCGCCATACTACGATCGCGGTAAGCGAGCGAACCACATGTTCAGGACCGGATCTAGAGTCTACTTGATACATGTGCCAGAGATAATCGACTTGCCGAATTCAGCGTCACACGTTGAGAGTGTCTAGCGTTAGATAGCCCGTTGAACTCGTCTACAGATGATACTCTAACCGAAGTGCGATTAATTCAGTTATTCACCTATAGTCTTTAAATACTGACCTCTCTACAGCATGTCAGGAACCTTGTGCGGAGTAGAGAGGATATACTCATTACGGCGATTGCGTTATATTCTCTATCTGAATCCTAGGCAAACCGAGAGAACGTACCCAGTTATTGAGCAGAACTAATGTGAATGACCAGAGGGAGCACATAGTCATTTCTTGCGCAAAGTGAGGTGTAATCAGTTCCATAACCCGAACGATTACCAGTATTCTCGCTCTATGTAATAACATGACACGGGTGGATTCAGAAGGGCGAGTCACTCTCCCACAAGAAGTACGAGAGCGTCTTAATATCGAACCGGGTACAGAAGTTGAAATCCTTGAAGAAGACGGAAAGGTGGTTATTGAGCCTGTAAACAGCCCAGACAAAATTCTCGAACGAATGGAACAGATCATTAGTGAATCATCTCTGAACAGAGAGCAGACGGAATCACCTCTTGGAGAATCCGATCCAGCCGCTCACAAGCACAAAAATAGCGTTCAGCGGCAGGCAGAGAACAGCGGTGATGAGTGACACTGGCGGCTCGTACTTATTTGCCGGAGTAGAACACCCGATGAACAATATACAATTTAACTTGAATGATCCAACGCCTCACTCCCTAGTTACCACTATGCGAGGCCTGCGTTCAGTATCACGCTGACATTAGAAAATATTGGCTCTGTCGAAATCCTCTGGAAGTGATATGCTCTGATCGGCTGTGGGCAGTACAGGGAACTGACGTACCGCTTAGTCGGTTGAAATATTCAGTATCTGTCAAGAACGCTTTGTGAGATACAGAGGATGAGTTCAGTACGACAGTCTCGTTTGTTTACCCTAAAACCGGTAAACAGCCCGATCAATAGACCTGTGAGTTGCTCAGTTAGGGGTTCAAGTTGGTCTGTTGACAAGTCGATGATGGTATAACCGAGGTAGAAGCTCGTTTCGCGGATGAGCGTTTGAATCAATAGTTCTTCGGGTGTGTTGATTTCCAAAACGTGGAGGTGCCACATGTCACTCTCGAAGTATCGCTTTGCTTAGAAAGACTAAAACGAGAACCGAGTAAACCAATTTAGGAATGAACGCACCGTTGTGGAGAATTGATGAGGAAGACGTTCGAACTCAAGCACGTAATCGAGTCGATGAACTCGTTGGAAATCACTCAAATGGATATTATGTTTATGTCTTGGAGTGTAGTCCAGAGATTCATCTTCGACGGGAGATTGAAGATTATGATGGAAAGGCCATCGTAGACGCAGTCCGCAATGGCGAAGATGCGTGGCTGGACTATCCTGCAAAGGTTGAGCCACCAATGGGGGAGCGTGAATCGAATTTCCCAAGGTGGATCGACCAAGCGGTAGAAGCTGACGAAGTCTACTATGTTGGACAGACCACGAAACCAGTTGAACGGATTGTAGAACATGCTATAGCGGGCGATGAGTCTGCATATGCTACACGACTGTTTCCGCCAGCATCGATTGTCCACATAGAGCAAGTTGAGAGCAGGGAGAACGCCTATGCAATGGAAGACCTCATATCGCAGTTCATTACATTCGGCTGCGAGATTGTGAGCGAACACCGGATGGGGTATGGAGAGGTCCCCGACAAGATTCACGATCGGCTTCTGGAATTTGCTAATCCCGATGGGCCTACCCTCGAAATCGCAAATGGGCGAAATTTACGAGCATTCCACTCGGCACCAAATAATCATCGTACTGCCGAACTGATATATTACCTAACGGAGTCACCATTTGGTTCGACGCATTTTGATATGGCAGAGGAGTATGATGCCTTTCCCCTCAAGAGATCAGTTGTCATTCATTGGTACCTAAGCTCTCTCGAACGTATTCCGGGTAAGGCCTCGTTCAAGTATCAAGAGGAGATTCTCAGAAACCACGTGGAACGTTTCGAATCTTGGATAGAGGCGTCAGATACATATCCTGATCGTGGGGATGATTTGGGCGGCGAGTGGGAGGCGGAAGATGGAATCGAGTCTACGGAGGAAGGAGAGCGGTATTATCGGGAACTACACGAACTAATGAAAGAACGTCTTGTTGGACCCTTTTTGACCGACTTCCGACAGAAGACACGAGAGCTCCATCCATCACCACTCCGGTTTGCCTATTCAGATAAAAGGCCTAACAAAGGACTGAAAAATCTATATTCAGGGAGCTCAACCCCTGGAGAGCCTTCTGACGAGCTCACATCTGAAGAAAAATCTCGATTACAGGACATCATCGAGTTCGCTCCATCCACCGATGACGAACTTCAAGAAAGATGGGGACTTGAGGAGACTGGTGACGTTTATCACTATTTGGAAGATCATCTCTCCAGTCAGTACTACCGCGACTCGGATCACCAGATTCATCCCACAAGTAAGGCGGAAGAATTCCTCTGATTTATTGGATTCAGCTCGTGAACGGTATGTATAGTAGTATCCGTGTACTGACCTAATCTGACGACTCCGATTCTCGGTGTGCGACGTGCTGCGTTCGCGCTCTGTATTCAGCACGCGGCCTAAAACATATCACCGTTTGAGGATTTCAACAGAGCCAGAATATTCTAGACTGTAAGATATGTGGTTGTCAGTTATTTCTACTTGTATATAATTACTATCTATATAGAATTAATACTCAGTAGCCTCATATCAACCAATTATCCATGCTATATGCTATCTCATCTGAGATAGCCAAGTCTAGCCTTAATTAACCGCAGCTACCACAGTAACTACAAAACACTCAAAGCTTCAGTAGGTTTGTACTGCTCAACATAGAATGTTAAAAAATAACGTATAAGAGTATTTTTAGAACCCAATTAGATTGGTGGTTAAATTTGATTTAAGTTTGAGTTGACTCAAAAAATTCGATCCTTCGGACTGGCAATAGAGATGCTAACTTAATGGTAACAAACCATCCGCAGAGTGTTTTTAACTCCCAGTTTGGGTGGAGGAGATTGAGTAAGAAGAAAACATGGCCATTCTGGATATGCCTCAGTGTAGAGTTTGTAAACTTCGAGTGAGGTAGAAGGTATAAAAATAGAAAGAAACCAGAGAAACGTCTCTCGTACAGAGCGCCACCGAAATGGTGAAAAGCAGAGTAATTGGACAAATGAATACTAACGACAAAGAACTAGACGAATTGCTAGAAGAATACATTCTGCGAGAGCAGCGAACCACATTGGATCCCATGATGATCGACGAAGGGATCCAGCGGTATCTGAAGATCCGTTCTGGGAGTCTTCGCCCAACGACAATCGAAGAATATGAGAATGAACTGCTACGCTTTCAGCTCCGACTTGAGCAGAACGGAATTCAAGATCTGAACGACGTGCGAAACCGCGACCTAGACGACTACTTCACTTGGCGCAGGGAAGACTCGTACGACACACGACTGAGCACAAACACGATGCGTGACGTGCGGTACATCGTTCGCGATTTCATTAGGTACGCTGCGACGATTGACGCTGTCAACTACGAAATCCCGGACAAGATCTCGATCCCGAAACTGACTGATGGGGAAGGTGTTCGCGACGTAGAAATCGATACAAAGCGCTTGCGACTGATCCTTGATCAACTGGAAAAGCGAGCGTACGCGAGTAGGGAGCACGTCGTGTGGGCGCTTCTCGCCGAAACGGGACGTCGACTCGGGTGTATCCACTCTCTCGACTATGATGATGTTCACCTCGACGCAGAGCATCCGTTCTTGGAGTTCCGTCACGATCCGCCTGAGACCAGCTTAAAAAACGGTATAAATGGCGAGATGAAGGTCAATATCCCCGAGTCACTCTGTACCGTTTTGGACACGTACCTTACGTACAATTGGAAGGAGTGTACGACTGAGAACGGTCGCTCTCCGCTCTTATCCACGTCGTACGGAAGACTAGGCAAAAGCACGATGCGAAAGTACGTGTACAAATGGAGCCGTCCGTGTTTCCTCGGACAAGACGACCCGAGTGAGCACGAGTCCGAGGGCTGTGGCCCGACAGCATCGCCTGACAAATACTCAAAGTGCCCAGGTTCGCATTCACCTCACGACATTCGTCACACCTACCTCACGGAGTGCCTGCGAGATGGGATCCCCGCCGAGGCGTTGAGTGAGCGCTGTGACGTGACGAGAGCGATTCTCGAAAAGCACTACGACGAACGAACCCCTGAAGAAAAGCGAGACCTTCGCCGCCGGATTCTTGAGGAAGTCGGGGCGAACCGCGGAGCGTTCAGTCAAGCCGACGCCTGACCCAGCCAGTTCTCCACTGAACTAATCTCAAATTATGAGCGACAGCCACCACCAAACGACGAGCGCACAGTCTACGACTACCACTTCTAGTATATATACTACATATGTATGCTATAAAAAGGGGATACGAAAAGCAGGTATAGCTCTGTTTCTCATCCCGTTTATATATTTGATCTACGCAGAAAGTGGTCTAACCGTACCAGGAGCCTGGACCACCTCAATCTGTACCCTACTTAAGGACGGAGTGGGCCTTCCGATGATGCTTGGCCTCTTGAGAAAAGACGAGATCGATGGTTCTCGTGCACTCATTCTCACCCGGGTGAGTACGACAGCTCAAGGAAACAACTCCAGCAAAAAGTCCCAACGCGAGTATCTTGAGACGGCAGCAGAGGGTGCCAATCTGGAGACGATCGACACACTGGAAGCTGAGGAATCTGCCGCCAAAATTGAACGCAGCCAACTAAATGACGCTCTTGAACGGGGACGTAACGGAGATTACGATGTCCTCATGATCTACGAGGTTGACCGCTTGAGCCGAGCAAACCCGTGGGAGACGCTGAGCTATCTAAATGACCTCCGTGAAGCGGGCATCACGCTGTACGCAGACTCATACGGTTACTTCGACTGGGAGGAACACTTCGACCTCGAAATCCTCGCACGGGAAGCGGTATTCGCACGTCGACACCTGAATCGGATCCGCCAAGGTGCTCGCGATGGATGCCATCAGAAGTTGAAAGATGGCCAATGGCCGTTCGGAGGTAATCCGCCGGTCGGATACCGAACCAACGAAGACGACGAACTTCTCTTAGATGAGGAGTACGCGCCGTTTGTCGAGGACTTCTTCGAGATCTACGCAAAGACCGAGAATCGAAAAGAGACAATGAGGCAGCTCAACGACAAGTTCGAGGAGCGTGGTTTGGACTCGATCAGCTACTCACGAGTCAAGACCGTACTACAGAGCCCGCTATGTATCGGACGGCTGGCTTACAAGGGAGAAGTGGTCGCCGAAATGCCGGAGTTACGTCAGGTAGATACGGAGCTCTTCCAAGAGGTACAGTCGATCCTTTCTGGCCAAGATGACCGTCCCGCAACGCCTGAAGTTCCGGAATTCGCCGCAAATGCCGTGGAGCAGTACGGACTTGAGTTCGTCATGGACCAGTTCGAGTCGTTCAAACCGTTTCGCTGCCGGAAGTGCGACGGAGACCTCGAACGCCACGGATCCAAGGAGGTTTGGGGTATTCCGATGGCGAAGTACCGATGCCAAGACTGCGAATACCAAGGACCACTGATGACTGAACAGGAGCTTAAATCGCTCCACCAGACCGTCCCAGTGCGGTGTCCGTTCTGTACTTCAACCGAGAGCTTTCGCTCAAGTACCCGGCGACAGCTCGGAATGCAGTTCAACTACGCGTATGAGTGCCTGGACTGCGGCCTATCGTTTGGATCTGATTTGAGTCCAGATCGGCTGAAGCGAATGTTCAGCCACCCAAACCTCGGATTCGATATCGAGGGCAGTGACGACACGGACAGCAAGGACGATGATGATGACGAGGATGACCCACAACCCGCGATCACGGATTACGGCAATCCGTAAGCGATTGTGACCGTCTCCAAACCGTTTCTTTCGTCGATCCAGCAGCTCGAGCTGCTGAATCGTAGGTGATCAATATGCCCTGTGGCTTAGCAGCCAAATAAAGCGCCGCAGCCGCTGTACAGGCAGGGTCACCTGATCCTGAGTCAAAGCGGTCCAGAATCCGACTTGCATCTTTGACTGTCGCTTCGTTGAGGGCTAATTTTCTCGCGAGGAATGGCAGGTAGTTCTCTGGAACGGGTGGAAAGAGGGCTAGGTCGAACTCCCGTTTGAGCTTCTTCATCGTCCGTTGTACTGCCGTCCTCTCGCACCCGAGTGACTCTGCGATCACTCCGATAGGACGTGGTGCCTCGGCTTGTCGGAGCGTGATAATCAGTACAGCACCAATCACGTGTTCGGCTTTCCGACCATGAAAGAGAGTCTTCTCCCAAGTTTTGACTAAGAGTTTTGTCGAGTTATCTAGCTCGGATTCGGTGAGGTACAGGTCTGCTCTAGACCGGTCTAACGTGGCGAGAAGCTCGACGAGAACGGATTCAGACGAGTCACGTGGGGTTACTGATTCGATCCAGTCATCGATCTCAAGACTCGGCTGTGTATCTGAGTCGTGCGCGGCTGGCTTTGATTGCTCAATATTGTCCTTGTCGAGAACGAATCCGCACGCTCCACAGAACCCATCAGTGAAACCGAAGCGGTCGTCCACGTCGGCCGCGCCACAACTCGGACACGCTGGAACCTCTGGTGACATCTAGATATCTCTCCACTCACGATAGTCAGAAAGGATTCTCTCAGCTTTTCTTTGCTTCCGAGCACGCTGCATCCGCCCTTTCTGATGCTGATACCGAAAGCGTGTCTCAACAACGGTTTTGAATAGTGTATCATCGAGGATACGATATTCTTCAACCTGTGCGTGGTAGTCGGCGACTTGGTAGCTGCCGGTGTAGATCTCGTTGGTGAGGACCTTTCGAACGGACTGACGACACCACAGCTCACCAGCCTTCGTTCGAAGCCCACTCTTATTGAGCAGACTCGCGACACGGGGCATGGATTTCTCTTGGGGGTAGAGGCAGAATATCGTCTTAACGACCGACGCTTCGTCTGCTAACACGCGTAGCTTGCCGTCGCTTGTCTTTTCGTACCCGAGAGGGGGTTTGTCATTCGGCCACTTGTGCTCCTTCGCAAGCCCGTGCATCCCCATTCGAACACGCTGGCTGGTCAGATCGCTCTCGAGCTCTGCTGCCGATGCGAGGTTTCTGAAGTTGAACCGACCAACCGGCGATGTCGTATCGATGTATTCGGTGACACTCTGGAGACTCACGTCCCACTCGTTCAGTCGTTCCTCAGTCTTTACCAGGTCGACGAGAGACCGACAGAAGCGGTCAAGTTTCCAAAAGACGACGACGTCGAAACAGCCAGCGCGAGCACGATCCAACATCTCTTGGAACTTAGGCCGATCCGTGTTCCGACCTGATTCCGCCTCGTCGGTGAACACGAACGTAACGTTCCACCCCATCTGTTCGCACCGCTTGGAACAACGATCGACTTGTTCACCGATTGAATAACCGAATCGCTGGCTTGAGGACGAGGTTCGAGCATAGATTGCGGCGTATTCGATTGGATCGTCTTCGTTTGTCGACCCCCCACTCGGCGATATTGTTCGCGGGGCCGGACGGCCATCGATCATCATTCGGAGCGCTCCGCTTCAGCCATTTCATCGGAGTAAGCTGGTGGCCAGGGTCCAGTCAGGGGGGCGGGGGTGTCTTGACGGGCACAGCAGCCGCATAGAGGAGGGGTGTCGGTGTCACCAGCCCAATCTACCTCGTCATGATCGAACTGCTCACTACAGGCCGTACAGCGCCACTGGGAGACCCGGTGTTCTGTAGCGAGGTCAGGATACCTTTTTGCGAGGGTCGGAGTGAGCTTCGCGTCCGGGTCCGCTTTCAGATACTCAACGACCTGTGAACGGGGGTATTCCATGAGTGGAAGGTATCCAAGGAACCCCCGATCCGATACCGGTCTGTTGCTCTTCCCGCACCGTTCTCGGTACGAGCAGAAATCACACTCCCATCCGAATCGGGGGGTTGCCGGCGGGAGCTCGCCGTCAAGACGATATTCTGTGTGTTCGGTCGCCCAGCTGACGACCGTCTCTTGCCAGAACTCCGTGTCGAACTCAATGTCAAATACTTTGAGATCAAACGAGTCCCGGTCACCGTAGATCAAGCACCCTTGCTTCACCTCAACATCGTATTTCTTCGAGAGGCCGACCATGTAGGCGTGTAGCTGTGCCTTGTGGTGCTCGTTCGGGTCGTCGAGGTACTCCAACGAACCCTTCGTCTTCACTTCAGTCGGGAGAATTGGCACGCCGTTGTCGTCGACGACGACAGGGTCAGTTGACCCCTTAACCACGAGTGCGCCGGCGTCCGTCTCGATTTCGAAGTCGACATACAGGGAGTTCGTGACAAGCAGGCCGTCATCGTCGACGGCGTCGCGCAGGTACGGTAGTACGACATCCTCCTCGAAACGCGTGCCGACCCACAGAATGCCCTGGGCCATCTCGGTCTCTGCCGGCGCGTTCTCCTTCCGATAAACGAGCTTTCGGTGGCACTGCAACAGACTGCTCGGTGTATGCTTGTCGGGCGGAGGCACCGGACTCGGGTCGTTGTAGTACGCATGGCCTTCCTCAACGTTCTCACGGGCGTTCGACGCCCGTCGCCACTCCTGAAAGTCCGTGGTAGTGATCGCAGTGAGTGCCGTGGCAGGTCTCCCTGATCCCACGGGAGAAGTCAGTGTGCGATCGCCGTCACGAGAGTGTGATCGGTGTTTCACTCTACTTCCTAGGTGGGAAGCAATATAACAATTCCGTTGGTGGAATAAATAGATTTAGCCCCTCACATCTCGCGTTTTGAGGTGAATGGGTAGCGATGGCCCCGGTCGCAAACCGACGGTATCGGATGAGGAGATACTGACGGTGTTCGTGAATGCAGAAGATCCTGTACTGATGGCTGATGAGGTTGCAGAATCTCTCCCTATCGGGCGCAGGGCGGTGTATAATCGCCTCCGCTCATTAGAGGAGCAGGGCGTTCTCCAGTCGAAGAAGGCGGGTGCGAGAAGTACTGTTTGGTGGTATCCGGGTGAGACTAACACTGAGATGTAGTCTTAAATTTGGGTGGGTTCAGTGCTAGAGTGATCCGATCATACTGGTATGTTACTAAAACGGGACAATCTCTATACTGTTCCGGATGTTCGTTCCACCTAGATGTCGTTACGGGATTATCCTTGGAAAGGGTACTATGCCGGTCACGAAGATCTGCTTAATGAATTTTTCATACCTGCTCTAAAACATTCAACTTCATATGATCGCATTACAGGTAGCTTTTCAGCATCGGTATTAGCGTTGTTCTCTGAGGGACTACCAGAATTTATTGAGAACGGTGGTACAATCCGCCTAATGCCAGGTATCGAACTCTATGAACATGATATTGAAGCGATAGAACAAGGTCGATCCGGCGATGTTATTAAAAATCACATAGAGTGGGAGGAATTAAAGAACGGGAATCGGGATGAAGTTATGGAAGCACTTGCGTGGTTGGTTGCAGAAGAAATTCTCGATATCAAAATCGGCGTTGTAACTGATGACTTAGGGAGATTACAAACAAAACAAGAAGCAGAGTGGCATCAAAAAGTTGCAATTTTCGGAGATGATGAAGGAAATATTGTTGGGGTGTCTGGATCCCCTAATGAATCATTCAAAGCATTAAAACAGAATCGAGAGAGTTTCAGCCTATTTCGAAGCTGGATAGAGATGGAGGGCGAAGAGTGGGATGAAAAAACCCGCCTACAAGAGCAAATTGACGAATTTAACCGATTATGGAATGATGAGGATCCTAGATCATCTGTTTTTGATTTTCCAGAAGCACTAGAACAAGACTTGCTCGAAACTGCTCCAACAGCAGAACCTGACTGGGACGATATCATCTCTAGTAATGAACAAAACAAGGGTCAAGAGGATATTACTCTGCGTCCTTATCAAAAAGACGCGATTCGGAGATTTTTGAATAACGATAATCGGATAATCCTTGATCACGCTACAGGAACGGGAAAAACATGGACCTCGTTACTGGCAATGCAACGTGTTGTTGAGTCCGATGATGTCATCGTCATCTTCGCTCCAACGAGAGATCTTGTCAATCAGTGGGTTGATGGGGACAATATCAGACGCTTCTTTCCAAAAAGCAATATAATCAGATGCTTAGGTGACGTTAACTGGAGAGAAGATCTTCATAATCGGTTATTCACTAACCGGTCAGCACCGCTGTTTGTTGTAACAACTATGCATCCAACTACTATGAAAGATGCTATTGAACGTATTAATAGCGAGTGTGACCCAGAACAGGTTGGGATTATTGCTGATGAAGTACATAATCTAGGGTCAAGTCTGCGACGTACAATCTTTCCAAAATTACAGGCAGATCTTGGCCGAGTTGCTCTTAGTGCGACCCCATTCCGAGATGATATTGGGGATGATACGATTGTAGAATACTTTGGTAGTGAAATACACGAAGTTAGTATTCAAGATGCAATTGAAAAGTACGGAGTGTTGAGTGAATATGAATATCATATTCACCCAGTTGTGCTATCTTCCCGAGAACGACAAGAATATGACAGCCATTCAACCGAGATTTCCAACTTATATAATACTTATAAATCATATGAGGATCAGCCGGTTATAGAAGTCTCAGATCGTCATCCCGACCTGAAAGTAGAAATAATGGAGAGAGCACGGATTGTCAAAGAATGTGAAGGAAAACTCAGTCTCACACGGTCAATTATTGAAGATATCGGAACTCGAACTTTGGTGTACTGTAATACAGAAGACCACACGAAAGCTGTAATAAATGCTATTGACGATCATACGACAAAGACTGCGTCTATCTTCTTAGGAAAACTCTCTAAGAATGATAAGGAGAATTTGCTAAACCTATTTGAGAAAGGAGATATAGAAATATTAGTTTCTATTGATTGTTTAACCGAAGGGATCGATGTTCCAGAATGCGACTCGGCAATACTAGTAACAAGTTCAACAACAGAAAGAGAGGCGATACAACGCCGCGGTCGGATTCTGCGTGAGGCGCAAAGTGATTCCCCTGCACAGCTCCATGATTTTATTACGCTGCCAGCAGAGTTGGAGAGCATTAAATCGGGTGATGCAGACCTTACCCAAGCAGAGTTGTCGTTAATTGAGCGTGAGCTAGAGAGACTTCGTATGATGAACTCGGATGCGACAAATAGAATGGATAATGACCCCTACATTTTAAGAATCGCTCGGGCTATGACACAGTACGATCTTGAATGACAGGACTTGACCCGGATATCGAAGATATCCTAGAAGACGAAGTTGAGGACTCACATATGAAGCGGTTAATTCGCAATATATTGGACTGGGAAGACAAACGACAATATCAGACTCATCGCAAGGGCAAAAAAAAAGCGCTGGAGGGATATCTTGATGACTATCTTGAGGACAAAAAATGAAGCTACTCTCTATTGAGGTTGTTAACTTTCGACCATATCGGGAGTCTCAAATAGATCTAACCGATCGAGATGGTTCAATCCACATTATTGAAGGAGATCAAGGAGGAGGCAAGACGAGTTTACACACAGCAATTCAATGGGGCCTGTATGGTGGTGCAGGTCCGAAAAGCAACTACACCAAACACTGGAATGAGCGCGCAAAGCAGGCTGGTGAGGAAGAGATGTCGGTCAAAATCAAATTTAAAGAAGGCTCTCGAAATTATACACTAATACGAGAAATCGGTCGGTTTAACCAGAACCAACAACGTGCTCATGAAGACCTAACACTAATTGGAGATACAGAAACGTATTCTGGCGAAGATGCACAAGATCAGATTGAAGAGATATTACCTGAGGAATTGAAACGCTTCTTTTTCCTTGACGGGGAGAGAATACAAGAATTAATAGCGGAAGATGCGGGTCAAAAAGTAAAGAGAGAAATTGAGACTGTCCTTAAGCATAGGACTATTATAAATTCACAGAAGGATTTAGGAGACTTACTAGAAGACCGACTCATCCCTCGACGCAACCGAATTGAAGAGGAGGCTAAAGAACGAGATGAAATTCTCGATGAGATTTCTAACCTTCGAGAAGATATCCGACAACTCCGACAGCGGAACAAGGAAGACAGAGATGAGATACAGAATAACAAGACCGCATTAAAAAAGAATAGAAAAGAATTGGAGAGTGTAAACAAAGAGGCAATTGATCGGATAAATGAGTTAGAATCTGATACAACAAGCCTACAAACTGACAAGGTCAAAGAACTATCTAAATTAAATACATCTTGGAAAAAGCTAAGATATCAAATTTTATCTGAGGATCTCAAGCAGATTAAACAAGAGATCATAGAGGAAATTGAGGAATATGAAGGTCGTCTCTCTGATATAGAGCGGGATGAAATTATTAATGATCTAGCTGAAGAAGCGAAGCAGGGTAAATGTCCAATCTGTGGGACTGAAGAAATAGAAAGTCTCGAAGAACACAGTGTCAGAGATCACGATAAAAAGCAATCTGAAAAGCTAACAGAAAAACTAGTTGAATTGCGAGAAATGCGTGACAGGCTTGATTCAGTCAATTTCCCTCAAAATTATCCGGTGGATCACCAAACAGAGATAGACAGAATAAACGAGGAAATTAAAGATAATCAGACGGAACGTAAGGATTTGCTCGGTGACTTGGGAGGTGTTCCAGATGATAGTGAACAAGACACACTAGAAAACAACATTAATGATCTTGAAGACTCGATAGATAGCCTACAAGAAGAGATAGATAATCGCGAAGAAACAATCAGAGAAAAAGAGCAAGAAATTAAAAAATTAGAAAGTAAGAGAGAGGAGAATGCATCTAATCAAGAGCTGGATAAGGTAAACAGTAAGATAGACGCAGGAGAGACAGCCATTGAAAAATTAAAAACGATTCGAAATATTCACGTCCGCGACAAACGGGAAAAGATAAAGTCAGAAATGAATCAAGTTTTCGAGCAGGTCGCACAATCTGACTTTATGGACCAACGGTACCAAGGACTTGATTTCCGGGGGGACCCTAGCGATGAAGATTCATACGTCCTTCAGCTCATCGAATCAGATGGTGAAACAAAAGACATGGCTAATCATGAACCCTCTGCTGGAGAATCCCAATTAACGGCTTTGAGTTTCATATTTGGATTGAATAAATATGCTCGTTACTCTTCAACGATAGTATTTGATACAGTAGCTGGTCGTCTTGATCTAACAAACAGTCAAGCACAGGGAGAGTTCTTTTCTAATCTGGAGGACCCTCTATTGCTACTTGTAACTGATTCTGAGCTACGCGATCTCGGTGATGCAGTTAATGAAGAGATTGGAGCACACTATCGGATCAAACCAGATGGAAAGGATTCGAAACTAGAGAGGGTCAAATAATGAAGTTCGATGAAATATCCGGTGCACAGACCCTACAAGTTACTACTGAAAAGTTCAACAAGGTTTCAAAGTCGATCAACGAAACCTTAGAGAATAATGACGCAGAAAAAGTTGAGAACACTCAAATAGCGAATCTCGCAATCGCAGTGGGAATCAAAGAGAAACGACAAAACCAGCCCGAGAGTACAAGTAAAGCATTAAAAATGGAATCATTAGATCAAGACCGTGTTCTCCGAACAATAATTGAGCGTCGTCACAAGAACTCATCTCCGGAGAAACTCAAAGAACACATGCAAGGGTACCTTGAGGGAGGTATCGAGATTATGTTTGAAGATATCAAAAAACAAAATTACTTTGAATATCATCGGTATGTCAAAGATGCTGAAGGGTCATTGAATAATTGAGTATCACTCTCAGTTCACGCGTCTAAGTTGGTTTTGTGAGAGCTCACTAATCTAACCTAGATCCATAAGTTAAACCGGTAAAGAGTAGTACCTATATTTGTAGCCATGCAAGGCCGTATTCGTTCTAGTCTCGAGGGTTATCATGAATAGCGAGACATGTGAATCTGCAGTTGAACTTGAAATGTTAGCTTCTGGAATGGCAAAGCAGCATGAAAACTTTCTAGATGCCACTCAGGAGCTTATTGATAACTCGGTGGCTGCGGTCGTAGATGGAGAAAGCTACTTCGATGACGCTAATGAGCGAGTCAATATTTCTATTTCGTTCGTTCGCGGGGAAGAGACAGTAACCACGTACATTTCAGATAATGGCCCCGGTATAGCGAGGGAAGACCTCCAAAATCATGTCTTCCGAACGGGGAATAAGGAGATATCTGAGGGAATACTCAATAACGTCGGATGGGGGTTGAAAGCGAGTTTAGCTTGGTTTGAAGAATCACTCAAACAACGCGGCCTTGAAGATGACACTCACTGGTTTTCACTAGTCACTCAGACAGCTGAAAGTGAACGTCTGCGTGTTGACGGTCCGATAACCGGTGACCTACCAATAGTTGATGCTACCGAGCGTGACTGGGAGATTGGAGTTCCGAGCGATGTCGATTCACTATTAGAATCTGACCACGGGACGCGCATCCAAGCGACATGTGCCCGTTCGCAGTTTGATGCCGATGTCTGGCCATCGGCTGACTCGCTTGGAACGAAAGTCCAGTATGTACGTGAACGGCTCGGTGTTCTGTTCCGGCGCTTACTCTCCGCTCGTGATGATAATCAGATAGTTGTACACTATCATGACCTACCCTCGAACGAACAAGGAACGTTTGAGGTTCCTCCTATCAGTCCTTCCTACACCGACGACACAGCGCTGAAATCTCACGAATTTTGTGCGTCTACTCCTCGCGGAGACCGATACCAAGTGCGGTATGAAGCTGGTACGCTGGACATCGATTCGATGACTGAATGGGCAGAGAAACAACACCCAGATCTGCTCACTCAGAGTGGCAAATTCAGATATAGATATCGGCCAAGTCAGAACAGACAAGGGGTCGACATCTACGCAAATGGTCGAGTGCTGATGACCTCGGTATTTGAGGATCTGTTTGATCTGACGCGGAATAACCAGTATAATTACTTCGGAGGCATCCTCCAGATATTTCCGATCGGCGATACAGACGAAGTGCCGACAGATAATAAAAAGACACGCCTAGATACAAACAGCGAACTCTGGCGTAAAATACGAAAGGAACTGTCGGATGAAGAATTGCTTCCGGAGGGTAGAGAGTACGGTAAGCGAGTCTCGACGGGTGGAGCGTCGACAACCGCTCAAACTCAAGAGGAAGAAGAGTCGTCAGAGGAACTCGAAAGCACATCTACATTTGATCCAAACACAGATGTATTTGGTCTTCACCACGGGGATGCAAGGTCAATCGTTCCAGCAATAAGCGAACATACGGCAGACACGCTAGACGAGGAAGAGGGGTTCGTGGATACGACGATCACATCTCCACCGTACTACGACCTCAAAGAGTACGGTTCGAGTGAGGAAGATGAAATAGGACAACATGGAACATACGTTGAATATCTACAAGAACTCCAGGACCTCTTCTCAGAGGTATACTCGATCACCAGAGATGACGGTTCCCTCTGGATCGTTGTGAATACTTTCCGTCGGAACCGCGAAATCGTTCAGCTTCCATTCGACATCGCACGTGTGTGCCAGAATCTCGATCAGGGACTAGAATGCTCAAACTGTGAGAATACGATACTAAGAGGAATCGATGAGTTAGACCGTCGCCAGACGACGTGTCCCCACTGTGGTCACACGACGAATAACGACGAGTCGTGGATTCTCCAAGACATCGTTGTTTGGAATAAGAACCGTGCGCTCCCGTATACGAAAGAAGGGAGGCTACGGAATGTCTTCGAGTATATTCTTTGTTTCAGCAAAAGCCCTGATTATGAGCTACAGATGGATCGCATTCGAGAGTCAGATCCTGCTCAATTCAAGAAATGGTGGGCAGATTTCCCTGAGCGCTACCATCCGCTCGGAAAGCTACCTGAAAACATCTGGGAGTTCGATCCGCCAACACGGGGATCATTCACTGGAGAAGTGGACGTGTTCGATCACCCTGCAGCGTTCCCTCCAAAACTAATTGAGCGAATTCTCACACTCTCTACGGAGAGTGATGATGTCGTACTGGACCCCTTCGCTGGCTCTGGGGTCGTTATAGGACAGGCAGAGCTGATGGATAGGAGACCAATTGGTGTTGAATTGAATAAAAAATACTCTGAAGCGTATCCAGATTTGAAGGAGTATCTCAAGGAACATCATGAAGAGGACGATCAGGTCGCATCACAAGAAGACCTAGATAGGATTATTTGCGGACTGCGTCAAACGAAGTACGCACGGGAGCTCCTTCGAACGATGGCGAGCGAACTCGGCCTCTCAAGCCCATCGCAGTTAGATGTACATACCGCCTTCCTCGTAAGCCGAGAACTCGGATATCAGTCCATTGAAGACGATATTCACGGACAGATCGATCTCGTGCTTCTCGTAGATGATGAGACGACCGCTCGACAGGCACTTGATTACGATGAGATTGCCGAAGAGGTCACCACGATCCAACCGTGCTCTGGCTTTGGAATTCGTGCTCGTACGTTAGTCATGACAACAGAGGAGTTCATTAGTGAGATAGCTAATGAAACCTATACACATCTGCCAGAAGAGCTCTTCATCTACGAAGACGGTCGGCACTACGTGTACTCGGAGGATATTTTGTATAGTGATTGGCGAAAAATGAATGAGGGTACCGATCAGTGGACAGAATATCACTCTGATAACGAGATACCTCCAATCGTTTCGAATGTCGGTGTTGAAGTAAACCATCCGAAGCATTCTATGGAAACTGTTTCAAGAGATTTGTCGGGCGATCATGAGATACAATTAAACAAATCTAGTGGAGAGCACTATCGACACATAATTCGGACAAACTAATCAGAGATGTAATAAAACCCTCTTCACCACCTCTACGTGACAATTCTACAGTTACGACTTAGCTGTAATTACCCAGATTCTGTTGCCGCTGGCGATCTGCCGGTACGTTTGTGATGAGCACTTCCGCTACGTCGTCACGATTGTCTGCATCACTGTTCACCATTCTCGCTGCGTCGACAATCTCGATTGTGAATTCTGACACATCCTCATAGAGTTCGCCGACTGGCGGTGAGTTGGATAACACAACGTACACCCCGTTCTGGCTGAGTTTGACGGCCAAATCACGTAGTCGACGCTGATCGTCTTTGTCGAAGCCATCCGACTGATACTGAGTGAAATCTGCCGTTTGGGATACAGGTTCGTACGGAGGGTCGAAGTATACGAGGTCGCCTTCGTCAACACAGTCGACAAGGTAGTCAAAATCCCGATTGTAAATTTCAATATCGTCGAGTATGTCGCTTGCTTTCCGAACTTGCCGCTCCCGGATGAAGTCAGGATTCGTATGCCGACCGAACGGAACGTTGAATCCTCCAGATTGATTTTCTCTGTACAGCCCGTTGTAGCCGGTTCGGTTTAAATAAAGCATCAGACTCGCCTCCTCTACTCGCTCTTGTAGGGACCGCTCGTCGAGTTTGTGGAGTTTATTGAACCGGTCACGAGCATCATAATAGTACTCCTCTTCGTACTCGTGGCGGTGATTCTCTTCGATTAGTTGCTCGGGATGATCGCGGATAACTTCGTAGAAGCTAATCAGTCGTCGGTTGAGATCGTTTATTGTGCCCTCGGAAGGTTCGAGGTCGAAGAAGACTGCACCTCCGCCAATAAACGGCTCGTGATATTTTTCATACGAAATGGGGAATCGCGAGTGAAGCTCCTGAAGGAGTTGGCGCTTCCCTCCAACCCACTTGAGAATCGGCTCAGCCATCTATTGCCATTTTCTATGGTTGGGTCATAAACCCAAGGACTCTGATAAAGTTCGGTTTATCGACCACATACGGAGTCTCATGGTCTTCTAGCGAATGGACTGATCAACCGTGCTGGAGATAACGATTAAGACCATTCATGCTCGTTGTTCGTATAATGGTGGGCACCGAAGATCAGTTCTTGACACAGGATATCCACGAGGAGAAGGCAATGCTCATCGTTGAACAGCAACTTGAGAAGGGGACGATCGAGATGAAGCACGACGAGCCTGTGCTACACCACATCCCTTCAGGAGCAAAATTCGAGTCGGCAGTAAATATGGCTCACTTCCACAAAGGGTGGGAGGCACGGGGAGAGGTGTCTCAGTAGGCTAATTGAAACTGCTAAAGTCGGCCTGGTGTCCCTCGATGTCCCGTTTGCGTTCGTCCATCGGGTTTTCAGCCTGAATCAGTAGATTCGAGATTAGCGGCGGTCTGCTCTTCGACCAGTATCGCTTCCACTCTCTCTCCTCGACAAGTGCTTCCCAATCATCGGGCGTGAAACTATGCTCTGCCCAGTTGTGAGCGCCGTCGACGTACAAGTGGTACTCGTCCTCTATGTTGACATCACGTCCTGGGAGACGTTCGTCGAGATAACGGTCGACGGTAATGAAATCGGCATCAAACTCAACACCGTAGTAATCGCCGGATCCCTTGTCTTCTGACAACATCCCCTTCTTCGCAGCCTCGACATCGACACTCTCGTAGTCAGATTCAGATTCACATACGTAGAGTAACTCCGCTTCCGGGTCATCACCATCATCGAATTGCGACGGGTCGCTGGCGGTGTGAATGAATTCGATCTGACCCTCGAGTATATTGTGCTGGTTGGAATTCACGAACTCCTTGTACAGCTCATATACATACTTGTGGATCCGAAGAGTGTATATCTTCCGTTCGAGTTCTACCTGTTCGTCGCGGAGCGTTGATTGCACCGTTCCTACCTCATGAAGAGCAGTGGGACGAACGTGCTCTTCATAATACTCGATATATTCCTCATTCAACTCAAATCCGAGCGGTTTTCGATCGAGGGCTTCTGCGATAGCGAGTGTCGTCCCAATACCGGCGAAGGGGTCGAATACGACGTCACCAGGCTCGGAAGCGAGGTGAACGATCCGCTCCACAAGACCTTCTGGGAATGGACTCGGATGGTAGCTGACTTTGGGCCCCCACTGACCCTGTTTCGGGATCGGGAATTTCCACACGTTACTCGGGACCATTCCCCTTGGACTGTATCGTTCGGGGTAGTTCACCCACCACTGTTCGAATTCGTCGGTGTCGGTGATCCGAATCGCATCCTTATCGTATTTGAAATCATCTGTTTTCGAGAACATCGTCACGTGCTCGTGCACATTGCGTAGACGGCCTTTCTGATGCCATGGACGCGTGCGGAGCTTATCCCAGATAATGTTGTCTTCCATCCGCCATGACTCCGGGAGCGGATCATAGACCTCGCCACACGTCTTGCAAATCAACGTACCATCGCCCCGATCGCGACGAAGGCATCCCTCACAGTCCTCGTCGAGGCAGGTTTCGTAGTTCGGCAGGTTCTCCAGTTCGTCGGCGATGTCGAATGGCAGACGAACGACGCGTCCATCGATTTTGTATGTATCAGTGACGATCCAGAGCGTACAGTCGTCAGAGGCAATTTCGTAACACTGTTTGTAGATTTCGCGAATGTCGTCGAGAAAGTCCTCGTAGCTCTGTTTACCGACCTGTTCATCGTGATCTCCGTAATCGACAAGATCGGCGTAGGGAGGTGACGTGATGATCGTATCGACGAGCCCATCAACGTTGTCGAACTCCTCCTCCAACCTCGATTTCAACTCTCGCGAGTCATGTTGGTAGATATGGAAACGAGAGTCAAGATCGTCGGCCATTTTTCATCAGTCTCTCTGGCAGGACCGGTGATAAAGGAGTTGGTAAAGCGTGAGGTGGTCCTGTGTGTCGTATATCAAGTCAGCCTACAGAGGGAATCGGCTCAGGTAGACAGATAAGTCAGTTCTCTACTCTCAAATTCCCACGTAGGAAGCAAACCGACCAATTCAATACCTCTTACCCCCGTTTGGATGTACGCGAATCGCAGGAAAGCTTCGACCCGCGTTCCGTAGCATAACGAAATCACTCATAAATCACGGTCGTTCTTTATAAGGAACGTACCGCCGTCTGGCGGATTTGAATCGTTATGAATTGGAACGGGCGCGACGGGATTATCACCGCGCGGAGCGGGCGTTCCCAACGATTTCGCGGCTGTCGCTCCCTGCCGGCTCGCTTCGCTCGCGGGCGGGGTGCGCTTCCACCAACCGCCCTTCTCAGTGCTACATGGCACTCTCTTCCTCACGACCGGGATCAACCGAGGGTTCAACATGCTTCTAATGGATCGTGAGCCGGTCACGCCGTCCGTCGATTCAGGACCACAAGATGACGAGAAAGACCCGAAGTCGAACCCGAGTATCACTCACACAAACCGAACCCGATTGTCGGCATCGAAATATCGACCCCAGTGACCAGCAGCACTCTCTCCGAACCCGGGTGGCTCAGAGATGACCCGACCCCAAGAAGCGATTAGCACCTACTTGGATGCGAGGCGATCCGAGGTCGCTGAATCAACGATCAGCAGTCACAAATCTCGGCTTGGTCAGTTCTGCGGGTGGTTTGAGCAACAAGACGACATCGAAATAATGGCCGATTTGTCGCCATTAGATCTGACGCAGTATCGTTCGTGGCGACGGGAAGATGGCGATCTCTCACCTGCCAGTGAAAAGACGCAGATGGACACCCTGCGGGTATTCATCAGGTGGTGCGAGAAGATGCAGATTGTCGAGGAGAATCTGTCTAATGCCGTAGAGAGTCCGACCTTATCCAGTGACGAAAATAGCCGAGACGAGTACGTATCGGAAGACGAGGCCGATATAATTCTTGACCAGCTGGACCGGTTCAAATACGTATCTCGGGATCACGTTGTCACTACCCTACTCTGGAACACCGGTCTACGCACCTGCTCGATCCGTTCACTGGATATTGGGGATGTCGATATTGATGAGGAGCTGCTGGAGTTACGCCACCGCCCAGATCAGGGGACTTCACTGAAGAATCAGTATGCGTCGGAGAGAATGGTGGCGATTAAACCGACGACTGTGGCTATTCTCGGCGATTATATCGAGCATACACGCGTGGATCAGTGCGATGAGTTTGGCCGAAATCCGTTGATCACGACGACAAAGAATGGGAGGGTTGGATCGTCTGTGATCAGGAAGCACAGTTACGGTCTTACTCGGCCCTGTAAGCAGGGGTTGGAGTGTCCTCATGACCGTGACCCTGATAGCTGTGATGCCGCCCAGTGTAAATCGGATGCGTATGGGTGTCCGTCGAGTAAAAGCCCTCATACGTGGCGTAGGGGGCATATCACGCATCTCTTGGAGAACGATGTGCCACCGGAAGTCGTGTCTGGTCGGGCCGACGTTACTCCCGAGGTTATCGAGGATCACTACGACAGCCGCGACGAACGAACACGGGTTGAACAGAGAAGGGGGTATCTCGACAACATCTAAGATCGGTAATAGCCCAAATTGGTGATCTCATGAGTCACTGGAGTCAGTGACTGCTGGCGACAGCACCTCCTTGTTTCGTGCATGCCCCTGTCAGAGTCACTGGAAATCTTCCGTGATTGTTTCTCCACACTAAGTTGAACTCTCTATTTAGTCAAGTATATTTGAGACAGTCCGTTGTGCTGCTGTTACAGCAGACTCCCAATCATCATACTGCTCACAACATTGTTTATACATCACAGGATGATGATCTTCTATTTCCTCTGCACGAGGAATGTCGCCAATATAGTTTAATAGCCAAATCACGTGCCAAGTGATTGCTCTAACATCAGTATCTTCTGGATCGTTAGATGCAGGTATGTCAGCTATGTCTAATGTATTTTCCCAACTCCCAAAATGCTCGATATAGGTGTTATAGCTGTGCTCACCATAGTCAATAATGTCTTGAGTTTGTGGAGATTTCATGAGTTGAGCCGAAACAGATCTTAGATCTGTAATGAGGTCTTGATCGGTGAGAATCCTATTATTAGTTGGAACCTCTCCAGTTGCCGTATGTACCGCATTTGTCCAACTCCCAAATCGTTGGGAAATAGTGGCGATAGCATGGTCGCCGTGCTCATTATATTCGGTAGTAGTTGGTGGATGATTGATACAGTCTGTCACACCAGAAATTGATGACAATAACTCGCCATCAGAGATCTGTCTGGTCGGTATTTCTGGTTCAACATCGAATCCTGCGAGGGCTACCGCGATTGAGACAGATTCGTAGTTACGAACATATACTGACGCAGTATAATCTCCGTATTCATTTAGATCCGTAGTAGTAGGTATCCGTCCTATTTTGTTCCCTACGTTCTGAATATTAGTAAGCAGCTTGTCATCCAAATGTCCATGTCGATTTTCAACAAATTTACCCTTTACCCCCGCCTCATCCAGTAGATCGTACCAGTGATCAAACTCCGATCGGTATTTAGAATATCGATACTCAGAATTTTCTTCAAGATCAGTAACACGAGGAAGACGGTCAACTGAATCAGCGACAGATTTTATATCACTTAGTAGATCGTCTCTGGATACCCAACCACCAGTAAACCGATCCGAAGCATTATATCCAGCTTCACTTAGAGCTTCAACGATTCCTCCAAACCTGCTTTTATATGTAGTATATGAGAAATTTCCGTATTTAGTGATGTCTTTTGTTTTTGGAGGTCGACGCACAATATCACCGACCCTCTGAAGATCTTCAATTAAAACTTCAGTAGAAATATACCCATCTTTGTCATCCATTCAAATAGACTCTATAGCGGTGTTACAAGTATTATTGGATAGTTCGACATGGTATGATTTGGCTCTGTTGAAATCCTATTCTTCAGTCACATTATCGATTGAAACAGCCGGTCGACGAAGAGTGCTAATTTGTTGGCGCTACTCCTAAGCTGGCGTCACACTCTGGACAAACGAATTCACTCACGCCATGGCCGATTCCTCCCTTATTTACGGGGATAATGTCTCGGTCGCATCTTGGGCAGATTCCCATACCCCTATCCTCAACTTGTGCGACATATAATATTTTGCCACGTAAGGAACCTGTACTGAGCGATTTTTGACCCCCTGTATTGAGCGCAACCGGATGAAGATGGATTATCTGCTGAGGATTTCAACAGAGTCGCTTCAAACTACTCGTAGTAACTGACGCGCTCAACAACTTCCGCGAAGGCGACATTCTCGCGCACATCTGTAATCTCGATAGTGACACGTTCGCAAAGCAGTTATAAGAAGTCGTCAAGTCCTGTATCGATCAGATCCTCGGTGTCTTCTTCCAGTTCATGGGTTAGGTCCTTACTGTTCGGGACCTCAAAAATCAGTTCAGGATTGGACTGGTTGATCTCTGCCAGAACAGATTCAACTTCGTCATGGATTGGTGCGTCTGGGTTTGATCCCGTAATAGTACACCATGCCCGTGCTCTGGTGAGAGCAACGAATAACTCATTACGCCGATTAAGTTCTTTCCCGCGCCAATCTTCTTCAGTCGTCGAGTCTACCCCGAGCACGTACACAGAAGCAGCTTCGTTACCCTTCGCCCGGTTAATAGCTGAGACAGTGACTTGTCCAGGTGACGAGAACACTTTGGAACCATCTTCAGAGGTATTGCCATTCTCTTGCCAGACGGCATTAGTCTCGATCCCGTGCGTTTCAAGAAGATTACCGAGATAGTCGTTAACATAATTGCGATTCTTTTGTCCGCTCCTGCGACTCCGGGATAACGGAATTACGAGGACCTCTTCAGGTTTCAGACCTTCCTCAAAAATATCCTCTCGGATCTGTTTGGCTACCCATTCGATTTCGTCTGCCTTTGATACAAACGAATGGTGACATAGCAACCTGTCAGGCTCAATTTCATCTTGCAGAGGATGCGGTGAGTTCTCTTGAGGACGTGAAAGGAGAGCCTCACTACCTGTTTTACGGAAGTCAGCATCAATCTCGTAACCAAGATTCTCCCACCCATCCTGCCTGGTGATCATTTGGACTGGCCCCCCATCGCGTTTCAAACCCATCCCGAGCGCATGTGCGGTCATGAGGAGTGATCGGTGTGCACGATACGCTTTCCGCATGATGTAGGTTTTCTGAGGTCCGTTCTTGTAGGTTCCACTCAAATCTAACAGAGGGTCTCCGTCTGCATCTGTTCCAAAGAGGTTTTTCGGGCTGGGGGCTTCTAAGCTGCCAAGATCTTGGGCTTCGTCATAGGCCCAAATAAGACGGTTATCATCTGTGAGTGCCTCTCGACACATGTTGAGAAAATCGGGTCCGAAATCCTGTGCTTCGTCGATAAGGATCGCATCCCAGAGATCAGGAATATCTCCTTCTTCTAAGACCTCAGCGGCGACAGCTTCCTGAAGGTCGTCAGCATCTGAGAAGATAGCTTTCGCTTGCCCAAAATTACGGAAAGAGACGTTCTCCACCTCATTAGCAATCCTGTAGTACACACCATCACCAGTTTGGCTTCCGCCCCAGCCGTGGATAATATCGATAGATGCATCTGATTCTTTGAGTGACTGGCCGCTAAACTGTTCGTAATACCGATCCACAAGCGTCGTGATATGACCGTATAGACTCTTGGTGCTGAAGGTGAGAGCAATCCGGGGATTTTCCGCAGAACTGGGTTTCCACCCGTTCGGATCACTAAGCATTCGAGCTGCCTTCATAGCGACAAGAACGGTCTTCCCCGACCCAGCAATTCCACGAATTTGCTGCGGACCAGGTGGAATTTGGAGACCAATCTTCTGTTGTTTTTCGTCAAGTCCACGGATCCCGGTCGTTACTAAGTCATAATATTCTGCCTTGGTTTTGGGGTCATCAGAGACCTCTCCATGTGATCCGCTGATCGGCTGGCCACAACTCAACACACCTCTTGCGGCATCGTACTCTGACTTATTGAGTGGGTCCAGGTTTGGGAGTGATTCAAGTCGATCACGCAATGTCACTTTCCCCAACTCATCCCCCGTGATTACTCGTGGAGCTGATGGCCCGACAAAACCTCGATTCTCCCATTCTTCCCGTTTGATATGTGGGAGAACGACCACTGGAATCATCGACACAGTACACTGTCCTTGGTTATCACGCAATTCCGGCTCTCTCTGGAAGTACGAGGTCAAAAAGAATCCCTGATTTCGTGCTTGCTCAAGGGGAGTCGCAGTTCGTTGGGTCATGTTCTGGAGGACCCATGTGTCGCCTTCAATTCGATCTATATGCTCTATCGTGTATCCCTTGCATTCGATGACGACGAGGCCCATGTCCTCATGGAGCAGCACAAAATCTGGTTTCCGGTCAAATCGGCTTCCACCCTTCTGTATAATCGGATACTGGTGGTAGAGGACTCCTCGATCGTTCGAAGTAAAGCAGCGTTTTAGCTTATTCCAAACAGTTATTTCTGCCTCACCGCCCGGATCTGATTGAGAAACAGATGACGCCGAAATAAATTCCATAAATTATGACATATTGTGAATTATTAAAAAGACTATGATTCTGCTTCTCACCAATATCGCAGTCAGTAGAGTTTGTGAAGTTGTAAGGTACTCAGGTTATCGCGTGAGCAGGTCGGCGAGTGTTTTTTGACCGTCAATATCGAAGTCGGGTTCAGCGTCAGGATCGCGGAGGTAGATGCTCACGCCGGTTCGGTGCCCGTGATTCTGGACGTTGACGATGTCGTAGTCACTGGCATCAATTGTGCGAGAAAGCGTGCTACCGACTGTTTTTGATCCTCGGCTCTGCTCGTGGATCACCTCCAGTTCAGTGAGGTTGTCGTCAGTACGGTGGATGTCGATGGTTCGCCGGAGGGCGGCGATGTCATCGATCGTTTTTGACTGGGGTGAGGCGAGTCGGTCGCGGTCAATGACGCCAGTGACTCCTGGTGGCCCACCGATTGTCTGACCGATATACAGAATCTCTGCGTTAACGTCTCTGAGTGCGAGGAACACGAGTCCGGGGACGAGTATGTCACCGGGGATCTTCGTCAGTTTGATGAAGAAGTCACTGGGCATGGACTGAGCCGTGGTTGTGACCTCGTCGGTGAAGTTGTATTCGCGGAGTATCTTCAGTGATTTGGGGATTTCATTTGTGGTGGTGTCGGTGGTGGTCATTACCTTGCTGTACCAGAGTTATTCGGGTAAGAGTGAGCCATATCCACAGTGAAAGTGTAAGTAAACAAACTAATATTAAAGGCACCGGAAATCCACCGGAGAATCAGGGCGGTTCGGTTGATCGCTCAGTCAATCGCTGTGAATTGCCGTGACGTTCCACCCGAGGCCACCACCCGGCTCTACATCGACGGTGACGTACATCGGAGGGTCGTTCACCGGTTTGGGGTCAAATTGGAAGTTGTCCGGCTCCCCATCATCTAACTGAACTTCAATATCGTATTCGCCAGCTACGACTCCACTGTCCCCGACTGCGAGCCACTCCGGATACGTCCGTTCTTCACCAGGATCAAGAGCGACTTGCCCGGTCGACGTGATCGGCTCGCCTAACGGACCAGTTGGGCCGTCTTGGATCCGGATTGTGATGATATGCGGAATTGTATGGTCGTTTCTGACGACGACTTGTCCAGGTGACGGGGACTCGTCATCGGACTCTGTGGATGAAGAACAGCCAGCAAGGAGCGACAGAGTAGCTAATCCACCGGTCTGTTTGAGGAGGGCACGGCGACGCATGACACAATAGTCTCAGATTGGTCACAAGTATTTGTTCCTTGTAGTACGCGGTCATCGACAAGACGAATGGCTACGGGAGTAGCATATTTTCCGGCTGAACTCCTGTGTACCGCCAACAGATGTGGTGACTGTGCGATGGGGCGCATACCACGACGACAGGGATGAGCGGAAACGGCGGTATCCCGGTGAATTGAATTCCTGACAAACATGCGTTTCAGGGCTTCTCTGAGCTATTCCCGAGCGGAAATCCGGGGTGTGTTTCTTGAGGAAAGCCGAGCGGAAACCCGGGGTGTGTGCCTGAATCCCGAGCGGAAACCCGGTTGATCCTCCGGTAAATCTAAAACCCGGATAACACTCGTTTCAAGCATTCTATCCACCGGTCCCGAGCGGAAATCCGGGGTGTGTGTGATCTGATTCCCGAGCGGAAGCCCGGGGTGTGGATCGTGTATTTAGAATTACATCCCGAGCGGAAACCCGGGGTGTGTCCCCGACCTTTTCTCATCAAAAGCCGAGCGGAAACCCGGTCCAATCCCCAGTAAATCTAAAACCCGAATAACGCACGCTTCAAACGTTCTATACACCGGTCCCGAGAGGAAACCCGGGGTGTGTGTGATCTGATTCCCGAGCGGAAACGCAGGGTGTTCCGGTAACTTAATCTCCGATAAACGCGGGTTCCAGACTTTCTATCCGGTGGTCCCGAGCGGAAACCCGGGGTGTGCGAAAGTCAGCCCTTGTCTCGCTGTCGGTCCTCGCGGAGCATCTCCGTAGCCGACGTCTCCTGTTCAATCTCCTCAGTTGTGAGCGCACCCCGCAGCTCCGAGGGGCGTTTCACGGCTTTGACCATGATCTCTCCGTCTTCGTGTTCGACAAAGCGGACACGCCCCGGTGTATCGATGTCGAGCTTGTCACGGATTCTCCGGGGAATCGTCACTCGCCCCTCACCCGTGACGACGGCGACTATTCCGTCCGATTCGGTCATATGGTACGTATCGGAAGTAGAGGTACTTCAAATCAGATCCCAGTGACTGTTAGTTTTGAGAACGCAGAGAGAACGGGGAAGAAATCCTCTCGCAAGCACGGAGAGAGATGGTAATGGCTCCAGACCTATTACATGAAGAATTCTCGGAGGGAGCAGGAGACGCGACCTTCGCGGTACTACACACGGCTTTCGAACCAATCACGCAGTAACACTTCTTGTTGTGAGTGGTACCTACTGAACTCCCCCGCTGTGAGTAGCGAAACTGGGGCTGGACATCTACTCATCTTCTGTCAGCTCCTCCTTGGCAGAGTCACGTGCGTCCTTGATCATCGATTTGTATCTCGCATACATCTCGGGTGACCGAATTAGAGCGAACTCCGCATCTAATTCCTCTACAAAGGGCAGTTCTGGGGAGAAACCAGGGGCGGTCGAGCCTATCCCAAACACCTCGTTATTTGTGTCGAACCGTGGATCATCCGCATCAAACCGATCTACATCAGTCATATTCTCAGGTCGCAAATCTTCTACTTCATCATGTAGAACACGCATCTCTGACTCCCGTCCCTCGGTTTGATAGAAGACAGCGTCTAATACGTTCACCATTTGGAGCTTATTCAGATCAGTCACAACATCGCTCCCAACATCAACTACACCGGTACCGGGAATGCGATAGCAATCAGGATCGTACATCATGAGCGTGAGGTCGGGAGAGATTGGGCAGAATATCTGTATGCCCCGTGTTTGGAATCCTGTTTTCGTGCCCCTGATTTCCTCCTGAAACATCGGATTATCCAGTACGACGGGGTGGTCAGAAAAGATGAATCCCATCCCGGTAGCGTCTCTCAGTAATGCTACTTTCAGATCTCCAATCAATAGTGGCCCGTACATCGAGACAAGTTCGCCCATTGGGAATGCGGGGCTGTTTTTGACCTGGATTTTGTCCTCCTCCAGCATCTCTAAGGCTGTTTGACGCATCTCTTCGTCGTCTCCTTCCATAGCGCCTTCATTTGCTTCGAGCAAGAGACGGAGGAGTTCGTGAGTCAATTCCTGAGACTCTTTTTTTGCGTTCTTCGTTCGTTTATGCGTATGAGTTAAAAATGTGAGAACGTACATCCACTCTTCCTCACTATCTAATGCGGAGAGCGTCTGCTCGTTTCTGAAGTCTTGGAGGACAGCCGCAAACCGGTCCTCCATCTTCATTGTCGCTTCTTCTTGCTCAGCGTCGTCGCTATAGAAATAGTCCTCGTAGCAGAGATAGTGAATCGATGTCGGAGGGAATTCTTGACGGCGGTCTAATTGATAGGATGGGAGTTTCTCAGTTTCGGGGCACCACCCCCGCATGTAGAGTTTTGGAACGTAGTGCTGTTTCTTTCTCGCCGGCATTATCTCGGAGTCGGGTTGGACATCTATGAATTTACTGTAGATTATGAGTCTGATTGAGTTGAATAGTGACGACGATCTGGGGTTCACGTATCGTCGAGGATACGTATTAAATGCGCAGAAGAAACACCCCCGATTATGGACGTTTCAACACCTGGATAGTCAGAACTGGTGTCGCATCATGTCGTGCCTGACCCCGGGATTGAGCGCGAGCGCATCGACGACAATCATCGGCTCAGCGACGATAACCCGTCGCTCCCGCGACCGCCAGTCCCGGCGCGAAGCAGTACACTGTCCTGGTCACGGATGACCCAGTCGCGGTCGAGAGGTGAACGGAACGAGACTGTTACTGCGTAGTGGCTGAGTCACTGGCCGAGCCGGAGCGGGTGGATGGTGGTTGGTGTTGGCGTCGATCCGAGGTCGTTCCGTGGACGACCGATCTACACGACATCACTGTCGGCGACCAGACTTACGAAACGTACCGTGATCGCAGTCATCAGTACGTCGTGGCACTCTTCGCCGAGCGACTGGATCGAGAACAGGAGCAGCTGGAGATGAGTGACGCCTCGGGGACACAGGTCAGACTCGGATTCAGCGACTGAGTCTGTCGAATCTACCTGTGGTTTATGTGTATATCTGAGGAAATGGAGATGGGGACATGCCTCTGACTTGACCGGGCTGCCTCCTACAGCGCCCGATCCCCCGTCCCCGTCTTGTGATTAGGTGGTAGAGTGGTATCTGTGTGTTGGTAGCGACTGCCAACGTCCTGACTAAGAACTTAGGGAACGGTGGTGTCGGCCCCTAAATTATAGATTCACCGGATTTCTAACACCTAAGAGCTTCTATCGCCCGTTAACTTAGGAAACAGTGGAGGGTGTATTAGTTATAAAGAAACAGAACTCCAGAAGATCAGGAAGCGGCGGTTGTTTAATCGAGGGCATCGTCCCGGAGTTGGGTGTCGAGCCACGGATCATTACCATCTCTCGCGTACACAATCTCCTCGATCTCGTCCGTGATCGCAATTCCGGCATAATTGCTCACCTCAAGCTCTGTGGCTGCCATTCTCTTCGTTAATCTGCCGTTGAGATGATCAATCGTCAAGACCAGGGCTTCCGCGAGCTTTTCATCGCCATGTTTGCGGCGGAATGCTTGGATGTCGTCTCGGTGATCAGCGGCATCAAGAATCGCCTCGAAAGTGTCGGTGTCCTTGATTTCGTCGGTGTCGGTGTTTGTCATGATGTCTCATCTGTTCGCGTCACGGATTACGATTGGTGTTGCGTGCTATGTGATGACGTGATGTGATCCGGCTATCTGCCGCGAGCGTTGCCATGGTGTGTCCACGAGGCCGCCACCACGGGGCCATGCCCAACAGATCCAAGGGTGGGTACAACCTTGTACCCAGTACGAAGATGCCTGAAACTTCGAAGACAACAGTCGTCCAAGACAGCGATGGGTACTACCGGATCAGAATCCCAAAATCTCTCGGTGACGCGATGGAATTGGCTGGCGAAAAAGTTGAATGGTCGGTCGACTCAGGAAAATCTCTCAAAATTACAAAGGTGGATGATGACTGACGTAGTGCGCGTCATCCGGCAGAGTCAGGGAACGGAGGACAGCATCTCACTCAAACAACAGCGAAACAACACGCGAGAGTTAGCTGAGGAACTCGGTGCAGACTCACTCGACACGATCGACCTCGGGAACACCTCGGGCTTCAGTTTATTCTACAAGGACTCAGACGATAATGGGCGGCTGGATGCCCAACCCGAGGTGCAGGAACTGATTTCCGGGTTGCGTGCAGGAAAATGGAACTACTTGATCGCGCACGACGACACGCGGATCGCACGAGATGAGTATTTTAGCGTGATTCAGCACGCCGCGCTCGTAGGTGGATGCGAACTCAGATTCGTATCAGATGTCCCCGATGACCGACTTACGTTCCGGATTCAGCGGGTAGTGGAGGCAGAGACGAAGGCCAAAGAGATTGAGAAGTCGAAGGCAGCAGTAGAGCATCGACGCGAAAGAGGGTACTATCACGGTACCCCTCCCTTCGGACTTGAATTCGACTCAGAGGGCGAGTATCTTGTCAAGGATATGGATGAGTGGCCGATTATTGAGAGGGTATTCGAGCTGCGCGAGCGGGGGTTGTCGTACCGCAACATTTCCGACGAGATCGGTACAATCTCGAAAAGTGGAGTTGGGAATATTATACGGGAAAACCGTGAATTGTACCTAACACGGTTGGATGCTAATCACCCCGCTGTTTCCAGTGCAGATTAAGTCAGTGACCGTGACTATTAATCGCGCTACTGGTGTCTGTGGGTAGCAACAGCACTGAACTGGAGCAAAGATAGGAGACCTATTGAAATGGCTCTGTTAGAAACCCATTCTTCAGATCTATTATTGTGTGAAACAGCCGGTCGCTAAAGGCTGCGAACTTAGCACTGTGTATCTGCCATCTCAACGCTATCGCCCCCACCGAACCCGATGCTAATGTCGATCTCCTCGTCTATCTGTTGCGAGTTCCGGTCTGTACAATCTATAGTCGTTTTGAGAGTCTGTATTTCGGTTCCATTGAGGAACAGGGATACGGTGTACGGCATCCTGCTCGGAATGCCGGAGACGGCGTTAGTCTCCGTGTGGACGTATGGATCTCCTCCGCTCGCACTCGGTAGTTGGTATGTCTGCTCAAACGCTGTTTGTCCGGCAACTCGAATCTCGACCCGTGCGTCGTGTGCTTCATCGGTGTAGTTCCGAAGTCTGAACCCAAGCGTTCCAACGAATGGTAACGACGTACAGCCGGCGAATCCTACGAGGACAGAGAGACTACAAAGCTGTAAGAGCCGCCGTCGTGACCAAGACATCTGTGTACTCAATACGTTACGGATGTCAGATAAGTTCTTTCTGGTAAGTTAACACTCTGTACTGAACGATCCGTGAGTTCCCTGTACTGACCACAACCGGGTCAGAATGTATCACCTATTGAGGATCTCAACAGAGACTCCGCAGAAGATCTCTACTCGTGTTCTGTTCCGATGGGGAGTTCAAATTCTCCATTCCGAGCTGCTTCAATTGTTCCTTCATCCGATTCAATGATTTTAACAAGAGTTTGAGCGTTAGCGAATTGATTGTCAAGAATTTGCTGAGAGTGGGTGTTGAGGGTCCCACGGATTCCTGATTCGACGATCTCCTCAACGTCTTTGCCGGAGTGTTCCGCGATGTATGGGAGGACAGTTAGCAGGTCTTCGTCAATGTCGACTGTTATTTTTGTCATCGATTGGGTGTCGCAGTAAGAGAAATTATAGCCGTGCCTTCCGGCGTTATTTGTCATCTTTTTGACTATTATTAAAAACACCGATTGTGAGGGTGCCGTTTACCGTGGTGATTCCGAGAGACAGACAAATCAGGGGAAATTCGGCTCTGTTGAAACCCTCGGAATTTGATATATCTGACTCGGTTGCGGTCAATATAGGTGATCTAAACACCGACACACAGCACGAATTTGCCTACATTGTGTCAGGAGCCTTGTGCGAGATACAGAAGACATAGTCAGGAAACCTATAGGATATTACATCTGAGGGGTTCAGTCGAAGAGAACGTAGGATACTCTGAGTACCTGTTCGGGATGTTCAATATACCACCGAGGTACCCCCCAACCGGGCCGTACTTCTTGATGTGGGAGTTCATATAGAGCTTCTACAGCTTCGTACAGGTCGTCTTGTGAAACATCGTCGTGGCCTATGAGTACCGTTTCAGGGCGCTCAGTGGTTTGGTTGTTACCGTTCGTTCGTGGCTCTGTATCTACTCCCATTTCGATAAGCGTCTGAAGAGCCGCAACTCCGTGAATTCGGTTGTCGGTGTAATGGACTATCGGCTCATCTTCGTAGCCCTCGGTAACAAGTACAGCATACACTCCTGCGATTTGGTCTACAGAGGGTATTTCGTCGCCTCCGCTGTCCGAACTAAACCCGTTCTGTAAGTCGGTACAACCCGCCAGAAATAGAGGCAATACAACTATTACATCACGTCGGGAGGGCATAGTCCATTTTGCCAATAGTGGCGTTATAATCTTTCTTCCCAATCGATAACCGGCTGTTTCATGCGAAGATCCGCCTGAAGATGGGATTTCAACAGAGCCAGAAAACTCAGTCGGCCAGTGACTCTGACTACGCCTCGCCCAGATCAGACGGGTAATACTTCCCGAGATCCGCATCCAGTTCATCCACCGCGTAATTGCTTATAGTCGCCACGAGACGCCGCGCCTCAATCAGCTCCGGTATATTATCAGAGTTGCCTGTTGCCGACTTCTCCAGTAAATCCAGTCGCCTATTCACGACAGCAAGCTGCCGCTCAACCCGTTGAAGTCGATGTTCGGGGGAACGGATGTCCGTGGCAGTCGGGTCGAGATTCCACTTCTCCGCCTTCTCCACCCCTTCATCGGTGAGCGTAGCTCGCTTCGGGGGGATGGGCGTGGACGCCCGTTCATCTTCATCAATCTCCACAAGACCGGCCTCAGAGAGCTTCAGCAAGCGACGACGGGTTTTGTCATTATCCTCAATTCCGGTGAGTGTTCGGACTTCACTGGTGTTGAGGCGGTGGTCATCTTGCCGGTGAAGGGCGTCTAATGCGCGGAGTGCGTCACCATCGAGTTTCGTATTGTTATGTTCCATCTTACATTATTCGGTGTGGAAGAAACTCTCTTAAGGGTTGCGCGGATTCCCTACTCGAACCGCGTATGAAACCGATCAGGAAACCTCAGTGGTTCCGATTCACACCCGCGAGTAAGTTGCGCGTAGTGGTTGAGCGCAACGCGCAACGCGAGACGGGTAGCTCTCATTCAGTAGAATATCGGCCTACTCACGTAACTCACCAAAACGCCTCGCATACTAAGGTGGAAATAGAAATTAGAAGAGGAAAATGGGGTGAGAGAAAACGGAGGGAAAAGAAAGATCAGAGATCAAGAGGAGAAGAAGGGTGAATAGAGACGTGAGGGAGAAGAGGAGAGAAGAAACGGTGAGGGAGAGGAGAGGAATAGAACGGGAGAAGAAGAAGAAGAGAAGGGGTCACGGAAGGGAGAAACAGGAGATACAGGAACAGGAGAGAAAACGAACAAGAGGGGTCACGGAAGGGAACAAGAAAGAAGAATCAGAAGCAACCAATCACCCCCAGAAAAGCTGTAGCTGTCATTGCTGTATTGCTGATTATTGCGGAAGCGACCGTAGGGAGCGTCCGAGCCGCGACCGACGAATGGCACTCACGCCTCAACATCCGGCGCGTGTGCGGCACTTGGACACCCCAAACACGGCCATACAATCAATCGTGTTCTCTACAGTGGTGCAGCTGGTTCAGTGACTCTGGGAACGTTGACGACGAGTGAGTGCAAAAGTCACTGTACCTGTGTGCGTCGCCCAACATCTATTCTACCTGTTCTACCTATTACGTCTACTCCACCTAATATGCCAAAAATAGGCTACATAACTATTCTAACCAGTGATTTGGACAGTTTTTATTCCCCATGATTGTACAAGCGAATGCTCCTCACACGAGGAGAAGCCTACCGCTCGTGAGGTCTGTCCAAGTGTTTGATGGAATCCCTGATGAGAGAATCGAGGTTGCTGGCCGCTCAGCGAACAATTGGCCACGTGAACTGAGGCCATCGATTCTTCTTGGGGATTTCCCTTTTGAATGGGTCAAACTACCCAGAATCAGCGTTCCAGTCAGTACACCCAATTCCGAGCCACTGACGCAGGGTTGTTCATTCAGCGCACACGTACAGAAGTACCATGATCGAAAGGGGTGGAGCCGTTCCGAGGAAGTCCAGGAACTGGCCGAAGAACACACCCACGAAGGACTTGAGCAACTGCGCCGAGACATCGAGGCAGAAATTTCGGTCGCCACCGATCGGGAGGCGTTACTGCTGAAGTGTTTCAACGAGTTAGGCAGTTCACAGCGACTTCAATTTCTCGTTGCCCCGTACCCATTCTTCGACCTTCTCGACTCCCTCCTCGCGTGAAACAGGTTGCTTGACACTATCTCCAGTACCGCCCTCATTCACTTCTGTCAGCTGTACAGTAGTGTAAAGGGAAATTCGCCCAAGATTCTGCGGAGGGTCGGGATCATGTTCGACGTCAAAGCAGAACTGAGCATCATCAATTTCTACCGCGTCAATCCCTTCTACAGTAGCCTCCAGCTCTTCTTCCGTCGATGTAGTGTTCACGACGAACAGAAGACCAGAGAAGTCTTCATAGAGAGCAATCTGGGAAGGCTCTACCTCCTCAACAAGCAGATCGATGAATTCTGCCATCGTGACAGAATCCCGGGTGTCAGCAAGAAGATCAGAGATCAGATCGTCAACTGAATTCTGGCCATCATTCCGCTGGTCGAGTTCCCGAATGGTTGCTTGTGTGAGCTTGACCGTCTTCGCTGCAGCAATGTTTGACATTGCGATTAATAATAGTCCACACATACTTATGAACGCTTTAGTAATGACACCTGGCAACTTAGAGAATGAATCGATTAGTTGGCGTGTTGAACAGGTATTATTGATGCTGCTGAACATACGCTTTTTATTTCGGGGTATTGCCGGGGAGAGCAAAGAGTAGACGAAAGCGAAAAAGAAGAGGACGGAAGAGTTACGTGAGGGAACAAGTCAAGGGAATCAGAACTGAAGCGACCATTCACCCTCGGAAAGCTGTAGCTGTCATCACTGTTATCGGATTGCTGTAGTGACCGTAGGGAGCGTCCGAGCCACACCCGAGGAATGGCACTCGCGCCTCAACATCCGGTGCGTGCGCGGCACCTGGACACCCTGCGTGCGACCGTACAATCACTCGCGTCCACCATGGAAGTCGCAGTGACTCGTGGTCGGTTCGCGTCGACGCCATGCGGTGCCGGGAGCAAGAGTCACTGGAAGAGCGGAACAGCACACGCACAAAATAAGAATCCAGATTCAGTGACTCTGGGCAATCGTCACATCCAGATTCAGGCGCGCAGCATTCACGTTCTTCGATACCGTGGACGGGTCTACGTTGCGCGACTCAGCCCATTCCGACTGCGACATGTCGTGAATCTCAGTCATCAGGTAATCCCCCGCTTCGGCAGAGCTACACGCGGCTTCTACCAACGCCCGGTACCGGTACCCATCCGGCAGCCTGTCTTCATTTTCAGACACACCATAATAGAAATGAATCCGGTCGTTCACATCGAACACGTCTCGGAGATTTGTGACTAACTCATCCACGAGATCATCATCTACCACACCGTCTTCTGACGAAATACGGTGTCTGACAAGCCCATTGAGATTTTTGTTGTTGTCTATGTCGGCAGTCACACGACCGTGCTGTCCGGTAATAGATTCGAGATCGTTGGGGTCTGATTGGTCATTCAATTCAGATTTGCCGTAGGTTTGTAGGACATTAAACCAAAATTGCCCAAACTCGTCCCAGTTGTCGAGTAGCTTCGTTGCTACCTCTTTGAGATCCGGGTTCTCATCCTCATCGAGCGACTCAACCCACTCCACAACCCCCTCTCGATCCAAGACTCCAGATTGAGGCTTGAGATAAAGCGATCCGAGAGTCTCCACGGTGTACGTTGCTCCGGACACAGGGCCGGTAGGCCGAGAAACAGACACGAACACGTCTGTCTCGGGGATTCTGTAGATGATGTGTCCACGGTCGGTGGCGAAGTGTTTCCAGTTCTTCGGGATTGTCCAGAGTTGTTCGCCTTCGAGGACTGCGGTGCGGGTGGCGGATGTCGTTCGGGTGGTTTGTCCGCGCTCGTCGGTGATTTTGATGATGTGTTCGTTTTCTTTTTCGTTGTTGTAGGCTTTGAGGGTGCCGTTTTCGGCGTATTCTCGGATCTGTGCGTCTTCTGCGAGCGTCTTAGAGTCATTCGTCATCACAAATGCGAGCATAGTCCATCCGCTTATAGCGGTTGGGCTTGGGCATTCACTATATACATGTTTGGTACGAGATCAAGAGTCACTACAAACCAGATAGAAATCACGAGTATGAGAAAGCCCGCGTATCGCCCCTCCGTCTGTCAGCCGCAGGGACGTTCTGGAAGCGGGCTGCGTCAATCAACAGTGCCCGATGATTTGACGCGAAGCGGCAGACCGTGATAGTCCGCCGTACTGCACTCTATACTACCAGATCCCGACGTAAATAGTTAGTGACCAATCATCGATCACGGTTCGCGTCGACGCCATGCGGTTCCGGGAGCAAGAGTCACTGGAATCCACGGGATCACCACGTAGTCAATCGTCACGCCCGCGATTAACTGAAATCCTTATACGTGTATCTACGCAGACCTGAACCCACTGAGGCCCGCGAATCACCCCGTTTATAAAAATCGAGGAGATTTTTGTGTGAGCAGTTTCGGTGATTCGACCGAGCAGTGACACCCCACCCAGACACTCGGTGATTCTCGTTATCTAAACACCCCGAGAACCCTCGCGTGCCGACCGTGACAGGGGTAAAACCCGTGATCTGTTCCTCCAGCTCACCGTGTTTTCTCGGGTTCAATGTGTGATTCTCGTGATCGGCGTCGATTTTCCGGTGACGGTCGGGGAGTTTAGCCGAGGATTCAGTGACTCTTTCTCCCGGCACCGCACTCAACCTCCTTTCTTCGTCGGTTATCGCGTCCCTGATGTGGGTGAGAAGGTCGTTCTCTACCACTTAAGATATATCACTTAAGTTATTTGTTTATAAATATAATTCCTGAACAGCCTTCTCAAGTCGTCTTCACCTTTTCAAAGAAATCAAGGTATTTTTTGTGTGAGCGATCTCGCGTCTGCGGCCCGAGCCTGCTGACCACGCTCGTTCCACCAACTTTCGCTGATCTCGCGTGTTACCCACGTCACTCGTAGCTTAACTGTATTTACTCGTAGTTCAGCAGGGTCGGGACAGCAACAACCACAGCTACAACAAACCCTTTCTCTAATAGTAAGTTAAATTACGGAAAGACTTAAGTAAGTATGACTAATACTGGCCCGTAGGACGAGCTTTTTCGTTTGAGGATTACCAGAGAGAATCCGAGGACGAGGTAGGACGGGTTTGAGACCGTCCTAACCGCCGAATAAGCAAAAGAGGAGAGGCAGCGCGTCCGAGAACTGTTTTCGGCGTGTTTTCGGGGGGATTGGACGGGGTCGAGAATCTGTCTGGGCTTGGCTCCGATAATGCTCACACAAAATTCTCCCGTGTTTCTTTGAAAGAGAGTAGAACGTCTTTACCATCTGTTTTGAAAGTGAATTTATAAAATAATAACTAATATGATAATAAGAAGGGCGGGTTGGAATCGGATTAGACGACGAAAACTGAACGTAGAGGTCGCGAACCGACACAAATCAGTCCAGAATCACTTACAAAGTCAATTCCGCGCGTGACATCCCGAGTTTGGGGTCGAGTGCGGTACCGGGAGCAAGAGTCACTGGATCCCTCGTGGTGTGTCGCGTGCGTGTATCAATGATTTCTGTGTCGGGGTGTGACTGTTCGGGCGAATCACCGAAACTGCTCACACAAAAATCTCCTCGATTTTTATAAACAGGGCGATTCAGGGATTCACCGGGTTTAGCCCCCCGTGAATGTACGTATAAGGATTCTCAGTTATGAGTTTCTGGGGGTATGATCAGGTGAAACCCGTGTTTTCAGGTGTTTCTGTCTATAGACGGCTGTTTTTGAAATGAAATCGCATCGAGGGTTTATATACGAGTGGACAGCAGTACCAGATAGGACACAACAGTGCCCGAAATTGACGCCCGCCTTTCTGCCGCTGTCAGCGGCGAAAGGGCAGAGTACGTAGAGTATCGTGTCGAAGACGGCGATAGCAAGACGCAGATCGTGCGTGATGCGTTGGATGCGCTGATCGAGCGCGACGGGATGCCGGGAGACGCAGCTGACGACCCGGACATTGACGAGTCTGACGAGGATGTGCTGGACACCGCCAGTGACTCTGACTTAGTCATCGAACCATCGAAGAGCGGTGCGGATGCTGTGAACCTCGCAGATCCGGATGACGACTTCTTCGATCCGGATGTTAGCACGCCGGTTACCGCACCGAATCTGACTGGGTGGAAGGAGTCGGACGCGATTGCGTCGACGTACAGCGACAACAAGACCGGCGAGAAAGGACGAAAGCACGTCTACCTGAGCGTGATCGAGGAGATGCACGAACCGACTCGGCTTGAGGTTCTGGATGCGATTCAGAAACTCGGGGTGGAGAAGGTTACGGCTGAACGCGCGCTGAAGAAGTTGGTGCGTGAAGGGCATCTGTATGCGCACCCGACCACCCCGGAAGGCCTGTTCACCGACGAATTGATGGAGCGAATCCGACTGAAATTGGCTGACAAGAGGCGGATGGGTGATGCTGAATCCGCCTTAACTGATAAGGAGAAGATTCAGTACCCGGATGATTGGTCGCACATGGTCTTCGGGTATGATGAGTTGGTTAGGAAGGTATACTACACGGATAAACAGTCGTACCTCCGCAGTCTCGTTAAGTTCGTGAATCGGTTCTTAGTTACGTCTCTCCACATTACTCCGACTCAGTGGAAGTCAGATAGCATTCACACGTCGCTGACGGCGGATGATCAAACTACTGTGATGAATACTATTGATAGTGAAATTCTTAGGCTTCTGGAGGCTGAGTTCGGCGATGACTTCGGTGACGCTGGTTCTGAATTTAGCCGCATCATGGCGCACACGAAGCGGCTTAATGAGAACGACAAGGGGACCCAGGAGTATGCTGATCTGTGGGGGGACATGAAGGAGTACCTCAATACCTTCAGAGACGTTGCCGACTCGTATGATGACGCCTCTGAGTCCTCTGATCGCTCTGTTCACTCTGACTCTGAAATGAGTGTCTCGGATGCGCGAGAGGTGATGGAGATGGGTGATGGTGATCTCACGGAAGACCGGATCGATTCCCAGTACCGTGAGTTGGCCTCTGAACGGCACCCTGACGTGGGCGACACCAGTGAAGCGTTCATCGAGGTGAAAAATGCGAAGGATGTGCTGATGGACGCTGCGTAATCACGAGATCAAACTCCGAGGATTGGCTTGTATCTGACGCGGCAGTATCTATTGGTTTCTGGCGTTCTGTTTTTTGGCGCGGTGTTTTTCGTAGAGTCACTGGCCAGTGACTCTGGGAGGGTTAGTTGAATTGGTCGGCATGTTTGAGGGTGGCGTCCCGGTCGTCACTGACGTATGACCGGGGTGGTATCCCGTGAGTTGTGTCATACAAGCTGCTCTTGGTGGAGAGTCACTGGAATCGGCTTGATTGTCAAAATAGTCGTAATAAATAGAGTAGGTGAAACAAGTGGAATCGATCCAATAGGCGAAACAGGTGAACTCGGTGAAAAAGAGGAATAGGGAGATAATGAAGTCGGATGAGTGATACGGATGATGAATCCGAGAGCGTTCCAGTCACAAACTGGATGACTCAGCAATCGCTGAAGTCATGCTGTATTGCTGTATGTGTACGACCGTAGGGAGCGCCCCCTGCGAGTCGTGGCGCGCGGTCAGTGTCTATGCTACTCCCGATTCATTCAGTGACTGCGTTCGGCCCGCGACACACCCCGCGTTTCCGCTCGGGATTCGAAGTCTGGAGAGATTTATCACCCACACTGAAGGAATGATATTCCACAGAAATACCACCTATTGGGTGTATTTGGCCGTCTCAATATCTCGGGGGAGGTGGATTAGCTCAGTAGATCTGCGACCTACTGCGTAACAGAGGGTGTCCAAAACCCTCGATCCCGCCAGTGAAGGTGTCGTCGCTCAAGGGTTTAAGCCCGGAAAGGCGGTGCCAGATGGTATGCCTAATTCAAAGGCTTCCGTCATTTGTGTCGCGATGCAGAAAGGTGGCGTCGGGAAATCTACTACTGCAATTAATCTCGCTGGTGCGCTTACAGTCACTGGCTCGGACGTCCTCTTCGTAGATCTTGACCCGCAAGGAAATGCCTCGGAGACACTCGGTTTTCGGGAGGAGTACATGAGCGAGAGTCAGAGTATCTACGATGCTCTCGTCGGTTCCAGTGACAGCGATCCTGACATCGGTGATCTCGTCGCGGAACATGACGAGATGGATGTGATCCCAGCTCACCGCCAGATGGTTATGGCACGTCAGGACATCACCGATCCGACGAGATTCAGGTCATGGCTTCAGAGTCAAAAGGGGAGTTGGGACTATGTTGTGGTTGACACGCCCCCATCACTGGGGCCAGTGACTGACAGTGCGGTCCTCGCTGGGGATGAGCTTGTGCCTGTTGCCCAGGCGAGATCATCGTCGAAACGATCAATCACCCTCCTGTTGGATCAACTCGATGAACTCGAGGATCACTTCGGGAAGGTGCCTGAAGTTTCTGCCGTCGTGTGTAATGGGATCCGTCCTGATAGCGAATCTAAGGAGATGGTTTCGTGGTTGGACGACTTTGGTGTTCCAGTCGTTGGTATTCGAACTCGGGTGGCTCTCCAGCGTGCTGAGTCAGCAGGGGTGTCGACGTTCGAGCATGGGGAGACGAGTGGCATGGAATCAGAGTATCGTCGGCTTGCAGAGGCAGTCACTGGGGGTTGTCGTGATGTCTGATGGTGATGAGGGTTCTCGACGACGAAAGCGTGCGACGTCTGAGCGAATGCGTCGGTATACAGATTCCTCTGGAGAATCAGAGAAGACGTCAGAAGCAGAAGGGACATCAGAAACAGGAGAAACGTCAGAAACGTTGGAAGCGTCAGAAACGCCAGAGACGGAAGAGAGAGTAGATCAAAATGGCACCATTGAATCACGGTTACAGTGGGTAGGCGGGACATCAGTTCGAGACCGAGCGAATCTCAATTTCTATCTTCCCGATGAGATCAAATCCGAGATCGAAGCTACGTACTTACAGCTCAACATTGAGTACCAAAAGCAGTATGGAGAGACGTTGAAGAAGCATGAACAGTACTACCCACATCTGCTTGAGCAGGGGCTGAATGAGGACGCCCTCCGGGAGCAACTCGGGTTGAGCTGACACGTCCACAGGGCAATAATGATCTTCTGTACCTGATACCAAGCTGCAGCCAGTGACTGCCTCAGAGATGGTTTATTCATATCTGACGCTGACTACCAGTCACTGTCGTTCATCGCTCAACTTTGCGAGTTCGCCCTCGACAGAGTCCACGAGAGCCGTGTATGTCCTGTCAGCTAATGTGTTGAGGTCACTCCAGTGACTCTGTCTTAGCCTCGATCATGTGGCGTTCTGTTGCCAGCCGAACACTCCTGTCGTCACTATCATTCCAGTCATGAACCCTGTTCCATGCGCAACCACATTCACGAACCGCCCTCCCTGAACGTCAATTTGGAATAACAGGGAAACCAGCACTACCAGGACAACCCACCCGGTACCGACACGTACACCGACATCACCGTTCTGCATCCAGACACGTCGTACCCGCTGCACCAGATCGACACGACTCACACCAATAATGAAGAGAACCCCGCTCGTCGCAACAAGGCCGATAGCCGCTGTTTCTGGTACTATATCGGATGTGATCGATAACCCTGTGAGCGACGCGACTGCCAGCGTCCCCGCCGTTACCACGCCAACAGAATATCCAAACTGCGCTGTCACCGTTGCGAGCAATACTACGTACAGCATGCCACCGAACGCACTCACTACAGCTGAAAACCCGGTTGCCGTCGTTGATCTGGCAACGACCTCCCACTGAACCATGAGAACCCAGTAATCAACGAGCTTTGTCACTGGCGGCCCAATCACGACACACGCAACTGTAGCGAGCCAGAATACGCGGCGATACCCCTGCTTAACGAGAAGTGCGTATGTGGAACTGATCACGATTCCGTACCACGCGAGGTTCGACAATAGGTGCGACCAACTATCATACAGTGTCGCCGCTGTCCATGCCGTCACTACTGACGGTTCACCATACGTGAACACGAACACTGTTCGAAGTGACTCGGGGAGTAACACATGTACCGCAATGAGGAACACGCCAAACCCAGCCAGTATCATCCCATCTACTGGCTTGTCCTGTACAGATGCCGGCAGTACTCCACTCATTATAGTGGCGCAATCGAGGAGGGCTAAAAACACTCAAAAATCAGTCGCTCTCGCTGGGGGTTGTATATTAGGGCTTTGTTAAAATCCTCAGTGACTGATGATTTAGCGGGCTATGCTGAATACAGAGCGCCTATAGTGAACAGTTACTTCCAATCTTACAAAGAATTTTCATATACTACGAGCATTTTATCCAGTAGAGTGAGGAAAGACATATTGCGTCTACTCCAGATTTCAGTACTCCCATCTACATACATCGGTAGGCAATCGGAAATTGAAGCCGCAGGAGTCTCAGAGCATGTATACTGGATACCAGCCGACATCATGCGTGCTCCGGCGAAAGCCACAGTGTTCAACACCATCAGATTAAACGAGAATCTTACTGAGCGATTCCCACAAGACGTTGTAGAGTACATTTTTCTCCATGAGCGGGGACACGCAGCTCGGAGTCGAATAAATCAGGTGTGGTTCCTTCTCGGGACAACGCTGACCTTCTTACTTGCTGGGGTAAGTGTTGGATTCGTAGTTGTGTTCGGCTTGTTTGCGGCAACGAACCCCATACCATAAGTGATTGGACTGCTGGTTCTCTCGCTGTGTTTGTCAACCGTCTTTTCGTGGTTGTTCTGTCGGGTGAAATTCAAAGAGGAACTCCGTGCGGAACGATATGCACTCAACCAGCTCGGCGAGGATGAGTTTCGACGCCGAAGCGAGACGTATGAGGAGATAGTCGATCGGAGTCGGTATGATCGATTCAAGCGGCGATTATTCTACCCATCAGTCGATACCGTGATTTCGGAACACGAAGACGGCCAGCGTGGACAGTGTGGGTGAAAGTAACCGGGTTAGATCAGGCAAGTCAATCATAGATAGATTAGACTTGCCGTGTGTAATCCCCCCGCCACTGGCTGCAAATGCTGACGAAACTGAATTTCAACAGGATTCGTATAGAATCTTCTCAGATGGATCTGAGCGGTCGGCCCACTAATCCGGGGCTACAGAACCCCAAACCGGGAGCTACCACCCCGTGTTATTGAGGTCAACTGCTGATCTTAAACCTGGGGAAGGAACCCGATTACTGCGTTGTTGAAACTGAATAGAGCCATGGCATCTCGTGTTAGTTATTTTCTATCGAGGGTTTAACTCACAAGATCGTGGATCAATATATGATGACATCACAAATTGAAGCCCAAATCCCACCACTCGCACAGATCAAGGACGCAGTCACTGCAGGATACGCTACAAGCCTGTACATCGCCGAACGAGACAAAGGACCCCATGGAAAACGTCTCGCGGTCTTAGAGGTTGATCCGGACTACCGGGTCGAATGTGTGCTCGATCTCCAAGATTTCGGCTTCGAAGAGCAAACGATGGAAGCGATGTACACCGTGCCAATAGAGGGTACCCCGCTGATGGTTGATCTTGGAGAAATTGAGTCAGATACGCAACTTCGAAAGCTGCTGTCGTGTTTGGAGGCTCGTGACGATAGCTGCTAATCCAAAAATAAAATCGGTGATACTCAGAAGTCGTCAAGACAATAATGCTCTTCGTGGATTCGCTCAACTGGGCATTACTTACCCACAACTAAGTTGCCATCCTTGACAATTCTCTCATCACAACGGTCGCACCCCAAGTGAGTCGCTGGAGGTGGGCTTGAGTCTCTGGAAGTGTATCTCACATCTTTATGACTTCTGTTCGGAAATGTAACAGATTCGAATTTTAGGCTTTCCGGCCAGAAGTCCTTAGAACCGCACGCTGGGCAGCGATAGCCGATTTCACGCGCCCAATTAGCGGCCTCTTCAGAAATGTTGCTCATCCCGAATAGAACCGAGATCGTTCCGTGCTTAGTGGTTGCGCGCTCAGTCCTAACCGTCGATTTACCAAGAGTCACTGAATTTGATGGGACCACTGAATCGAATAGTATTTAGATTTCTCAGGAAGGCCATCCAACAAAAGCGGCGGGATTACGGTCCTTGATACAGACCAATTAGATAGACTCCCCAGTCGCGAACCTAATTATGTCTACGCAAACTACAGGAGACGATAACCGAGAACAGCTTCAGGAACTGCTACGGGATCTCTTTCAATTCGACGCTGCCGATCTCGATTTTGGTGTCTACCGGATACTGAACCAGCGTCGAGATCGAATTGAGCAATTCATCGAAGAGGATCTTCTTGACGCTGTCGACGAGAGTCTCGAATCTCTGGCTGAGGCGAAGCGCACCGAGATAGAAGAGGAACTCGAAGAGAAAGCCGAAGAACTTCAGAAGGGCTGGGAAGACAACATCTTCAATCCTGATGGCTCCCTAAAAGATCAATACGCAAACCTGGGACAGAAGGATCTTGAAGAGTATCAGGACCTTTGGGAGACCCGAGAACATGTCGCCGTCGCTGAGGAGACAGAAGCCCGCATCTTTAACGACCTGTACCGATTCTTCTCTCGGTACTACGAGGACGGAGACTTTCACACCAAGCGCCGGATCTCCTCGAAGGACTCGAAGTACTACGTCCCGTACAACGGAGAAGAGACGTACTTCCACTGGGCGAACAATGACCAGTACTACGTCAAAACGAGCGAGCACTTCACGGAGTATCGATTTGATGCCAACGAGTGGACCGTCGAGTTCCGCTTAGAGGAGGCGGATGTGCCACAGGACAACGTCAAGGGGGACAGTCGATACTTCGTTCTCGGTCGTGGCAACCCGGTTGCGATGGACGCTGACGAGCAGATGGTGACGATTCGATTCCAGTACCGACAGATCACCGAAGACGAGGCGGACGACTACGTCGAGGCATACAACGAGGCGACGGGCGACGACCGAAGTTCCTTCGCGCACATGACGCCCGATATGCGGTGTGACGCCCTCGAAGGGCGTATCGTAGGTTACGTTGAGGAAACGGTAGCGGAACGCATCCTCACCGCTGAGAAGGATGACAACGCCACCTCGACAGTGCTAAAGAGCCACCTCAATCGGTACGTCTCGGAGAACTCGATGGACTACTTTGTCCACAAGAACCTCCAAGAGTTCCTTGAGGGCGAGCTTGAATTCTTCCTCCAGAATGAGGTACTCGACGTCGACGAACTGATCAAGGCGGATAACGGTTCGTCTCCTCCGGTGCTTCAGGCTCGGACAGTTCGTGAAATTGCGGAACGCATCATCTCATTCCTTGCGCAGATAGAAGACTTCCAGAAGCGGCTCTTCGAGAAGAAGAAGTTCGTCGTACAGACCGACTACATGGTCACGCTTGACCAGGTCCCTGACAACCTGTACGACAAGGTTCTTGAAAACGACGAGCAGCTGGAACAATGGCAGGATGTCTACAATACAGATCACTGGGATATGGATCTGAAGTGGCAGGGTGAGTTCGATCAGTCATTCTTGAACAACCACCCCTACGTGATGATCGACACCGCGTTGTTCGACGACGAGTTCAAGCTGAAACTCTTGTCTTCATTCGAGGATATTGAAGAAGCCACGGACGGAGTGCTGATTAATAGCGAGAACTTCCAGGCACTGAATCTCCTTATGGAGAAGTATCGTAATGAGGTTGACTGCACGTATATCGACCCACCGTACAACACTGGTGGACGCGAGTTCATCTACAAGGACAACTACCAGCACTCGTCGTGGCTATCTATGATGGCGGATAGACTTCAGATTGGTCGCCAGATCTTATCTGGTGAGGGAGCCTTCTTCGCAAACATTGATGATAATGAACATGGCAACTTACGCCAACTTATAGATAATATATACGGGGAAGAGAATTTCGTTGCCAATGTGGTTTGGGAGAAAAAATATGCCCGTCAAAACGATGCAACGTGGTTCAGTACATCGCATGACCATCTCTTGGTCACGGCGAAGGACAAGAAAAAATGGGAAATCCACCCTCTCCCTCGAACTGAGGATCAAAACAAAGCATACACAAACCCCGATGGTGATCCCAGAGGGCCTTGGCAGTCAGTTGTATACACTTGCAATAAGACTGCTGAACAACGACCTAACCTATACTATCCTATCGAACATCCGAAGACAGGAGAAGATATTTGGCCCAGTAAGACGCGAGTCTGGGCGTTCGATCAAGAAACACACAAAAAGAATGTAGAGGAAGATCGGCTTTGGTGGGGAGAAAATCAAGAGAAGACAAAGCCCAGACAGAAAGTATTCTTGGACGAAATGGGCGGTATTGTGCCGAAAACCATCTGGTCAAGAGATTTCGCTGGTGACAACCAGAAGGCACAGAGAGACCTCGCCTCACTCGGATTGGGAGGAACCTTTTCAAATCCAAAGCCGACCTCGCTCGTACAGCGGGTTAGCCAAGTCTCGATGTCCAAGGGGGACACACTCTTGGATTTCTTTGCGGGTTCAGGGACAGCAGCAATTGCAACCCTACAACTGAACCGCGAGGACGGAGGAAACCGCGACTATATCATGGTTGAGATGGGGAAATATTTCGATACTGTTCTCAGACCCCGAATTCAGAAACGTGTTTTCTCGGATGATTGGGATGAGGGTGTGCCTGAAGATCGAGATGGTCAGACACATCTCGTTAAATATCATCGTCTCGAATCTTACGAGGATGCGCTCAATAATATCGCTCTGAGAGAATCCAGTGGCCCCTTACAGGATTATTTGGAGGAGGAAGTAGAAGACTACACTTCGGGATATATGCTTGACTTCGAATCACAAGATAGTGCTTCACTTCTTCCCGAAGGCTCGTTTGAGGAGCCGTTCAACCACGAGTTGAAGATTGAGCAGAATGGGACGAGCCGAGAACCAACGACCGTCGACCTCGTCGAGACGTTTCACTACCTCATCGGAGCCGACGTCCGCCAATACTGGCGGGAGACGCATCAGGACCGAAAATACGTCGTTACCGAGTGTGAGGTCGATACAGAGTCGGGCATTGAAACAGCCCTCACAGCATGGCGACCGACAGAGGATATAGACTACGACGAAGAGGAAGAATGGTTCGACGACGAGTTTGACACCGAATCGTACGACCGCGTCTACGTGAACGGCGAGAGTCAAATCACGCAGTCAGAACCGCTCGAAATTACGTTCCGAGAGCAGATGGAGGAGGGTCCCAATGTCGCGTAGTGCGCTCGAGAAGCTCCGGAAGCGAATGGCGTTGACCGCCTACTTCCGTGACGCCTTCGGCGTCGACAACCCGAACGACCCCAGCTCAGTCCGCCAGTACTACGAAGAACTGGACAACCAAGAAGAGGGGTACGACGACGAAGGGCGTAGCGATGTCTATCGGTTCGTCTCGTTCAAATCCGACAGTGAGGTTCTAACGTCCGAACAGTTGCTTCGGTACGACGAGAACGTCAAAACGCACACTGAAGCACTCAACGAACGCCGATCGGACCCGATCACGCTGAAGCCATTCCAGGTTCTGGCGTGTCTGATGACGGAGGCGTATCTCGATAGGGTGGTGAACAACCGAGAGGCGTTTCTGACCAACCTCAACGAATTCGTTAACGAGCAGAACGACGAAAAGGGACTTATCAAATTCCCTGAGTTCGACGATAGCGACCTCGACAAACTGGCGTTCTGGATGGCAACGGGCAGTGGGAAGACACTGCTCATGCATATCAACTACTATCAGTACCTCGACTACGTGGAGGACTCGGATGACTTCCCTGAGAACATTCTCCTTGTGACACCGAATGAGGGTCTCTCAGAGCAGCACATTGAGGACCTGCGCGAGAGCAGTATTCCGTGTCACCACTTCAACGCCGATACTATCGAACTACAGAGTACAGGGAAAAACCCGGTCAAGGTCATTGAGATCCAGAAGTTGGTCGAAGAGAAGAGTGGTGAGGGTCTCAGCGTCGAAGTGGAGTCGTTCGGTCACAACAACCTTGTCCTCGTCGACGAAGGCCACAAGGGTTCTGGAAAGGGCCAGACATGGCGGAAGCTCCGCGAGAGTCTCGCCGAAGACGGGTTTACCTTCGAATACAGTGCGACATTTGGGCAAGCACTTTCGAAGGCAAGCGTCGATGTTGAGGAAGAGTACGGGAAGTCGATCCTCTTCGACTATTCGTATCCACGGTTCTACGATGACGGATACGGAAAGGACTACCACATCGTTAATCTCGAGAGTGAGGTCGACACCGACATCCGTGATCGGTACCTGCTCGCGAACCTACTCACCTACTACGAGCAGATCTACGTGTTCAACCAAGACCCAGAGACAATCCGAAACACGTACAATATCAGATACCCGCTTCTCGTCTTCATCGGTCACACGGTAAACGCAACGACAAAATCTGAGGTCAGCAAAAATGAAGACCGGACCCTCTCCGACGTCGAGAAATCACTGGACTTCATGGCAAGAGTCCTCAAGAACGAGGATAACTGGGTCCCGAAGGTTATCGATCGCGTTCTTCAGAAGGACGCTGGCCTGGTTGACGACGATGAAATCGACCCGTTTGGGGACGCACTTGAGGCACTCCGTGCCACCAGCCTTGACGGCGAGGAAATATATGCCCAGCTACTGGAGGAGATGTTCCACGTCCGTGCGTCATCAGGCCTTGACCTCGTCAATATCGAGAACGCAGATGGAGAGATTGGTCTTCGAGCGAGCGGGACAGATGACTACTTCGGCGTAATCAACATCGGTGGGGACCGGGTATTCCTCGATCGAGTCGATGGTGTATACGAACATATTACCGTCGAATCAGATCAATTCAAGAAGTCGCTCTTTCGCTCGATCAACAAGCGTGACTCATCAATTAACGTTCTCATGGGATCACGCAAGTTCATCGAGGGATGGGATTCCTGGCGTGTTTCTACGATGGGGCTAATGAACTTCGGAAAAGGCGAAGGCTCTCAGGTCATTCAACTCTTTGGAAGAGGGGTTCGGCTTCTGGGGAAAGACCGAACTCTTAAGCGATCTTCGGAACTCGAAGCCAATCCGTCATCGAATCTCTCTCTCTTGGAGACGCTGAATGTTTTCGGTGTTCGCGCCGATTACATGGCGCAATTCCGAGATTACCTCTCCGATGAGGGTATCGACACGGATCCGCGTGATGTGGTAGAGATCGAGACACAGACGCAAGATCATTTCAAAAATCAGGGACTACTTGTTGTACGCCCGGAGGTAGACTCGGAGTACGCTGACGAGGTCAGCCTTGAGCTTGAAGCAACAGCCGACCTCACACCTGAGATTGACATCATGCCCCAAGTTGGAGTCTTGTCGTCTCGCGATGAATCTGCCAATGACTTCGATGAGAAGGTGCCACGAACAATACCAGAAGAGTATCTTGATCTACTCGACTGGCACGAGATCTATCGAAAGGTCTGGCAATTCCGCAAACAAAAGGGCTACCGGAATCTCATCTCTGAGAAAAAAACGCTACAGGAGATACTCTCAAACGAGTACTATACCTTGTACTGCCCGCAGTCAATGCTTGAAGTCAATCACTTCGATGATCTTGAGCAGGTGCAGCAGATTGCCGTTATGATCCTCCGGAAGTACATCAAGGATTTCTATTCTGAGCAGCAGAGCAATTGGGAACAGAGTCAGTTGTCCTACGTTTCAATGGACGATGAGCTTAGTCGCGAGCAAGGAAACTTCCTCGAGAAGCACACACTGTCCGTCAAAACAAGCGCCGAAGACTTCCTGAGCGAGCTACAGGAGACAGTCGAGAATGACTCGTTGTATACAACTTCTAATGGAAAACCAAATCGGGTTCATTTCGATCGTCACCTGTACCTCCCACTCATCGCCGAGGAGACGGGCGTTGACGAAGATGACATTGACTATTCGCCACCACCGCTGAACGAAGGTGAGGAGCAGTTCGTGAGGAACCTAAGGAACTATTTCAGATCCGGTGACGGTGAGAAAATCCTCGGCTCGTGGGAGGTGTACTTACTCAGAAATCAATCTCGCGGAAAAGGAGTCGGATTGCTCAGTGATGGGAATCGGTTCTTCCCCGACTTCATCATGTGGTTACAGAACGAAGACGAACAGCATATCGTTTTCTTAGAACCGCATGGCATGGTTCGTGAAGGGGAACCGCTCGAAGATCACCGCGTCAAATTCTACGACGGGATCGATTCATATGAGAGCGAATTAGCGGAGCGCACGGACAAAGACCATGTCTCGCTACACTCCTACGTCATCTCTCAAACCGGTCTAAACAACCTTCGAGATTTGTCGCGGGTGGACACCCGCGAAGAGTTTCACGACGTAGGACTCTACTTCCCAAACGAGATCAATCAGATCGTAACAGATGTCCTTGGGGGTGTGTCTACAGAGCCTAAGGAAACGAACGCCGAATAACGGAAGTAGAATCTATATTCTATCGGACGGCATTCCAGAACCAGCTTCTGAGTCGTATTCGGTGTCGAGTGTAGTGTGTGCTGACCGTAACTGCGACTGATATTTTTTCCTCAGATAATGAAAATAAGATATTAGAATTTTTGACTGATATACTTAGTCAGCTTTAGATTGAGTTGGTTTATATCCCTTCGTTAGTTGAGTTCGGGCCTTATCGGTGGTTTCTATCTCTCCATAGATTGAGTCGTCTAATCTGTCGTACCACTTCCGGCGGAGATTGGGCATATCATCATTAAGCTCTCGTCGACGAGTTTCAAGATCATCATACTTCTCTCGTAGTTCCTCGGAAGTAGCTGAGTCATCGGGAAGATCAAGTGTTAGGAAATCCCGATACTCGTTCAACAGTTTGTGATAGGCCTCCCCAGCTCTATAATTCGCCTCAGCTTTCTTTTGTGGGTTTGTTGCTGTTTTGTATCCTGCTGCGACTGCTGTGAGGATAGCCAGTCCAACCGTTAGGTTCGGAAATTCATTCCAAACCAACGCAGTTGTGACGAGAGCTGCCCCAGCTGTCGTCCCGATGTCGAGAAGACGACTTCTACGCGAATAAGAATCTGCAGCCTCAAAATGCGCTTTATATGTCCACAGCGTGCTGTCAGCTCCATTGGCGGCCCGATCTGACAATCGGTCTAACGTGTTTGAATCCTCGCTGCTGACTTCCAGGGAGCTATTCATTTGTCAGAGAATCCGTCACCGTATACCTCACGAAGCCGTTCCTTCGCCGCTTTTGTTCGCCCCTCTTGTTTCAGTCTCTGCGCTGTTTCGAGGGCCTCCGCCGCTTCTTGAGCCTTCTGTACTGCCTCTCTTCGCTCAGCTTGGCTCATCCCAGAATCAACCGGTTCGTTATATATCGGTTCACGGGTTGTCTGTTGTATCCGATTCGGGAGTGATTCTACAAAATCCGATGCCAGATCATGGTAATTGTTCGGGACACGCCCGCCAGTCTTCGACTTATTAGCAAAGTAATTGTAGACCATCACCTCCATCGTGTATCCTCGCACAGGTACGTTGTTATTGTTGGCCCAGGTCTTCATGCTCCTCGCCAGACCCGCAACCTTCCCATTATGTACATCGTTCCGCGCCTCAAATTGCTGCTTGTACCTTCGAGGGTTCGTTCCAACCCATGACTGCTGTCCGTGAGTATCTGGAATTGCGTAACCATCGTTCTGGCTATCAAACGGATTGAGACCTTGGGATGGGTCCTCCGCATGAGGTACCTGATTATAATCGAATGCCGGAACGATTTCTATCGTCGAATCGTGATATTGCACGCAAACTGCGTTCTGGTCGATACTGACGTTTGTCTCGGAGAAGCGTGGATCATTTTCGATACGGCGCTTAATAGCTCGAAGACAGTTTTGAGGTCCATTTTCTTGCGTTATCCACTGCCGGTGCTGATCCGCGTCAAGGACAACCATCATATCGGCATCCGTGTCCTGGGACATCGGGCCGACCACAGTTTCTCTGGTGAAAGATCCGATAAGCTGGGAGTCAGTGACTCCAATTTCTTCCCGAAGGATCTCCTCAAGAACATCTCGACGACTCGAAATGGTCTCGCCTTGCAGGTCAGTGAGTCGTGTCTCGTCGACAAAATTTTGATAGGCTTCGTCGACCTCATCGCCCTGTGAGATTGTCTCCTGAATTGTCTCACCGAGTGGCCCCGTATTGGGTGAACCACGCCCATCGTCGCTGTAATTGTACCCAGAACCGGAACTACGTCCCATTGTTATGCCACCTCCTGTGGGCTATCAGCCCACATACCAAGCGTGGATTGACCAATTCCAAGTGCGGAGTTGACCTGATCTTGGAGTTCGACAAACCGGTTTCTATACACTTCTGACGATGCCTCACGTAGATGTACTCTCGTTCGCCACTGATTCAAACCAGCTGCGGCAGTTACCTGCGGTGGTAGTCGGCGGAGCATGGCCGGCGACAGAAGTCCAATCAGCAGGATGTCACGGTCGGGCATCATTGAAACGCCCAACTGAATATCCTTGAGTAACTCCCCGAATCCACCGCCTTCTAAGAAGTACTGCGTCCCATAGAAGGCATAGAACTCAACACCAAGCACGTCGAAAGCGGGTTTCACTACACTCCATTCTTCGCGTGTGAGGGCCTTTGGCAGCGGAATTATGCTAACAGAGGTATTGTCCGATTCTTGTGCGAATGCAAGCATTCGATTGAGGTACTTTCGTAGTCGATCTTTGCGTTCTGAACGCTCTGTGTCACGGTAAATCGGTATATCACAGGGGATGTGATAATCAGGAGCGAATTCGCTGATCATCTCGAATTCGTCCCGCCAGTGTAGTCCAGATAGGTACTCGTCAGTCACTGTTGATGTCGTGATTACGTCGATACCCGATGGGAAATATGATTCAGCCGTCTGAGACCGATTCAACAGCCGGTCTACGTCCGAGAGCCGAACGAGGATCTGTGAGATCTCAGGCACTGATTCAAGAAATTCGATGTGCGCTTGCTGTGGCTCAATCAGTGGAATACAACCGGACGGTGAATTGTCGGAGTTAACTATACTCCCCGGGGTCTGAACAGAGTTTTCTGGACTCATGATCTGGCTCGTCTCCCTGGTATTTTCGGACGGAGCGGGTGATTTCAGGTTGCTCCGAGTTTTTGGGAGACATTAGCGGACTGTACGGCGTGAGTGAATTTAATAGATTTGCTGATACAATCGATAGTAACACTGCAATTGAGACAATGAAGAATGAGATAACAGTCTCAGATAGGGTCCATATTGTTCCTCTGGGATACGAAAAAGACCGTATACTGGAACCGTTGCGCGAACTCAAGGCGGACCGAGTGATACTGCTTCTACATGAGAACGAAGGTCATGATCCATGGTATCACAAGGAAGTCAAAAAGACATTGCGTGAAAGCTCGTTAGATCTGGTAGAGCGAGATTGCAACATCTTCGACATGTATGGCTCAATCGAAAGGATCGCCAGTATCGTTGACCAGCATACAAGCGATGATGTGTATGTGAACTTAGCTACAGGGTCGAAGGTAACTGCTATCGGAGGAATGATTGCCTGTATGCTAACCAACGCCACCCCATACTACGTCCGCGCAAAAAAATACGGACCCGAGGACGAAGAAGGACCACCAAATGACCCAGTTAGCTCTGGTGTTGAAGGCATAGACAATTTACCCTCATTTCATATTGATGAACCCCCAGCAGAGCAAATCCGGATACTGAGATTTGTTTCCGAAAAAGGGCCAGTAGCGAAGAGTAATCTTAGCGAATTTGGAAAGGAGACGGACCTTCCATTCATGAGCAATCATAATTCTAAGCATAGAACTGGGGAATATCGGTTGTTAGACAGCCACATTATCAAACCACTACTTGAGCGGGATGCAATCAAGGTAGAAGAAATTGGACGAAGAAGTGAGGTCAGGATAACCGATGATGGGAAAAATACTCTCAGGGCCTTCAATTATCTATTATGAACCGACCTCATTGGATAGACAAAATAACGGTCCAAAGTTATAATTAATCCAGTAGGGATCGGTGGGGTGTGTCGATATTTCGTTTAGTTATTTCTCTTCCATTGAAGCCAAGAGACAGTCATTGATGCGGCCCCAACTTTCCGATAGATCGTATACACTGTAGAGAGTGTGATACCGATACTTGCGGCACCTATTCCATTCCCTAATTCAACCAGAATCATCACACGAGGTGCAGCTCGTCCTATGAGAGGTATTGAATTCAGTATTAATGATGAATCGAATACAAAGGGAATGAGGGTGTATATCGACAGAAGGAGTGCATCTGGGGAAGGTAATATCCCGGTTACAACACCTGCTGCGACTGCTAATACAATTACAAACGCATATTTTCGCACTACTTTTCGTCCCTTTCCGATGGTTGTCTCAGGTGAGTTTGAATCTACATTACGAAAATAATGGAAGGCTGAGAAGAAATCGTCAAGCATGGTTTAGATAGTTTGTCACATCAGTATAAAATTTCTCCAAGAAGTGGCGTGACGACTGCCAAATCTCTATATCGCCGATAGTACCGAACCCGGTAGTTCTCCTGAGCTACTCAACCCCGTTGATACTCCGTTCTCTATCGAACCCTTTTCTGTGAGATGTCACTCGACCCCAATCATTAAGTCGAATGCCGTTTTGGTTCTTCGCGAATCGACAGACGGCGTCGACCGCCGTCACGGAGCGTGACGAAATCACCCCCCAGAATGAACCCGAAATACCGTAGACCGCTACGCTGTCTGGTGGTTTGCTCTGTATCCACGGCGCGAAGGATTGTGACGGGCGCGACGGGATTTGAACCCGCGGCATCTTGGTCCGGAACCAAGTGCTCTGTCCGCTGAGCTACGCGCCCTCACGACCGGATATCCGCGGCGAGCGTTTAACGCTTCTGACTGCGGTCGTCCGAGTGGGTCGATGGCGGGGGATCGCCGCGGAAGATGCGCCGATCGATGGAGAACGATCGCCCGCAACCGTCGGGTATCGCCTCCGATTATCCCCGGTGATATTTTCAGGGCGCAACTTTATCCGATCGCGTTCGAAGGGGAAACCGAATCAGCGTGACTCTCCGCCCAACCGATCGCCCGTTGGCCGCCCGTCGCGACGCTCCCGCCGGCGATCGCCGGGAGTTGACCGACGGATGCGACGACCGATCCGATCGGGACTCGGCGGGAGAGAGGAGCCAATCGGGGGCGGGCGGTGGTGTCGACCCCGTCGAGGACGCCGCGCCGACCGACCCGCCCGTACCGGGTGCCGACCGGTTCGTCGCGGCCGTCGCGGTCGACGGCGAAGTGTTGTTCGCCGGGCCGTCGGTGCCCGCGGTGCTCGGAGTCGAGCGGGCGTCCCTCGTCGGCGAGGACCTGTTGGAGCACGTTCACCCGAACGACCGCGACCCCGTCGCCGACGCGCTCTCCGCGGTCGCGACCGACCGCGTCGTCACACACCGACTCCGCCACGCGAACGGCGGATTCGTCTGGGTCGAATCCGTCGTCGACGACGAGCTGGCCCCCGAGTTCGGGGGGCGCGTCGTCACCGCACGCCGCGTCGACTCGGAGGCGGCCTTCCCGGAGCGGTTCCGGGAGTTCCTGGAGTACGGGTCGGATCTCGTCACCGTCGTCGACGCCGACGGTCGGGTCCGGTACGAGAGCCCGTCCGTCGAGGAGGTGCTCGGCTACGAGCAGGGGTCGACCGTGGGGCGCTCGCCGCTCGGCTACGTCCACCCCGACGACCGCGAGCGCGTGACGGAGCGGTTCTACCGCGCCCTCAACGACCCCGACGAGACGCCCACGATGGAGTACCGCTACCGCACCGCCGAGGGCGACTGGGTCTGGCTGGAGTCCCGGACCCGGTCGCTGCCCGCCGACGCCGCGGTCGGGCGCCTGCTCATCAACTCGCGGGACGTGAGCGAGCGGAAGGCGCGCGAGCGCCGGCTCACCGACCGCAACGCGCGGCTCGACCGCTTCGCCAGCATCGTCTCGCACGACCTCCGAAACCCGCTGTCCGTGATCCGGGGGTCGATAGAGATGGCGAAGCTGAAAGACGACACCGAACCCCTGGAGCGCGGGGAGCGCGCCGCCGACCGGATCGACCAGCTGGTCTCGGAGCTGCTGACGCTGGCGCGACAGGGCACCGGGATCGACGAGCCGACCGAGTTCGCGCTCGGGGACGTCGCCCGCGAGGCGTGGGACACCGCCGGACATGCGGACGCGAGGCTCGTCGTCGGCGCGGACGCGCAGGTGCGCGGCGACCGCGGCCGCCTGCGACAGGCGTTCGAGAACCTGTTCCGGAACGCGACGGAACACGCCGTACCGGACGGGGAGAAGGGCATTCGGCCGGGCGACGGCTCCGGCGACCCCCGGCTGACCGACGGCGGCGAGGACGCCGTCCTCACCGTCGTCGTGACCGCGACCGACGAGGGGTTTCTCGTCGCCGACGACGGGCCGGGAATCCCCTCGACACACCGCGAGGAGGTGTTCGCCCCCGGCTTCACGACCCGCGAGGACGGGACGGGGTACGGGCTCGACATCGTCCGCGAGGTCGTCGAGTCGCACGGCTGGACGATCGGTCTCCGGGGCGAGAGCGCGGCGCCGCCGTGTCCCGAGGAGGTGCCGGTCCCTGACGGGGCCTGCTTCGTGGTCCGAGGGCCCGACCCCGACGCGGCCGAAACGGGCGAGCCGTGGATCGATCGGTAACCGGCGTCGGCGCATCGTGTCGCTTCGGCGCGTTGTGTCGTCCCGTCGCGTTTATTCCTCCCGCGCGCCAATCCGACCCGTGCCCCCCGTGGACGTGACCGTCCGGCCGGTCGAGCGCGCCGACCTACTCGCCGTGGTGCGGATCGAGCGCGAGTGCTTCTCGGACCCGTGGCCGTACGACGCCTTCGAGCGGCTGCTCGACGAGCCCGCGTTCCTCGTCGCGGAGCGGGAGGGGGCGGTCGTCGGCTACGTCGTCGCGGACGCCACCCCGAACCACGGGCGCGACATCGGCCACGTGAAGGACCTCGCGGTCCACCCCGAGGCGCGCGAGCGGGGGATCGGCCGGACCCTGCTCCGGTCCGCGCTCGCGCGGCTCCGCGCGGTCGGCGTCGCGGTCGTGCGGCTCGAAGTGCGCGAGAGCAACGCGGCCGCGCGGTCGCTGTACGCGGACGAGGGGTTCGACCCGATCCGCCGCGTCTCGAACTACTACCGGGACGGGGAGGACGCGCTCGTGCTCGTCATCGACCTCGCGGAGTGGACGGCGGGGGAGTGACGCACTGCGCCGCCCACGCGGGCGCCCTCGGTTGACAAGCCTTAGTGCCCCGGAGGCCAACCCCGTGGTATGAGTTCGGTTCCCGAGCGGGCGGATATCGACGAGGCGTACAAGTGGGACCTCCAGAGCATCTACGCCGACGACGAGGAGTGGGAGACCGCCTACGAGGCGGTGTCGGAGCGGATCGAGGAGCTGACGGCGTACGAGGGACGGGTCGCCGACGACGCCGCGACCCTCCTCGAACTGCTGGAGCTGCGCGAGGAGATCTTCCGCGATCTCCAGCAGGTGACGACGTACGCCCGGCTCCGCAGCGCCGAGGACACCCGGAACCAGGAGTATCAGGCGATGTCGGCGAAGGCGTCCTCGCTCGGCTCCGAGGCGTCGAGCGCGGTCTCCTATCTCGAGCCGGAGCTCCAGTCGCTCACCGAGGCGGAGGTGGAGTCCTTTATCGACGCCGAGCCCGCGCTCGCGGAGTACGAGCACTACCTCGACGACGTGTTGCGGATGAAAGAACACACGCGCTCCGCCGAGGTGGAAGAGGTGCTCGCGGACCTCTCCGAGGTCACGGACGCGCCGAGCGAGATCTACTCGATGCTGACGAACGCGGACATGAGCTACGGCGTCGTCGACGACCCCGACGGCGAGGAGGTCGAGATCACGCAGGCGAACTTCACGAAGCTCCAGAAGAACCCGGACCGCGCGTTCCGCGAGCGCGTCCACGAGACGTTCTACGACGAGTGGGCGAGCGTGCGCAACACGGTGGGCACGTCCTTGGAGAAGGCCGTCCGAGAGCACGCGACGAGCGCCGAGATCCGCGGCTACGACTCGGCGCGGCAGGCCGCGCTCGACGGCTCGAACGTCCCGGTCGAGGTGTACGACACGCTCGTCGACAGCGTCGACGACAACCTCGACGTGCTCCACCGCCACGCCGGCCTGAAGGCCGAGGCGCTCGGCGTCGACCGGCTGGAGAGCCACGACCTGTACATGTCGCTGACCGGCGATCAGGGGCCCGACGTGGAGTACGAACAGGCCCGCGAATGGGTGATCGAGGCGGTCGCGCCGCTGGGCGAGGCGTACCAGGAGCGGATGGCCGAGGGGCTCGACTCGCGGTGGGTCGACGTGTACGAGAACCGCGGGAAGCGCTCCGGCGCGTTCTCCTCGGGGACGTACGACACCCAGCCGTTCATCCTGATGAACTACCAGGACGACATCGCCTCGATGTTCACGCTGGCGCACGAGCTCGGCCACTCGATGCACTCGGAGCTGGCCGGCGACGCCCAGCCGTGGCACGACGCGAGCTACGAGATCTTCGTCGCCGAGATCGCCTCCACCGTCAACGAGACCCTGCTCACCCACCACCTGCTCGACACGGTCGAGGACGACGAGCTGCGCACCCACGTGCTCGACGAGTACCTCGAGCGGTTCCGCTCGACCCTCTTCCGGCAGACGATGTTCGCGGCGTTCGAACAGCGGATCCACGAGCGCGTCGAGGCCGGCGAGGCGCTCACCCCCGACGCGTTCGACGAGATATACGCCGACCTCAAGGGCGACTACTACGCGCCCGCCGAGCTGACCGGCGGCATCGAACGCGAGTGGGAGCGGATTCCGCACTTCTACTACAACTTCTACGTCTATCAGTACGCGACCGGCATCTCCGCGGCGGCCGCGATCGTCGAACGCGTCCTGGAGGAGGGGGAGGACGCCGCCGCCGACTACCGCGAGATGCTCGCCGCGGGCGGCTCCGACTACCCCCTCGACGTCGTCGAGCTCGCCGGGATCGACATGGCCTCGCCGGACCCGATCGAGTCCGCGGTCGGGATCTACGACGACTACCTCGACGAGGTCGCGGCGCTGCTCGATCTGGAGTAGTCGGGGAGCGCCCCGGACGACGCCCGCCGTTAACTCGTCGCCGCCGCGCGCGACGGCGGACGGAAAATCGACCGCAGCGAGGGGGTGATATAAGTATCCGCCGGGGCGTTTACGATGGTAATGAATGACAGTCAGGAGGAGGCGGTCGGAGTCCTCCTCGATGCGCTTCCGGATCTCTTCTTCGCGGTCGGCGAAGACGGGACCATGGAGCTGTGGAACGACGCCGTTCCGGAGGTCACCGGCTACGACGAGGCCGCGTTACGGCGGATGACGCCGGCGGAGTTCGTCCCCACCGCGGACGACGATCGAGTGACCGAAACGATCGCGGAGGCGCTCGAGGCCGGAGCGGGAACCATCGAAGCGGAGCTCACGACGGCGACCGGAGAGCGCATCCCCTACCAGTTCAGCCTCCGCCCGGCGCCCGACGAGAGCGCGCTCGCATTCGTCGGCATCGGACGTGACATCGCGGCTCGAAAACGCGCCGAGAGAGACCGGGACGGGATCCTCAACCGGATGCGTGACGGCTTCTTCGCGGTCGACGACGAATGGCGGATCACCTACGCCAACGAGAAGGGCGAACAGCTCCTCTCCCGAGCGATGAACCGCCCTCGCGAGACGACGCTCGAGGGGTTACACCTGTGGGAGGAGATCCCGGACGCCGTCGAGACGACGTTCTATCGGGAGTACAACCGCGCGATGGAGACCGGGGAGCCGGTCTCGTTCGAGGAGTACTTCCCGCCGCTCGAGGACTGGTTCGAGGTCCGGGCGTTCCCGGACGACACCGGGCTCTCGATCTACTTCCGCGAGATAACCGAGGAGCAACGGTACCGCGACCGGCTCGAACACCGCGAACAGGTGTTAAAGGAGCTTCACGACATCACCGCCGACCGCGACGCCAGCTTCGCCGAGCAGGTGCAGCGGCTGCTCGTGCTCGGGCGCGACGAGTTCGGCACCGAGTTCGGCTCGCTCTCGGAGATCGTCGGCGACAAGTACCGGTTCGAGGTCGTCGACGCGGACGACGACACCATCCAGGCGGGCGATGTCGTCCCGCTGGAAGCGACGAACTGCGAACGGGTGGCGGGCCGGAGAGAGACCATCGCCTGGGGGGACGTCGCACGGGACGCGCCCGAGGAGACCGACCGCGCCGGCTACACCGACTGGGGGATCTCCTGTTATCTCGGGGGGCCGGTGTACGACAACGACGGGGTTTACGGCACGTTCTGCTTCTACGGGACCGACACGCGCGCCGATCGGTTCTCCGAGTGGGAGGTGACGCTCGTCGATCTGATGAGCCGGTGGGTGAGCTACGAGCTGCAGCGCGAACAGATCACCGAGAAGCTCCAGCGACAGAACGATCGCCTCGAGCAGTTCGCGAGCATCGTCAGCCACGACCTCCGCGGTCCACTGAACGTGCTGCGGGGACGGCTCGAACTCGTCGAGGAAACCGGTGACCCGTCGGATCTGGCGGGGTGTTTCGACGCGGTGGAGCGGATGGAAGCGCTCATCGACGACGTGCTGTCGCTGTCGAAGGCGGGGGACGCGATCGACGACATCGAGCTGATCGGCCTCAGAGAGTGCGCGACGCTGGCGTGGGACGCCGCCCCGACCGAAACGGCGAGCCTCGAGCTCGCGACCGACGCGACGGTGACGGCGGACGCCTCGCGGCTGCAACAGCTGTTGGAGAACCTCTTCCGGAACAGCGTGGAACACGGTTCCACGGGCAACCGGACCTCGTCCGGTGACAGCGTGGAACACGGCGGCGAGGACGTGACGGTGACCGTCGGACGGCTCGAAGACGGCTTCTACGTCGAGGACGACGGCCCCGGTATCCCCGAGTCGGAGCGGGGCGACGTGTTCGACAGCGGGTACACCACGACGGACGACGGAACGGGGTTCGGGCTCGCGATCGTCGCCGACATCGCCGACGCGCACGGGTGGACGATCCGGGTCGCGGAGGCGGAGTCCGGCGGCGCCCGGTTCGAACTCACGAACGTCGGGGTGCGAGACGGAGCCGCGGACGGTCAGCGAGCCGGGTGAGTCGGCGGAGTCGCGGTCGCTGGACGGGAGTACCGGAGTGACGAGCCGTCGCCTCCGCGACCCTCCGACGCAACCCTTACGCCTCGTGACCGTCAAAACCGGGTATATGACCGACGAACGCGACGGCGACCGCCACGAGTTCTCCGCCGGGCAGGGCGTCGACGCCGACTACGAGGAGTTCACCCTCGACCCCGAAGAGATCGACGCCGACCCGAACACGGTCGACCCCGTCGACTCGCGCGTCCTCACCGACATCATGGACAAGCGCAACGTCGAGAGCGACGCGATCGACGTGGAGCGGCTGATCGACGTGGGGCTGTCGTACATGGGGATCAACCGCTTCGAGGAGGCGACCGAGACGTTCGAGCGCGCCGCCAGCTTCGCCGAGGAGGACTCGCTGGAAGCACAGGAGGCGTGGGTGAACAAGGGCGCGGCCCACGCCGAGTTAGAGGAGTACGACCGAGCGATCGGCGCCTACGAGGAGGCGCTGCGGATCGACGACGACTCCGAGCACGCCGCGACCGCCGAGACCAACCTCGCGTACGCGCTCTGGGAGTCGGGCCGCGGCGAGCAGGCCCTGGAACACGCGGAGCGCGCCGTCGAGACCGACCCGCGCTTCGCGGAAGCGTGGTACAACCGCGGGTTCCTGCTGGTCGAGCGCGGGCTCGCCGAGGACGCCGTCACCTGTTTCGACAACGCGGTCCGGCTCGGCTACCGGAGCGCGGGCGTGTTAGAGGAGAAGGCCCGCGCGTTGGAGGAGGCGGGCGAGCACGAGCAGGCCGAAGAGGTGGCCGACCGCGCCGAGGAGATCCGCCGCGAGGCGGAAGAGCAGATGGTCGAAGAGCAGACCGGACAGGCGCCCGGTCCCGGCGGACAGGCCGGCGGTCGGCCCGGCGCAGGCGGACAGCCCGGTGGACAGCCCGGCGGGCGAGGCGGTCGCGGCGGCGGACGCGAGGAGCCGGAGCGAGAGCTCCAGGGCGAGGGGCCAGAGGGGTTCTAGATGCTCCTCCGCGAGCGTGAGACCGCCGAGGGGCGGCTCGTCTCCGTCTGCGACGCCGACTGCCTCGGCGAGACGTACGACAACGGGCGCGCGACGATCACCGTCACCGAGGAGTTCTACGGCGGCGACGACGCGGTCGAAGCGACCGCGGAGGAGGTCGTCGCGGGGCTCCAGCGCGCGCAGGTGGCGAACATCGTCGGCACGGAGGCCGTCGGCGTTGCCGTCGATGCGGGGCTCGTCGACGAGGAGACCGTACTGGAGTTCGGCGAGACCCGACACGCACAATTACTTTGGCTCTGACCTGCGGGTATGAAGCGACTCACGCGATCGGAACTGACGGCGGTGTTGGGTCCGCATCCGCCGTCGGACGCGTTCTGGAACCGCGCGATCGACGCCGAACGCGCCGTCATCGGCGTCTCCGCTGAGGTCGTGGCAGGCGAGGCGGACGGTGAGAACGCGGAGCAAGCGCGTCGGAACCGCCGGCGACGCGGGGGGAGAGGGCCGGACGGACCACTCTCGACGGGCGACATCGTCGACGTGGGAGCCCACGCGTTCGTCGTGGTCGGCGTCGAGGAAACCCGATCCGGCGGACGGCGGTACCCGATCGAGCTGGTCGAGCCGCGCCGAGACGACCGACGAAGCGGGTGACCGGGCGCGCTACAGGTCGGCGACGTCTTCGATCGCGTCGGTGAGCGCTTTGACGCTCTCGACGGTGTGCTCGCCCATGTGGCCGATGCGGAACGTCTCCTCGCCGAGCTGCGAGCCGTAGCCGTTCGAGAACGCCATGTCGTACTCCTCGCTCACGTCCTCGATCGTCGCGGCGACGTCGATCCCCTGCGTGTTCTCGATGCAGGCGACCGTCTGCGACTCGTACCCCTCCTCGGGGAACATCGCGAAGTGCTCGTCCGCCCAGTCGTGGACGTACGCCATCATCTCGCGGTGGCGCTCGTCGCGGGCGCGGTGCCCCTCGTCGAGCATGTGTTTCATCTGCTTGCGGTACGCCAACATGATCGGGATGGCAGGCGTCGAGTGCGTCTGGCCCTTCCGGTCGTAGTAGTCGATGGTGCGCCGGAAGCCGCCGTACCACGAGGAGGTCCCCTTCTCGACCTCGCGGTCGTAGGCGTCGTCGCTGACGACGCAGACGGCGAGTCCGGGCGGCATCGCGAACGCCTTCTGGGTGGACGCGAAGATCACGTCGATGTCGTGTTCGTCGATGTCGACGTAGTCGCCGCCGAGCGCGGAGACGGCGTCGACGACGAAGTACGTGTCCGGGTAGTCGGCGATCACGTCGCCGATCTCCTCGATGGGGTTGCGGACGCCGGTCGACGACTCGTTCATCACGGTCGCGACCACGTCGTAGTGTTTGTCCGTCGATTCGAGGTGGTCGCGGATGTCCTCGGGTTTGACGGCCTCGCCCCACTCGTACTCCAGCCGATCGACGTCTTTGCCGAGCCGCTCGGCGACGTTGGCGTGGCGCTCGCTGAAGCTCCCGCAGGTCGGCACGAGGATGTTCTCGTCGACGAGGTTGAGCGTCGACGCCTCCCAGAACTCGGTGCCGGAGGCAGTGAGGACGATCACGTCGTTGTCGGTGCCGAGGAACGTCTTCGTATCCTCGACGATGGTCGTGTACAGGTCGGTCATCCGGTCCATCCGGTGGCCGAACGTCGACTCCGTCATCGCCTCGATCACGTCGTCGCGGACCTCGGTCGGGCCGGGGATGTACAGCGTCTTGTCGTCGTAGTCGTCGCGGTATTCGCGTTTCTTCGTCACGGGATCCACCTGATGATTGCTACGGGGACGCGTGGGGGTATGTTCCTTGTGATACGCTCAAAACGACGGTGTCGTCCGTCGGGCGGGTCGCGGCGGTGCCGTCGGCGAGCCGCGGCGGTGCCGGGGTCGGAGCGCGTCTCACTTCCAGTGCCAGAAGTCGTTCCCGTCGTCCTCGACGGGGTCCGTGCGTTCGCGGAGGGCGGCGACATCCGCCTCGGTGGGCTCGTGATCGTCCGGGAGCGCCTCCATACACTCGAAACAGAGGAAGAACTCGGAGCCGTCGGTGAGCTCGAGCGTCAGTCCCTGCGTCGACTCGAACGCGAAGTTCCACAGATCGCCGATCCCGCCGGCGATCCTGACGGACCGCTCGCAGACGTCGCACGACTCCGATGCCATGCGCGAGATAGCGGTTCGGGGCGCTAATGCGTGTCGCTGTCGTCCGTGGTCGGCGAGGTGTGTTTCGCCGTCCGTCAGCCGTCGTCGGCGGCGATCACGTGCGCGTCCGCGGGGTCAAAGCCGACGACGACCTCGCCGGAGAGCGGGTCGCGCGTCCGGACCACGAGGTCGCGCCCGCCCCAGTCGAGGGTCACCCGCGTCGTCTCGCCGAGGAACTCGGCGCTGGCGACGGTCGCTCGGAGTCGGCTCGCTCCGTCGCCGATCCGCAGGTACTCGGGCCGCACGCAGAAGGTGAGGCGGTCTCCCGGTGTGACGCCGGAAGCGGTCGCTTCGTCGATCGCGACCCGCAGGGTCTCGCCGTCAACGTCGACGGCGGCGATTCGGGTGGTGCCCTCGCGCTCGCCGTCGCGCGCGACAGGCTCGCCGACGTCCACTACCCGCCCCGCGAACACGTTGTTGTCGCCGACGAACGCCGCGACGAACCGGCTCGACGGCTCCCGGTACACCGTCCGCGGGGGTGCGACCTGCTCGGGGGTCCCGTCGCGCATCACCGCGACGCGGTCGGAGATCGCCAGCGCCTCCTCCTGATCGTGGGTGACGTAGACGGTCGTAATCGAGAGCTCCGACTGAATCGTCCGGACCTGCACCCGGAGGCGCTCGCGGAGCTGCGCGTCGAGCGCGCTCATCGGCTCGTCGAGGAGGAGGAGGTCGGGTCCGGGCGCGAGCGCGCGGGCCATCGCGACGCGCTGCCGCTGCCCGCCCGAGAGGCTCTCCGGGTCGCGGTCGGCGGCGTCGGGGAGGTCCACCAGTTCGAGCAGCTCCGCGACGCGCTCCTCGCGGCTCACCCCGTCGGGCGGGTCGGCGAAGTTGAGCCCGTACCCGACGTTCTCGCCGACGGTCATGTGCGGGAACAGCGCGTAGTTCTGGAAGACGACGCCAACGTCGCGGTCCTCGGGCGGCACCCCCGCGACCGAGTCGCCGGCGAAGCGCACCGTCCCCGCGGTGGGCTCCTCGAACCCCGCGATCAGCCGGAGCGTCGTCGTCTTCCCGCAGCCGGAGGGGCCGACGAGCGTGAAGAACTCGCCCTCGCGCACCCGGAGGCTCACGTCGTCGACGGCGGCGGTGTCGCCGTACCGCTTGGTCACGCCGTCGAGTTCGACGGCCGGGTCGGCGCGAGACGGCTCGGCGTCACGCTCAGAGTCCACGCATCTCACCTCCGAGCCGCTCGATGACGACGAAGCTGAGCCCGGTGACGACGAGGAGGACGACGCCCATTGCGGTCGCCGGTCCGATCCGACGCCCGATGAACCGTTCGATGGCGACCGGCATCGTGTACGCGTCGGCGCCGGTGGCGAGCACCACCGTCGCCGTGAACTCGCCGATGGAGATGGCGAACGCGAACGCCGCGCCGGCGACCACGCCGGGCCACACGAGCGGGAGCTCCACGTCGCGGATCACCCGCGCCCGCGACGCGCCGAGCGCTCGCGCGGACTCGATCAGCGAGCGGTCGAGCCCCTCCAGTCCGGGCGCGACCGTCCGGACGACGAAGGGGTAGCCGGCGACCGCGTGCGCGACCACGATGGCGACCGCGCCGGTCGCCGCGAACCGCCACCCGGCGACCTCCACGCCGAAGACGAGCCCGCGGAGGAGCCCGAGCCCGACGATGATCCCGGAGACGGCGAGGGGCGCCATCGCGGCCGTGTCGACCAGCTTCCGCCCCCGGTACCGCCGCGTCGTCAGCACCGCGACCACGACGCCCATCGGGAGCGCGAGCAGCGTCGCCGCCGACGCGAACGCCAGCGAGTTGCGGATCGCGGGCCACGGGCGCACCTGAAACGCCGCCCCCGTGCGCTGGCGGTCGAGGAGGAACCGGTAGTGCTCCAGCGTGAGCGCCCCGTCCCCGCCCGTGACGCTCGCGAGGACCATCGAGGCGATGGGCGCGACGAAGACGAGCCCCGCGACGACGGCGTAGGCGGCGAGGCCGAGCCGGGGGAGCACCTCCCGTGCGGTCGGCGCCGTCGGGACGAGGGGTTTGCGCGGAAGGGGCCGAACCCCCCGCGAACTGACGCTGTTTCGCGCCTCGTACCGCAGGTACGCGAGCAGGACGCCGAGCGAGATCGCCAGCTCGACGATCGCCAGCGCCGCCGCCTCGGCGTAGTTCAGGTCGCGGACGAGCCGGTAGACGAACACCTCGACGGTCGCCAGCTCGAACCCGCCGAGCGCGAGGACGATCGGGAAGGTGCCGAAGGTGAACACGAAGGTGAGCGCCGCGCCCGTCAGCACGGCGGGGTACACCTGCGGCGCGACCACGTCGAAGAAGGCCCGGACCGGCCCCGCGCCGAGGCTCCGGGCCGTCTCGACCGCGCTCGCGTCGACCGACTCCCACGCCGCGGTCGTCACCCGAGCGACGAGCGGCGCGTTGTAGAACGCGTGGGCGATCACGATCGCCTCCAGCGTGAACATGAGGTCGACCGGCGGGAGCCCGGCGGCACCGAGAACCCGGTTGAGCGTCCCGTTGGTGCCGAACGTGGCGACGAAGCCGACGGCGACCATGATCGACGGGAGGACGAACGGGACGATCGTCAGCGACCGAAGGGTCCGGCGGCCGGGGAACTCGAAGCGCGCGAGGAGGTACGCCGCGGGGAGCCCCAGGGCGACGCTGGCGACCGTCGACAGCGCGGCCTGGTACGCGGTGAACCCCACGATCCCGAGCCGGCGGTCCGGCGAGAGGAGCCCGCGCGCCACCGCGACCGGTGACTCCCCCGCGAACAGCCGGGCGAGTTCGCCGAAGTAGAACGGGTCGCGCAGGAGCTCGCCGAACACGGCGAGCGTGGGGGCGCCGTCGACGAGCACCGCCTCGATCAGGACGGTGCCGACCGGGTAGTAGAACGCGCCGACGAGCAAGACGCTCGTGACGGCCGCGAGCGCGGTCAACAGGCGTCCTCGGAGGCGCCCGTTGAGCCGGTCGCGGAGCGTCCGACCGCCGCCGGCGGCGTCGCGGTTGGCGTCTGGCACGCCGCCGTCAGTTCCCGGCGAACTGCCGCTCCCAGTCTTCGACCCACTCACTGACGGAGCCTTGGAGCTCGTCGTACGTGAACGTCACCGGTTCGGAGGGTTCCTGCGCCAGTTCGGCGTAGTCGTCCGGGAGCTCGGCGGTGTCGGTCGCGGGGAAGGCGACGTTGCGCTCGGCGATCTGCCCCTGCACGTCCGGCTCCAGCATGAACGACATGAACTCACGGGCGAGCTCGGGCTCGTCGGCGTCGGCGAAGACGGCCATCCCCTCCGGGGTGGCGTACGCCTGATCGTTCAGGAATCGGATCTGGTGTTCCTCGAGGTCCGCGCCCTCCATGTCCGCGAACACCTGGTCGGTGGAGTAGGAGACGACCATCGGCGCCTCGCCCTCGCTCCAGGCGGAGTAGGCGTCGTCCCACGAGCCGAGCACGCGCACGTCGTTGTCCTGCAGCTCCGCCCAGTAGTCGAGGTAGTCGTACTCCGGGTCGCCGTCTCCGCCCTCCACCACGCCGTCCGGCCCGTCGCCGAACCGGTGGACCGTGTGGAGCAGGAACGACCGGCCCGTCGCGGAGGCGCCGGGGTTCTGGGCGATGAGCGCGCCGGCGTGCTCGTCGGCGAGCAGGCCATCGAACGTCTCCGGCGCCTCGGTGGCGGTGCCGTCGTACACGAGGCTCACGTAGCCGGTGTCGAAGGGGACGGCGCGGTCGAACGGGTCGAACAGCAACCCCTCGCGCACGTCGTCGAACCCGGCGACCTCGCCGCGCTCGGCGAACAGGTCGTCGTCGAGCGTCTCGTCGACGCGCACGAGGTCCTCGGTGGTGAGCCCGACGTAGAGGTCGGCGTCGATCGACACTCCCGAGCTGGCGCGCTCGACGTAGTAGTTCAGCTCGTTGTCCGGGGTCGCCCACTCCAGTTCGGCGTCGACGCGCGACTCGAACTCCTCTTTGAGCCACTCGCCGGGGCTCACCGAGGGGGCGTCGATGAAGCTACTGTAGGTCGCGACCGTCAGGGTGGGCGTCTCCTCGTCGCCTTCCCCGCCGTCCTCGCCGTCCGTCCCGTCTTCGCCGTCCTCGCCGTCTGTCCCGTCCCCGCCGTCGCCGTCAGTCCCGTCGGAGCCATCGGAGCCGTCCGTCGGCTCGGCGCTGCACCCCGCGAGCGCGATGGCCCCCGCCGCGCCGCCGAGCGCGAGGAACCGACGCCGGGTCTCGGTCGTGTCGTCGTAGCCCATTACCGAGTTGTTACACCCGGTGGTTACATAAGGGATCCGTGTCGCCGGCTCCGGATGCGGACCCGCCGGCCCCGGCGATTCCGGAGCCGGCGACGGGGACAGCGGCGGGACCACTCTCGGGGGGGATCGGGGGAGACGCGACACGCGATCGAGCGGGCCGTCTCACCGCCGATAGCGCCGCCGACACCGATTTAGCGCGTCTCCCCCTTCGATCCCCTATGAGTAAGCGACCGACCGGACGAGAAGCGGCGGCGTCGAGCCGAAGTACCGCCGGGGTCACGCGGCGACGCCTGCTCGCGGGCGGCGCAGTCGCCGCGGTCGCGGGGCTGTCGGGCTGTCTCGGGGGGCGCGACGGACCGGTACCGAAGCCGGAGGTGACCAGCGACCGAATCGACGACTGGCGACAGATCGACGAGTCCGAGAGCACCGTCTTCGAGCGGTCGTACGGGCCGATAACGGTCCGCGCGCGGGAGTCGACGCGAATCTACGAGTACGTCGACGTCGCCGAGGCGCTCGCGGAGACGGTCGACGCCTCGGGATCGCCCGTCGTCTTCTTCGCGACGCGGATCGACCTCCGCCCGGCGGTCGACCAGCTTCCGGCCGGCGTCGGCCGCGACCGGCTGATGACAGAGGTGGAGGCGGCGGCGACCGACGCGTTCCGCGCGCAGCTCCGGAACAGCGGCATCGAGAACGTCGAGGTCGTCGACGAGGGGATCACGACCGTCCGAAGCGGGCACACGGCGACCGCGTGGAAGCTCACCGGCGAGTACGCCGTCGACGGGTCGGTCCCGCTGCCGGACGGGTCGACGACCGCGGTCAGCGAGACGGTCGGGATCGAGTCGCGGCTCGGCGTCTGGCACGACGGCACCGACGTGATCGTCGCCGGCGGCGCGTACCCGACGGAGCCCCTGATCGAGGTCGTCGACGACGCGCTTCCCGACCCGATCGACGCGGAGACGTCGGTGACCGAGCTCGGCGACGCGGAGAGCGCCGACGCGCTCGCGACCGACCCCGCCGCGTTCGACGAGGACGTCTCGCAGCTGCTCATCTCGGTGACGTGAGCCGACGGGGAGGACGGCCGAACCGACCCGTTTAATCGGCGGCCGCGGCTGTACCCCGGTATGAGCCACTTCCCTTCCTTCGAGGTGATCCCCGCCGTCGACGTGCAGGACGGCGAGGTCGTCCAGCTGGTCGGCGGCGAGCGCGGCACGGGAAAGCGGTACGGCGACCCCGTCGAGGCCGCCGAGCGCTGGACCGAGGCGGGCGCCGAGACGCTCCACCTCGTCGACCTCGACGGGGCGTTCGAGGGCGAGCGCGTCAACGCCGACGCGATCGAGGCGGTCGTCGAGTCGGTCGGCGGGGACGGGGTCGGCCTCCAGCTCGGCGGCGGCATCCGGACCGCAGAGGGGGCGAGAGAGCTCCTCGAGCTGGGACTCGACCGCGTCATCCTCGGGACCGCGGCCGTCGAGACGCCCGAGATCGTCGCGGACATCGACGAGACTCATCCCGGCAGCGTCGTCGTCAGCCTCGACGCGAAGGACGGCGAGGTCGTCGTGAGCGGCTGGACCGAAGGGACCGGCCTCGACCCCGCCGAGGCCGCGACGCGCTACGAGGAACTGGGCGCGGGCGCGATCCTCTTCACGAACGTCGACGTGGAGGGGCAGCTCGAGGGGATCGACCGCGACGCGGTCGAGAGCGTGGTCGCCGCGGTCGACGTTCCGGTGATCGCCTCCGGCGGCGTCGCCAGCGTCGACGACGTGGTCGCGCTGCGAGACGCCGGCGCGGCCGCGGTGGTCGTCGGCACCGCGCTGTACGAGGGGCAGTTCACGCTGCGGGAGGCGCAGGCGGCCGCGGACGGGAACTGAGTCGACCTCGCCGCGCGCTCGATCGCGGCGCTCCGCTCACTCCTCGGGTCGCTGGCGTTGGACGACCAGCACCGGACCGAGGAAGCGCTCGGCCACCTGCTCGGACGGCATCCCGAAAACGAACGTGGTGACCGACGGATCGGTCTCGCCCATCACCACCGCGTCGTGGGATTCGGCCCGGCTCGCGATGGCGTCGATCGGGACGTCCTCCGCCTCGATCGTCGTCTCGATCCGGTCGGGCTCCACCCCGCGCTCGACGAGGTCGGCTTTCACCCCGTTCAGGAACGACTCCCCGTCGGCGGGGGACTCGTCCCCGCCGAGGATGTGGTACAGCGTCACCGCGACATCCGCGTCGGCGAACAGCCCGGCGACGAGCCGGGTGTTCCGCCCGACGCCGACGGTCCCGCGGAGCGCGACGAGCACCGACTCGACGCCCTCCGTGCTGTTCGGGACCAGCACCGCGAGGCAGTCGTGTTCGTAGCTGAGCCGGTCGATGGTGGTCTCCTCGTCGTGGGTGAACACGAGCCGCGTCTGGACGTCGGCGCCGGCCGCGACGAGCTGCTCCGCGAACTCGTCGAGCTTCGACATCGCCGTCTCGCCGAACTGCTCGCGCGCCTGCTCGGTCGCCGTCTGGTCGGGGATCGTGTGGTATCCGAGCAGCACGACGCGGGCGTTCGCGAGCAGTTCGGGCGTGCCGTTGGGGATCGACTCGCCCTCCAACACCTCCAGCGGGACCAGCACCGACGGTCGGTCGGCCCGGTCGGCTTCGTCGATCTCGCCCCGACCGTCGTCGATCTCGGGCTGTGCGCCGTCGTCGTCCGTGGGTGTCTCGGTCATCTCAGAAGTCACCTTTGAGTTCGACATCGGTCGCGTAGTACCGGTACCAGCCGTAGGCCGCGACCATGATGGCGGCGCCGATGCCGATCGACGCCGGCTGCATGAACGCGATGAGGGCGAAGCTGGCGAGCCCGCCGACCGCTGCGACCGTGAACCCGGCCGGACAGCGGAAGGAAGGCGTGTACCAGTCGGGCCGCTCCCGGCGGAGCTGGATCAGCGCGACGCAGATCAGCCCGTACATCACGAGGTGGAGGAAGGAGGCGACCTCCGCGAGCAGCTCCACCTGCCCCGTCGCGGCCAACACGACGATCGGGCCGCCGGCGATGCCGAGAGCGACGTGGGGCGTGCCGTACGCGAGGTTGAGCCGGCTCGCGGCCTCGGGGATGATCCCGTCGCGGCTCACGGCGTACACCGCGCGGGAGGCGCTGAGGATCGAGGCGTTCGCGCTGGAGAACGTCGCCAACAGCCCGGCGACGACGATCGCAAGCGCCCCCGGAAACCCGATGAACGACCGCGCGACCTCGACCATCGCCGTCTCCCCGAACTGCCCGAGGCGGGCGCTGCCGAACGCGCTCGTCGCGACGAAGATCGTGACGACGTAGAAGACGCCGACGAGGATCACGGAGCCGACCATCGCCAGCGGCAGGTTCCGGGACGGCTCTTTGATGTCGCCGGCGACGGTCGCGACCTGCGCGAAGCCGAGATACGAGGTGAACACGAGCGCGGCGGTCTGTAACACCGGGAGCGCCCCGCCGGGCGGGAAGAAGCGCTCGGGGGTGCTCTCGGCGCCGAACACGCCGAGGGCGTCGAGGCTCCCGTAGCTTAGAAACAGCGTGAGGATGACGAGCAGCACGATGACGATCGCGTTCTGGAGCGCCGCGGTGTTCTCCGTCCCGAAGAGGCTGAGCGCCGTGAGCCCGACGCCGAAGGCGACGCCGAGGGGGACCGCGGGGTCGATCGGGAGCGCGATCCCCGCCTCGAGGAACACCTGTCCCGCGTAGCTGCCGAGCCCGACGAGGTAGAACGCGGAGGCGAACACGAGGCCGAGCCAGAGCCCGAGCCCGACGATCGCGCCCGGACCGGTGCCGAGCCCGCGCGAGATGAAGAAGTACCCGCCGCCGCTGCGCGGCATCGCGGTCGCGAGCTCCGACGCCGGGAGCGCGACGAGCAGCGCGACGACCGCGCCGATCGCGAAGGAGAGCGACGCCGCTGGACCCGCGTTCTCAGCCGCCAATCCGGGGAACACGAAGATCCCCGCGCCGATCATCGTCCCGACGCCGATCGCGAGGCCGCCGACGAGTCCGATCGTCCGTTCGAGCTCCCCTTCGCCGGTGTCGGCGTCGACGACGTCGGCGAGGGCGTCGGAGGCCTCGAGATCGGGCGGTGCCGGCGCTGACTCGCGCGTGTCGGCGGAGTCGGATCCGTCCATACCGTGCGGAGACGATTCGCCGACGTGCCAAATATCCACCGCCGAGGACGGGACACCTGATTCCGGCGCCGGGGCGGGCGGGGGTCGTCGATCGGTCGCCGGGGAAACGCCCCGCCCCCGCCCGATCCACCCATCGCGTCCGGGCTCCGGTCGGGTCAGCACACCCGCAACCCACTTACGAATCGCCCGCGACGGGCCGGTATGAGCGACCACGAGCGCGCGGCCGCCGTCTCGCGGGAGACCGGCGAGACGACGATCGACCTCACCCTCGCGATCGACGGCGACGGCGACAGCGAGATCTCGACGGGGATCGGCTTCTACGACCACATGCTGACATCGTTCGCCAAGCACGGCCTCTTCGATCTCACCGTCGACTGCGACGGCGACCTCGAGATCGACGACCACCACACGGTCGAAGACGTGGCGATCTGCCTCGGCGAGGCGTTCGACGATGCGCTCGGCGACAAGCGCGGGATCCGGCGGTACGCCGACCGGCGCGTCCCCCTCGACGAGGCGGTCGCGAGCGTCGTCGTCGACGTGGCCGGGCGACCGTACTACGAGTTCTCCGGGGAGTTCTCCCAGGAGTCGGTCGGGGAGTTCACGAGCGTCATGGCCGACCACTTCGCGCTGTCGCTGGCGCACAACGCCGGCCTGACGCTCCACGCCGCGGTCGAGACGGGCGACAACGCCCACCACGAGGTCGAGGCGCTGTTCAAGGCCCTGGCGCGGGCCCTCGACGACGCGACGCGGCTCGACGGGCGCCGCAGCGACACGCCGAGCACGAAGGGCGAACTGTAGGGTCGACGGCGGCCGCACGGCCCTCCGAGACACCCACCGCCCCGTTCCGACGCTTTAAATCGGGTCGGGACCCACCCTCCACCAATGCAACCGAGTTCGCTCTCCGGGCTCCCCGCGGGCGTCGGCGAGGCGCTCGAAGCGGAGGGCGTCGCGGAGCTGTACCCACCGCAGGCGGCCGCGGTCGAGGCGGGCGTCGCCGACGGCGAGAGCCTCGTCGCCGCGGTGCCGACCGCCTCCGGGAAGACGCTCATCGCCGAGCTCGCCATGCTCTCCGCGGTCGAGCGCGGCGGGAAGGCGCTGTACATCGTCCCCCTGCGCGCGCTCGCCAGCGAGAAGAAGACCGAGTTCGAGCGCTGGGAGGAGTTCGGCGTCACCGTCGGCGTCTCCACCGGGAACTACGAGTCCGACGGCGAGTGGCTCGCCACGCGCGACATCATCGTCGCCACCTCGGAGAAGGTCGACTCGCTGATCCGCAACGGCGCCCCGTGGATCGACGACCTCACCTGCGTCGTGAGCGACGAGGTCCACCTCGTCGACGACCCGAACCGCGGCCCGACCCTCGAAGTGACCCTCGCGAAGCTCCGGAAGGTGAACCCCGGACTGCAGACGGTCGCGCTCTCGGCGACCGTCGGCAACGCGGACGTGATCGCCGAGTGGCTCGACGCCGAGTTAGTCGAGTCCGACTGGCGCCCCATCGACCTCCGGATGGGCGTCCACTTCGGCAACGCCGTCGACTTCGTCGACGGGAGCAAACGCGAGGTGCCCGTCGAGCGCGGCGAGGACCAGACCGCCCGGCTCGTCGCCGACGCCCTCGACACCGAGGAGGACGGACGGGGCGGCTCCTCGCTCGTCTTCGTCAACTCCCGGCGCAACGCCGAGTCCTCGGCCCGGAAGCTCACCGACGTGACCGGCTCCCGGCTCACCGACGACGAGCGCGACCAACTCCGCGAGCTCGCCGACGAGATCCGCTCCGGCTCCGACACCGACACCGCCGCCGACCTCGCTGACGCGGTCGAGCGGGGGTCCGCCTTCCACCACGCGGGGCTCCGGAGCGAGGACCGCGCCCGCGTCGAGGACGCGTTCCGCGACCGACTGATCAAGTGCATCTCCGCGACGCCGACGCTCGCCGCCGGCGTCAACACCCCCGCCCGCCGGGTGATCGTCCGCGACTGGCGCCGGTACGACGGGGAGTTCGGCGGCATGAAACCCCTCGACGTGCTCGAGGTCCACCAGATGTGCGGGCGCGCCGGGCGCCCCGGGCTCGACCCGTACGGCGAGGCGGTCCTGCTCGCGAACGACGCCGACACGAAAGAGGAGCTGTTCGAGCGCTACCTCTGGGCCGACCCCGAGCCGGTCCGCTCGAAGCTCGCGGCCGAACCGGCGCTCCGGACCCACGTGCTCGCCACCGTCGCCTCCGGGTTCGCCTCCACCCGAGAGGGGCTCCTCGCCTTCCTCGACAACACCCTCTACGCCACCCAGACGGACGACGAAGGCCGGCTCGCGGCGGTCACCGACACCGTCCTCGACTACCTCGCCGTCAACGACTTCGTCGACCGCGACCGCGACGGCGGGACGGAGAGCCTGACCGCGACCGGCATCGGCCACACGGTCTCGCGGCTCTACCTCGACCCGATGAGCGCCGCGGAGATGATCGACGGGCTCCGGTCGGTCGCTCGAGACGCCGGCGGGGCGACCGCGGGCGCCGGGGGAGAGACCGGCGAGTTCGTCAGGACCGGCGACGCCGACGGCGACGAGCCGGGGTTCGGCACGTACACGCGTCCCGGCGAAGGGGGAGAAGCGGGCGGAGACGGCGAATCGGGCGGAGACGGCGAAGCGAACGAGACGGGCGGGGAGGGGTCGGAGGCGCCCGCGGTCACTCCCCTCGGCCTCTACCACCTCGTCAGCCGCACCCCCGACATGTACGAGCTCTACCTGAAGTCGGGCGACCGCGAGGAGTACACGGAGCTCTGCTACGAGCGCGAGGGCGAGTTCCTCGGCGCCGTGCCCTCCGAGTACGAGGACGTGCGCTTCGAGGACTGGCTCGCGTCGCTGAAGACGGCCCGCCTGCTGGAGGACTGGGCGAACGAGGTGGACGAGGACCGGATCACGGAGCGGTACGGCGTCGGGCCCGGCGACATCCGCGGAAAGGTCGACACCGCCGAGTGGCTCCTGCGCGCGGCCGAGACCCTCGCGCGCGACGTGGAGGGCGTCGACGGCGACACCGTCGTCGCGGTCCGCGAGGCCCGGAAGCGGATCGAGTACGGCGTCCGCGAGGAGCTGCTCGACTTGGCGGGCGTCCGCAACGTCGGCCGGAAGCGCGCCCGGCGGCTGTTCGAGGCCGGGATCGAGACTCGCGCCGACCTCCGCGAGGCCGACAAGGCGGTCGTCCTCGGCGCGCTTCGCGGCCGCGAGCGCACCGCCGAGCGCATCCTCGAACACGCGGGACGCGAGGACCCCTCGATGGACGGCGTGCGGCCGGACAAGTCGGCCTCCGCGGCGGCGACCGCCGGCTCCGCGAGCGACGAGGACGGCGAGGGACAGGCGAGTTTGGGTGATTTCCGATGAGCGACGGTGACGCGGGAGGCGACGGCACGCCCCCCGATCCGTCCACCCCGCCTCACCGGCTGGTGGCGGGGACCGCCGCCATCGACGACCTCGACGCGTTCCTCGCGGCGCTCGACGAGATCGCGGGCGAGACGGGCGCGGTCGTGCAGGCGTTCGACGCGGATCTGGTCGTCTCCGCCGCGCACCTCCGGGAGGCGACGCGTCTCGCCGCGCGCTCGATCGCCCGCGGCGAGGCCGTCGCTCGCGATCCGGGCGTCGAAATCATGTTGTACGCGGCCGGGAGCCGCCAGATCGACCGCGCGCTCACGCTCGGGGTCGAAGCGGGCGAACAGCGCGCGGTCGTCCTCGTCGCGGAGTTCGGTGCGGTCCCTGGCGCGGGCCGATCCGACGCGGACCTCGACGCGGCCGCCGCGTCGGTCGCGGCGCTGCTCTCGTCGCCGACGGCGCCCGTCGCCGAGCGAGGGGCGTTCGACCCGTCGTTCGATCCGGAGCGGGTCCGGGAGTTCTACGACATCGGCGAGCGCGAGATCGCGGCGACCGCCGGGGGAATCCCCGATATCGTCCGCGAGCGCGTCGCGTTGCTCGACGTCGAAAAGTAGGGATCTGAACCCCCTTTCTTCGATTGGAAAACGCAGTACGTGGCGGTGTTTATGTTCCAGTCGAAACGAGATCCGATGGCGGTCGAGCGGCCGCATCGCGGGCCTCGGTGCGTCGGGGACACGGGACCGACGGCGGGCGCGATGGGAGTCGGTCGGCACGGACCGAAGCGAACCGCGAGAATAGTCCATCCTGGATTCGAACCAGGGTCGTTGCCCCCAGAAGGCAACAGGATTGGCCACTACCCCAATGGACTGTGCGCACTCACCGATAGCCAGTGGGTGTTTGTAAGCGTTGCGCGTCGGCGGCCCTCTGTCACGCGTTCACAGACGTTCCGAGCGGAGCGAGATCGATCGGGGAGGGCGGACGCCGCGGCTCCGCAGGAAACCGATCGCCGAACGTGTGTATATCGATGCGCTTTAGCCGGTCGGATAACCACGAACCTGTATGTACGTCGGACGATTCGTCGTCGTCGCTCCCGGTATCGGCGCCTACCGCGTTTCCTCGCGCTCGTTCCCGAACCGCCGCGTGACCGATCGCGACGGGACGCTCACGGTCGGCCCGACGCCGGACGCCCCCGAGACGGACAACCCGTACGTCTCGTACAACTGCGCGCGCGCGGTGCGCACGCCCGCCGACGAGCCGCTGGCCGTCGTCGGCAACGGCTCGCACGTCGACCCGATCGCGGAGAAACTCGAACTGGGCTACCCCGCCCGCGACGCGCTGGCGACGCCGCTGCTCGCGCTCGACTTCGAGAAGGACGACTACGACACGCCCCGGATCGCCGGCGTCGTCGGCGCCGAGACCGCGACGGTTGGGGTCGTCCGCCGCGACGGGCTCGTCGTCGAGGCGGTCGAGGAGCCGACCATCGTCGCCACCTACGAGACGGACAGCCCCGAGCCGTACGCGTTCGCGGCCGCAGACGCCGAGACGCCCGACGCCGCAGCGGCCGCGACGGAGGTCCTCGGTGCCGACTTCGAACACCCGGTGTGCGCCGCGGGCGCGACCGTCACCGCCGACGATGTGAGGCTGGCGTTCGACAACGACGCGGAGTAACGGGCGGTGAAGAACGCGGTGCGACCGACCGCCCGTCCGGCTTCAGACGCCTTTTGAGCCCGGCGGGCGACACGCGGGCATGGAACGGATCACCGCGGCCGATTACCGCGACATCGCCAAGCCGGGAGACCCGCGACTCTCTCCCGACGGCGACCGCGTCGCCTTCCTGCGACGAGAGCCGGTCGACGACGAGACTACGGAGTCGACGGTGTACCTCGCCGATGTCGACGGGGACGACCCCCGGCGGCTGACGCTCGCCGAGGGCTCCGACGCGGAGCCGCGGTGGAGCCCCTCGGGCGACCGGATCGCGTTCACCGCCACGCGGGGGGCCGACGACGACCGCCAACAGCTGTGGGTGCTCCCGCTCTCCGGCGGCGAGGCCCGACAAGTCACCGACGTGGTCGGCGGCGTCTCCGAGATCGCGTGGTCACCCGACGGCGAGCGGCTCGCCTTCGTCCAGTCGGTGACCGACGCCGACCGCGAGGCCGACCGGGATCTCGCGGTCCCGGAGGAGTACGAGCCGAACGACCACCCGGACCCGCGCGTCATCGACCGCACCGTCTACCGGTCCGGGCAGCGCTACTTCGACGGCCGTCGGTCACACGTCTACGTCGCCGACGCCGACGCGGCGGTCGACGGCGCCACCGGCGGCGATCCGGCCGCGGGGATCGAGCGCGTCACCGGCGGCGACGCGGACTTCGGGACGCCCGAGTGGGGCGACGCCGAGACGCTCTACGTCACCGAGCAGGTGGGCGAGGACCCCGACGACTCGGTCGAGATCGCGATCTGCGCGCACGACTTCGCGACCGGCGAGACCGAGACCGTTCACGAGACCACGGAGTGGGAGGCGGCGCTCGCGGCGACCGGAGACGGCCGAATCGCGTTCACCCACGCGGATCCCGAGCGGGTCTCGATGCAGCAGACGGATCTCCGCGTGCTCGACCGCAAGAGCGGGGAGGTGACGGAGCTCACGGCGACCCTCGACCGCGGCGTCGGCCGCGCGATCGCCCCGCAGTGGGGCCCCGACGACGCGACGCTGTACTTCGCGACTCCGGACGAGGGAAAGACGGCCCTCTGGCACGTTCCCGGTGACGGGAGCGCGGAGCCCGAGCGGCTCTGTCGCCCCGGGGCAGTGTCGGGTGGCACCGTCGGCGGCGACGCGGGCGCCGGTCCCGACGAGGTGACCGTCGCGTTCGCCGGCAGCGAGTGGGACCACCCGGGAGACGTCTTCGTGTTCGACGCGGGAGCCGGCGAGACGACGCGGACGACCGAGCTCAACGCCGACTACCTCGCCGAGCGCGCGGTGGCCGAGCCCGAGGAGGTCCGGTTCGAGTCGGGCGGGACGGAGATACAGGGGTGGCTGTTGCTGCCGCCGGAGACCGGTCCGGACGGCGAGGGGAGCGAGGCGGACGAAGCTGAGGAGCACCCGCTCGTGGTCGAGATCCACGGCGGCCCGCACGCGATGTGGTCGACGGCGGGGACGATGTGGCACGAGTTCCAGACGCTGGCGGCACGCGGGTACGCCGTCTTCTGGTCGAACCCGCGCGGCTCGACCGGCTACGGCGAGGCGTTTCTGCAGGCGATCGAGCGCGACTGGGGCGCGGTCACCCTCTCGGACGTGATGGCCGGCGTGGAGATGGTGGCGGACCGGCCGGATGTCGACGAGACGAACGCGTTCGTCACCGGCGGCTCCTTCGGCGGGTTCATGACGGCGTGGGCGGTCGGACAGACCGACTACTTCCGCGCGGCCGTCTCCCAGCGCGGCGTGTACGACCTGACCGGGCTCTACGGCTCGACCGACGCCGCCTACAAGCTGGTCGAGGGCGATTTCGACACGGTCCCGTCCGACGAGCCAGCGTGGCTGTGGGAGCAGTCGCCCACCGGCCACGCCGACGGGGTCGACACCCCGACGCTGCTGCTCCACGCCGAGGACGACACCCGGACGCCGATCTGCACCGCGGAGCTGTACCACCGAATACTCCGGAAAAACGGCGTCGACACGCGGTTCGTGCGCTATCCGCGCGAGGGACACGAGCTCTCCCGCTCCGGCGAGCCGGCCCACGTCGTCGACCGCATCGAGCGGATCGCTCGCTGGTTCGACGGCTACTCCGAACACCACGACGCGCCGCGCGCGCTCGACCGTCCCGACGAGGAGGGGCTAAGCGCCGACACGGAGGAAGCGGACGGTGAGAAAACGGACGGCGAAGAATCCGGTTCGGAGTAACCCGGGGAACGAGAGAAACGCTACGCCCGGTCGTTCGGGTCGAACTCGTCGATCGCGGCGTGGACGCCGCCGACCCACTCGTCTAACGCGTCGTGGAGGCGCTCTTTCGCGTCGGGGACCGGAACCGCCGTGTACTGATAGACGTAGCCGCCCGAGTCGAGCAGGCGGCGGCGGCGCTCGACGAGCCCCTTCTCCCGCAGCGTCGACAGCGATCGGTTCACGTTCGACCGGTCCCGGTCGAGGGTCTCGGCGAGTTCGGCGACGGTGCTCCCCGGGTGATCGAGCAGCGTCAGATACGTGCGGCTCTCGTGGTCCCGGACGCCGAACACGCAGGAGAGCACGTGCTCGAAGGAGGGGGACACGTCGCCGACGAGGTCCTCGATCTCGGGGTCGCTCATGGGCGCGATTCGGTGGCGGGCGGGTTAAAAGTCGCCATCCGGCCTCCCAGGTGGCAGCGGTGCTCAGTCGTCGTCAGAGGCGTATCCCATCCGCCGGACGCATCCGCGCATCCCCGACTCGTCGCTGTGACGGTGGAGGTTCGTCGGCGTGTCGCAGTGGTAGGTCTCGCCGTCGTACCGGAGCACGACCTCGTGATCGCCGCCGGCGACCTCGACGTCGACGAGAATCCGCTGCCCCTCGTTGAGGGCGTCGATGATCTCGTCGGCCGACAGTTCGCCGGCCGCCACCCGGAGTACCTCGGTCATTGGCGTCCGTTCGCGGCTCCGCGAGTTAAGTTCGGCGTGTTCGCGTTGGCGGGACGGGATCAGGTCATCGTCGAGTCCGGACCGCCCTCCTCCTGTGGCGGTTCGACGCCCTCGGCGGCGGCCACGTCCTCGGTGCGTTTCTCGGCCTCGACGTGCCAGCGGTCGATCTCGGACTCGTACTCGGCGAGGATGTCGCTCACCTCGGCTTTCAGCTCGTCGTCGTTGATGTTCACCTCGAAGACGAACGTCTCGCCGTCCTCGCCGCGCCCCACCTCCTGAATGTTGGCGCTGACGAGCTCGTTGTCGAAGTAGTACGGCGCCATCTGGGTCATCACCTTCCGGTAGACGGCGTCCTCGACCTTCCGGAGCGCCTTGCGGCTCGCGGAGTCGGCCGCGCGGGCGACGTGGCCGATCGACTCACCCCAGCTCTCCACGGCGCTCTCGGTGTCGTTCTCCTCGACCTTCTCGTAGGACTCGGTGAGCTTCTCGCCGGCCGTCTGGAGGTCCTCACCGGGTGACTTCCCGGCCTGTTCGCCCTCGCCCTCGTCGACGGACGCCTGCTCGGCGGTCTTCGCCGACACGTCCTCGTCGATGCGCTCGTGAGACTTGGGACGCCAGTCGTCGAACTCGTGGAACGGGTCGCCGTCGGCGCCCGTCTCCCGGAGCGCCAAGGCGATCCGCTCGCCGTGCTCGACGACGTCTCCCCAGTCTCCGCGCACTTTGAAGCCGGAGATGCTCTCTTCCATCGCTTGCACCCGCTACGGCGCGAACGCGTATAAGTCCCTGCGACCTGACGCGAGCCGACGGCTATCGTCGGTACGCGATTCGGCGACCGAGCGCGTCGATTCGGTCTTTGAGATCGCTCAGGAACCCCGCAGGCGAGACGCGCCGGATCGATGTCTCGTCGACCTCGATGCGCTCGCCGGCGAACGGGTCGCGCTCGGCGCGCTCGTCGCTCGACTGGTCTTCGGACACCGCGCCGACGACCGTCGACATCGAACACCGGCCACACGCCTCCGTGCGGATCTCTTCGTCAGTCATGTTGCGTCTACCCGTGTGTGAGGGCCGCAGCGGGTTAAATTCCGGTGCCGACGCGGATCGACCGCAGTTCGCCTCCGATCGGCTCGTCCGCGCCGACGGCTGCCGCCCCCGACGGGCTTTTCACGCGCTCTGTGGAACGTGCTCCCATGGGATACCGCCTCGTCGACGTGGAGTCGGTCGAACCGGCGTCGGACCGCCCCTGCGAGTGTCGAAAGTTGGCCGATCCGGGCGGCCTCGACGCCGCGGCGATCAACCGCTTTCGCGCGGCGCCGGGGGAACAGCTCCCGCTCGCGTACCACTACCACGAGACGCAACAGGAGGCGTTCTACGTCCTCGAGGGGAGCCTCGCCGTCGAGACGCCGGACCGGACGTACGAGGTCGCGGCGGACGACCTGTTCGTGGTCGACCCCGAGAGCCCGCAGCGCGCGTACAACCCGTCCGACGCGGACGGAGCCGTGACGGTGCTGGCGATCGGCGCGCCGCCGGTCGCGGACGACGCGGTCGCGTACGACCCGGACGATGAGTGAGCGGGCCGAGCCGGGCGACGACGCGCCGGCCGCCGCCGGCGACCGCCGCGACACGGAGGAGCTACCGGCGGAGATCCGCGAGGCCGTCCCCGATTACGACGACGAGTACTTCGACCGCGTCTCCGACCGGCTCATGTACAGCTACGACCTCGATCGCGACGTCGTCGTCGACGGGGAGCGGTTCGGCCTGTACGCCGAGATGCGCGTCCGCAACCAGAAGCAGTTCCTCCACCCAGCGCTGAGCTACGCGGACCACGACATGCGGGAGTTCGTGTTCGCTCGCCGGGTGTCGCGTCCGCGCGTCGACGACCTGGAACGCCTCGTCGAGTTCGCGCACGAGGTCGCCGACGAGCGCGTCGACGGCGACGAGGAGCACTACGGCACCGACGTCACCGTCGTGCTCGTCGCCGATCGGATCTCGGACGGCGTCGCCGACTTCGTCGACGGCTTCCGAGACCGCACGCTGTTGAAGTTCGGCTACTACGGCCACTACGAGGTGAACCTGATCGTCGTCGCACCCGACGCAGAGCGGCTCGTCGCCAGCGAGACCGCCGACACCGCCGACGCGTTCCGACTGTGGGAGCGCATCGATCAGCCGGACGAGGGGCTCTTCTCGCGGGTCGCCAAGCGGTTCTGGCGGTAGGGACATCGCTCGCGGGGGCGAGAACGGCGGCGGAAAGCGGACCGCGCGGGGAACCGGTCGGCCGGGTCAGTCGTCGCCCGGTTCGGCGGCCGGGCGGTCCCCGCCACGGACGCTCGTGATGTTACCGTAGCCGATGCGCACGAGCGACAGCGCGAGGTAGACGAGGACGACCGCGAGCAGGATGCGGACGACCATCGAGATCTGATTGCCGATTCCGGTGACGCCGCCCTGGATCAGGTTGACGAACAGCCACTGGTAGCCCGCCAAGAACGCCAGGGCGATCACGGTGATAACCACCATGATCGCCATCGGGACGCCCGTGCTGACGAGCTGTTTCTTCTCGTCCCAGTTGGCGAGCCAGACCGTCCCGGTGAGCAGCGCGAGCGCGGCGAGCAGCTGGTTCGCGCTTCCGAACAGCGCCCACAGCGTCGCCCACTCGCCGGAGATGACCAGCGCGTACGCGATCGCGCCCTGGAGGATTGGGTTCACGTAGCGGCCGCTGAAGAACGAGCCGAGGCCGGCCCCCGATCCGGTCCCGGTCGGGGTCGCCTTCGTGCCGACGATCTCCTCCATCATGTACCGACCGAGCCGCGCGGCCGTGTCAGTGGAGGTGAGCAGGAAGCTCACGAGCACGAGCGCCATGAACGGGGCGCCGAACGAGGCGGGGATGCCCAGGCTGGTGAGCATGATCCCGCCGCCGGTCGCGAAGTTCGGCAGCGCGCCGCCGATCCCGCCGGCCGCGGCGTCGGAGGCGAAGCCGGCGATGGCGAGCGCGGACAGCGCCGTCGCGGCGAGCAGCCCCTCACCGAGCATCCCGCCGTAGCCGATGAGGCGGGCGTCGCTCTCCTTGTTGAGCTGCTTCGCCGTCGTCCCCGAGGAGACCAGCGAGTGGAACCCGCTGATCGTCCCGCAGGCGATAGTGACGAACAGCATGGGGAAGAGCGGGTACGGCGCCCGGCTATCGACCCCCATGAACCCCGAGAACGGACTGATACTGCTGTCGATGACGAGCGGCTCCGCGGACGTCCCGAAGATCGTCCCGACGACGATCGCCACCAGCGCGCCGCCGACCCCCGCGTACAGCAGGAACGACGAGAGGTAGTCGCGCGGCTGGAGCAGCGTCCAGACCGGGAGCGCGCTGGCGATTATCGCGTACACGATGATGACGGGGACCCACGCGGCGGTGTTCCCGCCGAGCGCGGCCGCGCCGGGCACCCACGAGCCCGTGCTCCCCTCGAAGAGGACGAACGTTCCCGCGGCGTGCGACGCGTCGCCCGCCAGCTCGAAGAACGCGAACGGGTACTGGATACCGACCCAGACGCCCGCGAACACGGCGGCGACGAACACGACGGTGCCGGGAATGAACGGCCCGTCAAGCTGGTAGAGGTACACCCCGAACACCACCGCGAGCGCGATGTACACGAAGCTCGCCGTCGCGGCCGACGGGAACGCGTTCAACACGATCCCGACGACCAGCGCGAACACCGCGACGACGAGGATGATCGTGAGGAACGCGAACCACAGCAGGAGGTTCTTCCCGCGCTCTCCGACGTACTGACCGACGATGTAGCCGATCGACCGCCCCTCGTGACGGATCGACCCAGACAGCGAGATGAAGTCGTGGACTGCGCCCATCAGGGGGTTCCCGATGGCCACCCACAGCAGCGCCGGGACCCATCCCCAGATGGCCCCGGCCGTGATCGGGCCGACGATCGGCGCGCCGCCCGCGATGCTCGAGAAGTGATGCCCCAGTAGTACCGGTTTCTTCGACGGTACGTACTCCTGTCCGTCTTCGTACTTGTGTGCCGGCGTCTCCCGCTCGTCATCGAGGTCGACGAACTGTGAGAGATACCGCGAGTACCCCATGTACCCCACGGAGAACGTGCCGAGCACGGCGACGACGATCCAAATTACACTTGTCATAGGTTCCCTGCCTCGTGGTATCGATTCACGATCGACTACTTAAACATTATCTTCAATAGTGATACAACGGGGAAACTCCTCGCAGAGAAGCGATTTCGAGCGGCCGATGTCGGTTTTTTGTGTGCTTCAGCGAGTAAAATACACTACGTCCGGATTCGGTCCCTATCGCGCGCGATCACGGCGTTCGGTGGCTCCAGTACAGCTATCGGCGATCTCGCGGCGGCCGCGGTTCGGTCCGTTTCACCGATCGGCGCGCGCGGAGGGATCGTCGGCGGGGGCGCCGTCGCCGTCCGTCTCGATGTCGAGCGCGGCCGCGACCTCCGAGAGCACGTCGCCGCGGACCTCGGTGGTCCGCGACTCGATTTCGGCGACGAGCGGGGGGTCGAACCGCTCGCGGACCTGTCGCAGGCGGTCCCGCTCGGTCGCCACTTTCTCGCGGAGATAGCGCGCCCCCCGGCCGGCCTCGTCCTCGTCGGGTTCGGGAGTGAGCTTGTTCGCGACGAGCCCGCGAACGCGCAGGTCGCGCTCGTCGAACCCCTCGATCGCCCGTTCCGTCTCGTTGACCGAGAGCTGGTCGGGGTTCAACACGAGGAAGAAGGCGGCGTCGTTCCGCATCGCGTCGCCCGCGAACTCGAAGAACTCCTTGCGGCGCTGGAGCCGCTCGATGACGGGGTCGCCGTCCATCAGCCGTCGCGGTTCCATGTCGCCGATCGCGGCCTTCTCGAACAGGTCGATCGACTGCTTGCGCTTGTACAGCAGGCGGTCGATCCAGTCGCCGAGGAACTCCGGGAGCCCGAGCAGGCGCAGCGTCGAGCCGGTCGGGGCGGTGTCGAAGACGACTCGCTCGTACGCCTCGCCTTCCTCGCGCATCACGCTCACGAACGCGTCGAACAGCGCCGCCTCGTAGGCTCCGGGAGTCCCGTGTGACAGCTCCAGCTGGCGGTTGATCTCCGAGACCATCGCCGCCGACACCTGCTCGGAGAGCGACTCGCGGATCTCCTGGAGGTGCCGCTGCATCTCGTCTTCGGGGTCGATCTCCATCGCGTCGAGACCGGGGACCCCGTCGACCGGCTCGGGGTCGTCACCGAACTGCTGGTCGAACACGTCCGACACCGAGTGAGCGGGGTCCGTCGAGACGACCAGCGTCCGCACCCCGTCGGTCGCGCAGCGGGACGCGTACGCGCAGGAGACGGTGGTCTTGCCCACCCCGCCCTTGCCGCCGAAGAAGACGAACTGCTCCATCAGAAGTGGTACTGCTGCCCCTTCCGCTCTATCAGGCTCTCGCGGTCCCACAGCCGCCGCTCCCACGCTTCGAACTCGTCTTCGAGGTAGGGGAGCAGCTCCGCGGTGTAGTACGAGACCGGCGAGGGGATCCCGAACGCGTCGGGGAAGCACGCGAGCATGAACTCGTCTTCCGTATCCTCGGCCTCCTTCTCGATCTTCTCGTACGCCGGGTGCGTGATCATCCCGTGGTACAGCCCAGCGAGCCACTCCTCGAGAGTGGCCCGAAAGGTGGCGATCCGGTCGGCAACTGTCATGATTCATCGTGGTGCGCGGGTGCGGTAAAAGCTGTCGCGGGCCCGCGGACCGTCGCGCCGGTCAGGCCGAGTTGCCGTCGGCGGGGAGTTCGTTCTGCGGCTCGTCCGCCTCGTCGCTCTCGCCGAGTTCCGGCCGATCGCTGTCGTTGGGGGTGGGCGTGTGGATGCTGTTGCCGACCGCGCCCCAGACGAGGTACAGCATCGCGACGATCATGAGAGCGGTCACGACCGTCGCGGCAATCCCCACCATAGACACGTACTGGAACATGGTCCGCGGTCCGCGGGCCCGACGTATCAACGTATCGGCTTTCGACGGATAGAGTGGGTGGATCGCCCTGAGAGGGGTCCCCGTCGAATTGAAGGGTGCCGCCGACCGACCGATCCCATGGACGACCGGATCCCGGTGACCGTGCTCTCGGGGAGCCTCGGCGCCGGCAAGACGACCCTGTTGAACCACCTCCTGCGAAACGCCGGCGACCGCGACATCGCGGTGCTCGTCAACGACATGGGCGACGTGAACGTCGACGCCGAGCTGATCGCGGAGGAGTCCGAGGTCGACGTGGAGGGCGTCACGGAGCTGTCGAACGGCTGTATCTGCTGTGAGCTGCAAGACGACCTCGAAAGCGCCGTGGTGCGGCTCGCGAAGGAGCGCTCCTTCGACGCGCTGATCGTCGAGTCCTCGGGGATCTCCGAGCCCGCGCCGGTCGCGCGGCTGTTCACGACGGAGTCGCGCGCGGCGGCCCGGTACCGCGTCGACGCGCTGGTGACCGTGATCGACACGCGGCAGTTCCTCGACGCCTTCGCGGGCGAGGGAACCCCCGAGCGCCGCGTCGATCCCGACGCGGAGACCGGAGACGGGAGCACGGGCGACGACGATCGGCCCCTCTCGGACCTGCTCGTCGAGCAGATCGAGGTGTCGAACCTCGTGGTGTGTAACAAGGCCGACCTCTGTAGCGACGCGGAGGTCGACGAGGCGGTCGAGCTCGTGGGCGCGCTCCAGCCCGACGCGGAGACGATCGTCACGGAGTTCGCCGCGGTCGATCCGGAGCGTCTCCTCGGCGTCGGCCTGTTCGAGGAGCGCGAGATCGGCGATCTGCCGGGGTGGAAGCGAGCGCTGGCCGAGGGGGGCGAAGCGCACGGCGACGATCACGACGGCCGCGAGCACGCCCATCGCCACCCCGACGAGGTGTACGGCGTCACCTCCTTCACCTACCGCCGCCGCCGACCGTTCCACCCGGGGCGGCTCGCCGACCTCCTCCGCGATCTCCCGGACGACGTGGTCCGCTCGAAGGGAACGCTGTGGGTCGCGGGAACCGACCAGCGCCAACAGGTCGGACAGGCCGGACGGTCGGTCCGAGTCGAGGCGCTCGGCCCGTGGATCGCGAGTCTCCCGGCGGTCGAACGCGACATGCTCCGCTCGAACCGTCCGAACCTCGACTGGGACGACGAGCACGGGGACCGGCGGACCGAGTTCGTCGTCATCGGCACCGGTATCGACGAGGCGGCGCTCCGCGAGCGCTTGGACGACGCGCTCGTCACCGACGAGGAGTGGGCGGCCGTCGCGGAAGACGACGGCGAGACGGGCGAGAGCCTCCCCTTCCCGACCGAGCAGGGCGCGGAGGTGGCGCTCCGAGAGCCCTGAGGAGACGGGTGAGCGGCCGGAGCGCGGACGCCGCCCTCAGCAGGCGCACCCCGTCCCGCTCGCGCGCTCGAACTGCATCGGCTCGCCGCAGTCGGGACACGCGGGCGTGCCGTCGGCGTCGCGGTCGAGCCCCGCCGCGTCGACCTCGACGTCTCTGACCCGCACGCCGCAGTCGTCGCACCAGTACGAGCCCTCGGAGCCGTCGTCGCCGGCGCGTCCCGGGGCGCGCTGGGTCGACCCCTCCATCACGTCCGCCACCGTCTCGAAGATTCCCATAACCGATCGTTCGAGTTCTGCCACCTTATTCTCCCGGTGCTGTGTGAACACGACGCACGGGCGCGGGCGTCGAGCGACGCCGGGCGTCGAGACCCGACCGAGAGCGGGATCACCGTTCCGTTCGTGGTCTTTCGACGCCGAGTCGCGTTCGGCTTCGTCCCACACCGAAGGGCGCGGTCTTCGCCTTGTTATTTATAATCAGAGCCCGGTGCATTTCGGGTAGGCCATAATGCTGGGGATGCTCGGAGGCGGGATCGTCGTCGCCTCTCTCGGCGCCAGTTTCGGCGCGCTGTATCTGTTGCAGTATCTGTATCGCCACCGAGACAGATCGGGCGCGAGCTGGTTCATGGGGAACATGGCGTCCGTCGCCGTGTTCTGCGCCTCCTACGGGGTCGGGTTGCTCGTCTTCGACCCGGTGCCCCGGATCGCGCTCGGGGCGATCTCGTTCGTCTGTCTCTGTTTCATGGGGCCATTCTTCCTCGCGTTCGGCCTCGACTACACCGGGCGCGGGGACCTCATCCACACGCCGCTTTTCGGGATCGTCGCCGCCGTCCCGCTCCTGACGATCCCCCTCACGGCGACGAACCCTGCGCACCAGCTCGTGTGGAGCGGGTTCCGCCTCGATCCGGTGCTCGGGCTGGCGACGGCCGTGTACACGGTTCAACCGTGGGGCGTGTTCGCCGTGCTGTTCTCTATCGGAACGGCCGCCGTCGGCTCGCTGCTGTTGATCGGCGCGATACTGAGCTACGGACCGCTGTATCGACGCGAGGCCGTCGCAGTCATTCTGAGCACCGTCCCGCCGACGGTGGGAGGGTCCGTGTGGCTGTTCGGGCTCGGCCCGGTTCCACAGCTGCATCTCACGGCGCCGCTGATGCTCATTCACGTCGCGCTCGACGCGTACGCGTTCGTCGGGACGCACATGTTCGCGACGAACCCGGCGACGCAGCGGGTGGCCGAACAGACCGGGCTGGACTCGCTTTCGGTTCCCACCTTCACCCTCGATACGAAAGGGCAGATCGTCCGCGTGAACGACCGCGCCAGGGAGGTGTTCCCGGACGCGCTGTCGAACGCCTTGCCGATCGGCCACGAGGCGGTGCTCGGCGTCAACGTGGAGACGCTCCGCGACACCGGCGAACTCGTGATCGGCACGGGGCGCCGGAGGACGTTCGGCGTGTCGTACACGCCGTTGACCGATCCGAACGACAGTCCGGTCGGCAGTATGCTCGTGTTGTACGACGTGACCGAGGACCGGCAGCGCGAGCAGCAGCTGGCGGTGCTGAATCGCGTGCTCAGGCATAACCTCCGGAACGAGACGACGGTCATCAGCGGATACGCGCAGCTGCTCGGCGCTGACGACGAGGACTCCGAACGCGCGACGCAGGCGGGGAAGATCGAAGCCGCGAGCGACCGGTTACTCTCTATCGCCGAAAAGGTGCGCAACTTCGAGAAAGTGCAAGACCGGGAGCGGCAGCCGGCGGAACTCGACGTCGCCGCCGTGTTAGAAGAGATCGCACAGAGCTGTGCCGCGTCGCACGCCGAAGCGAACATCGAGCGGACGGTCACGCCGTCGGAGTGTCGGCTCCGGACGGACCGAGTGTTGCTCACGGTGCTCCTCGACAACCTCATCGAGAACGCGATCGTTCACGGGGAGACGGCCGATCAGACGGTGGAGGTCAGCGTCTTCGAGGCGACGGACGCCGACGGCGACGTGGTCTTCGAGATCCGCGACACCAATGAACGGATTCCGGACCTCGAGATCGACACGCTCCGGGCGGGGGACGAAACGCCGCTACAGCACGGCCAGGGCATCGGGTTGTGGATCGCGTACTGGTGCGTCCAGAAGCTCCGCGGGCGCATCGAGTTCGAATACGACGACGGCAACGCGCTCTCGGTGACGCTCCCGGACCTGAGCGGGGAGGTCAGAGCAGCGGAAGAGTGAGCGCGACGAGCAGCACGCCGACCGCCGCCGCGGCGTAGAAGAGCCGCTCGATCCGCGGCGCGGGGGGAAGCGGGCCGGCGTCGAGCGCCGGAGCGCGGCGGACGAGCTGGTGATAGGCGATCCCGGCCGCGACCGCGAACGCCAGCGTCGACAGCGCCAGCGACGCCGGAAGGGTGAAGCCGTACGAGAGGCCGTAGATCGGACCGAACGAGAGCGCGAACGTGAACGCGATCCCGGCGGTGACGAGGAAGGGGACCGGATCGACCCGGTTACCGTGTCGGTTGTGAACAGGGATCTCGGTGCGCATGGGGGCCGTACGGACCGGACGGACAAAGAGCTAAGTGCCGGTCTCCCACGAGGTTCCCTATGAGCGAGGAGCCGAAGGGGATCCGCGAGGGCGTAGAGGAGTCGAAGGGCGACCCGCGGGTGGTGTTGATCCTGAACGCGGCCCTCTCGGGGCTGTTCGCGTGGACCGCGTTCTGGGCGCTACAGCTGCTCGACATCGCCGAGGTCACGGCGACGAACGTCGGGACCCTCGCGCTGGTCGTCTTCGCGCTGACGTACGTCACCGTGTTGCGGTGACTGACGCGGTGGGGGTAGCGGTAGGGGTAGCGGCGGCCGCAGCGGCGGAGGGGCGCGGTGGGTGTGCGGACCGGATCGACCTCTCGGGGCGAGTCGACGAACCGGCGAGTTTCGCCATCTTTTAACCCGAACGCGGCGCTTCTCCCGACAATGACGATCGAAGACCGTGACGACGCGCACCTCATCACGCACGCGCTGGCGAAGGACACTCTCTCGCGGCTCCGCGACGTCGAGACCGAGCAGGTCGCCTTCCGGAAGGGGCTCGTGAAGCTCGGCCGGATCTGCGGGTACGAGATCATCGACGGCGCGATGGAGACGGAGTACGTCCCGGTGGAGACCCCGTTAGAGGAGACGACCGGCGAGCGCGTGAAAGGGCTCGACGACGTCGTCATCATCAACGTCCTCCGGGCCGCGACCCCGTTCGTCGAGGGGCTTCTCAAGGCGTTCCCGCGCGCGAAACAGGGCATCATCTCGGCGGGGCGCGACGAGGAGGCCGGCATGACCGACGACGGCGAGTTCCCGATCACCATCGACTACGTGAAACTGCCCGAGATCCGGCCCGAGGACACCGTGATCGTCGCGGACCCGATGCTCGCCACCGGCTCGACGATGTGCGCCGTCCTCGACCACGTCCTCACCGAGGCCGGCGACTTCGAGGACCTGTTCGTCCTCTCGGCGGTCTCGGCGCCCGACGGGCTCGTTCGCGTGAGCGAGTCGGTTCCCGAGGCCGACCTGTTGACGGTCTCCATCGACGACCGCCTCGACGACGACGGGTTCATCCTCCCCGGGCTCGGCGACGCCGGCGACCGCGCGTTCCGGACGGTCTGAGGCGACGACCGGGGCGGCCGGCCGTCGTGACACTCGTCGCGACCGCCGCCGTGACCGGCCACCGCGGTGATCGCTGCGAACGCCGACGTACTTTTAAGAGTCGCCCGCGCGACCGATCCGTATGAGCGACGCGCCGACGACCGAGCCCTGCGACGGCTGCGGCGACCCCACCACGGACGCGCTCGCGCGCGTCGTCCGGCTGAGCGTCGACCGGGCGAACATCGACACCCAGCGGCTCTGCCCCGACTGCTTCGCCGAGTGGATCCAGCGCTATCAGGACCGACTCGGCTCGGGCCCCAGCGACGGCGACAGCGACAGCTCCGAGATCATCGTCGACTGACGGGGCCGGCGGCGACGCCCAGACCCGGTGTTCGGACGGCAACGTCCGTCCCGACCGCCCGTCTTAAGCCCCGGCGGCACGCACGCCGACGTAATGGATCTCGCCATCGACGCCCCGACTCCGACGGCGCCCGACTGCGCCGACGACGGGGCCTGGCTCGCCTGTATCGCGTGCGACGAGACGTTCGCCCCCTTCGAGGAGGTGCGCTACACCTGCGACGAGTGCGACAGCCTGCTGGAAGTCCGGTACGCGGACCCGCCGACCTTCGCCGAGTTCGGCGACGGCGCCCCCTCCGAGGGCCCCGACCGCGGCGTCTGGCGCTACCGCGAGGCGCTTCCGTTCGACCTGGGCGTGACGTTGCCCGAGGGCGACACCCCGCTTCACCGCGTCCCCCGGATCGAGGAGTCGGTCGGCGTCGAGGCGCTCCGGATCAAACACGAGGGGATGAACCCCACCGGGTCGTTCAAGGACCGCGGGATGACGATCGGCGTCCGGGTCGCCAAGGAGCTCGGCGTCGGCGCGCTCGCCTGCGCGTCCACCGGCAACACCTCCGCCGCGCTCGCGGCCTACGGCGGTCGGGGCGGGATGGAGACGCTCGTGCTCCTCCCCGAGGGGAAGGTGGCCGCGGGGAAGATCGCGCAGGCGAGCCTCCACGGGGCCCGCATCCTCGAAGTCGACGGCAACTTCGACGCCTGCCTCGACATCGTACAGGAGCTGGCCGCCCGCGGCGAGGCGTACCTGCTCAACTCGCTGAACCCGTTCCGCTTGGAGGGACAGAAGACGATCGGCTTCGAGATCTTAGAGGAGTTCCGCGACGACTACGGCGACTTCCCGGACCGGATCGTCCTCCCGGTCGGCAACGCGGGCAACACGTCGGCCCTCTACAAGGGGTTCCGCGAGCTGGTCCAGTCGGGCGCGCTCGACGTCGACGACGTGCCGAAGCTCACCGGCGTCCAGGCGGCGGGCGCCGCGCCGATGGTCGAGGCGGTCGAGGAGGGGAACGACGAGATTCGTCGGTGGGAGGAGGTCGAGACGCGCGCGACCGCGATCCGCATCGGCAACCCGGTCAACGCGCCGAAGGCGCTCCCCGGTATCCGGAACACGGGCGGCACGGCGGTCGCCGTCAGCGACGACGAGATCACCGACGCCCAGCGCGACCTCGCCGAGGAGGGGGTCGGCGTCGAGCCCGCGTCCGCCGCGAGCCTCGCCGGACTCAGGAAGCTCCGCCGCGAGGGCGTCGTCGAGGACGACGAGCAGGTCGTCTGCCTGACGACGGGACACCTGTTAAAGGACCCCGACGCCGCCTACGAGGCCGGCAGCGACCCCGAACCCGTCCCGAACGACGTCGACGCGGTCGTCGAGCACTTACACGAGTGAGTTCCTCCGGGGAGCGAACGCCCCGGAGCCGCAAAATCAGGTGAGCCGAACCGTTACTCCGCCGCCCGCTCCTCGGCCTCGTCCAGCGTGATCTCGGTGACCTCGACGACGCGGTCGTCGGCGAGCAGCGTCTCGATGGCCTCGTCCGGCACGTCCTGGTCGAGGTTGTAGACGGTGAGCGCCTCGCCGCCCTGCGTCTCGCGGGCGTTGTACATCCCGGCGATGTTCACGTCGTAGTCGCCGAGCACGGTGCCGATGAGCCCGATGACGCCCGGCTCGTCGGTGTTGCGCGCGACCAGCATGTTGCCGTACGGGACCGCGTCGACGCGGAACCCGTCGATCCGGACGATTCGCGGGTCCTCGCCCGCGAACAGGGTCCCCTCGACCGCGATCGAGTCCTCGCCGTTGTGAACGGTGACGCGCACCAGGCTCTGGAAGTCGTCGGTCTGTCGGGTCTTCGACTCGGTCACGTCGATGCCGCGCTCCTCGGCGAGCCGGGGCGCGTTCACCGAGTTCACCTGCCACTCCAGCGGCTCGAAGACGCCCTTCAGCGCGCTCGCGGTGACGAGCTCCACGTCCTCCTCGGCGATGTCGCCCTCGTAGGTCGCCTCCACTTCGGTGATGCGACCGTCGAGCAGCTGGGCGGCGACCTTCCCGGCGGTCTCCGCCACGGCGATGTACGGCTTGATCCGGGGGAACGCGGTCTCGTCGACGGAGGGGGCGTTGAGCGCGGTCAGGACGGGCTCGTCGTCGAACGCCGCGAGCACCGCCTCCGCGGTGTCGACCGCGACGTTCTCCTGGGCGGCCTCGGTCGAGGCGCCGAGGTGCGGGGTCAAGACGATCTCCTCGACATCGAGCAGCGGCGAGTCTTGCGAGAGCGGCTCCTCGGCGAACGAGTCGAGCGCGGCGCCCGCGAGGACGCCGTCGTCGACCGCCGCCGCGAGCGCGTCCTCGTCGACGATGCCGCCGCGGGCGCAGTTGATGAGGTAGCCGCCCTCCAGCTGCGCGAGCTCGTCCTCGCCGATCATCCCCTCGGTCTCGGGGAGGAGCGGGGTGTGGACCGTCGCGAAGTCGCCGCGGGCGAGCGCCTCGTGGAGGTCCTCGACGAGCTCGGCGCCGAGGCGGTCGGCGCGCTCCTCGGAGATGTACGGGTCGTAGACGACGAGGTCCATGCCGAGCGAGTCGAGGCGCTTGGCGACCTCCTGCCCGACGCGACCGAGGCCGACGATGGTGAGCGTCTTGTTGTTCACCTCGGTGCCGAGGAACTCGCCTTTCGCCCACTCGCCGCCGAGGAGGCGACCGTGGGCCTGCGGGATCGAACGCGCGACGGCGAACGTCATCGCGACCGTGTGCTCGGCGGCGGCCCGGACGTTCCCCTCGGGCGCGTTGGCGACGATGACGCCGTGGTCGGTGGCGGCCTCGATGTCGATGTTGTCGACGCCGATGCCGGCGCGCCCGACGATGACGAGCTCGGCGGCGGCCTCGAACACCGCCTCGTTCACGTCGGTTCCGGAGCGAACGATCAGCGCGTTGGCGTCGCTCACGGCGTCGAGCAGGTCGTCGCCCTCGATCTCGTAGTCCGTTACGACCTCGTGGCCGGCGTCTCGGAGTCGGTCCAACCCCGCGTCCGCGATGGGGTCGGTCACGAGTACCTTCATGGGCGTTTGCACCGGCGGCGCGAGGTTAACCCTTTCCTCATCGCTCCGTTTTGCCGGGTGAGACGATCCGTGATCGTGGGTTATGAACCCCTCTGTTTCGGGTGGAGACCCCTCGTTCGTGGGTACCGATCGCCGAGTCCGAACGCGCCCGTCGGTCCGCGTTTCTCTCAGTCCGGATCGCGCCGCCGGGCGGTACTCCCTTTTATATTCGGACGTGTGGTCGGGGTATGGACATCACGATCGCGTTCGCCGGCGTCGGCGCCATCCTCGTGTTGACGGGGATAAGCGCCTTCTTCTCGAGCTCTGAGCTGGCCGTGTTCTCCGTCCCGTCGCACCGCGTCGACTCGCTGCTCGCCGCCGACGCGCCCGGCGCGCGGGCGCTGTCGGCGCTCCGGGGCGACTCGCACCGCTTCCTCGTCACCGCCCTCGTGAGCAACAACGTCGCCAACATCGCGGCCGCGTCGGTGGCGACCGCGGTGTTCGTGCGGTTCGGCTTCTCCGGGGGAGAGGCGGCGACGGGGTCGACGCTCGTCACCTCCGTGTTCGTCATCGTCTTCGGCGAGATCGCGCCGAAGTCCTACGCGGTGGCGAACGCGGAGCGGCACGCGCTCCGCGTCTCGCGGCCCGTGGTCGCGCTCCAGCGCGTCATGCGTCCCGTGCTGTACGTGTTCGAGGCGCTCTCCGGGATCGTCAACCGGTTTACCGGCGGTGAGTCCGCCATCGAGTCGTACCTCACGCGCGAGGAGATCGAGACGCTCGTGCTCTCTGGCGAGGCGGGGGGCGCGCTCGACCCCGAGGAGGGGGCGATGATCCGCGGCGTCCTCGATCTGGAGTCGATCCGCGTGTCGACGGTGATGATCCCGCGGACCGACATGGTCGCGCTGCCGGACACCGCCACGCCGGCCGAGGCGGCCTCGACCGCCGCCGCGGAGGGCGTCACGCGGATGCCGGTGTACGGCGAGAACCGGGACGACGTGGTCGGCATCCTCGACCTGCGCGACGCGGTCGCCGCCGACGAGCGCGGCGAGTCCCTCGCGAGCGCGCTCCGCGAGCCGACCTTCGTCCCGGAGACCCAACCGGTCGACGAGCTGTTCGCGACGATGCGGGCGAGCGACCTCCGGATGGCCGTCGTCGTCGACGAGTTCGGCGCGGTGGTGGGGATCGTGACCCTCGAGGACGTGGTCGAGGAGGTCGTCGGCGAACTGGTCGGGCGGTGGGAGACCGACCACGTCGACGTGGTCGCGCCCGACGCCGCGGTGGCGCACGGGTGGACCACCGTCGCGCACCTCAACGAGACGCTCGGGCTGGCCCTCCCGATCGACGGCGGCACCGGGACCGTCGCGGGGCTGGTCACACAACAGCTCGGCCGGGTCCCGACCGAAGGCGACCGCGTCCAGATCGGCGACGTGACGCTCTCGGTCACGAACGCGACCGCGACGCGGGTAACGCGAGTCCGCGTCGAACATCCGGGGATCGCAGAGGGAGTCGAGACCGAAGGGGACGGTGAGCCGGGGAGAAGCGCTGCTAGCGACGGCGTCGAGTGATCCGACCGCCGGTTTCTCGTAACACAACATACATATTCGTCCGGAGGAATCTGACGATGTACGTTCACACACATGATGACTCGATGGGGGTGCGATCGGTGCGGATTCGCCGCGTGGGCGCCTGACCGGGCGTCGATCCGCGAGGTTACCGGCTCACACCTGCTGGCGCACCACCCCGAGGCCGTCACCCGTTCTGACTTCCGAACGCGGTGGAACTGTCCGTACTGTGCGACGACGAAGACGGCGTACGACGCCGATGGCGCGGTGGAGGAGTTCAAGACGCACCTGCACGAACACGTCGCCGACCGGATCGAGGAGGGCGTGCACATCGGCGACCGGGTCTCGTGGGACGGGACGGTCCAAGTGGCCGCGCCGGTCGACAGCGAGGACGCGGACGCGCTCCGCGCCCATTTCCACGCGGGCGGCGACCTGGTGATCGCGGTGACGACGAACCCGGAGCGCGCCGTTCGCCTGCTCCACGAGGAGCTCCACGGGTGGCCGCGCCGGACCGTCGTCGTCAGCACGGAAGCGTACCCGTTCGAGAAGGCCCCCGACCTCGACTTCTCCGAGATCCCCATCGAGGTCGTCGAGCTCGACCCCCGCCTCGGGCCGGACGAGCTCGGCGAGACGGTGTCGCGGATCATCGACGCCAACTGGGTCGACGGCGACGCGATCTCGTTGGAGGTGAGCGTGTTCCACGAGATCGTCCGCTCGTTCGACCTCCGGACCGCCTGCGACTTCGTCCGGATGCTCTCGGCCCGGTTGGACGACGACGGGGGCGTCCTCCAGCTGTACGTCGACGCCGACGCGGACCCGAACGTCTCGACGGTGCTGAACTTCCTCGACGACGAGATCGATCTGAAGATCGCGGCGGAAGAGGGTCGGTTCGTGCGCCGGGGGTGACGGCTCCGCGGCGCCGTCCATCTGCACGACCGCCTACTCCTCCTGCTTCTCGGTGTAATCGGCCGGGCGTCGCACGAAGACGTAGTCGATCGACCGGTCCGCGGCCGACGCCGCCGTCTGCCGCTTGAGCCGCCGGAGCACGGACCGGGCGCGCTCCCGTGCGTCCGGGTCGCTCTCGGGGTCGCCGGCGAGCGCGCGGACCTCCCGTTCGAGGTCGGGCGCGTCGAGCCGCGGCAGGTAGGCGGCCGCGATGTCGGCGACGTACGGGTCGTCGTGCGCGAGCGCGTCGAGCAGCCGGGAGACAGTGGGCCGGTCGGCGTCGCCGTCGGCGGCGTCGATGAGTTCACAGCAGAGCCACATCGCGTGTCGTTCGGTCGCCGCAGTGACGCGGTCCGACCGGTCGCCCGACGCGACCTCGTGGAACAGCCGGACGACCGCGCCGCCCCCGTCGCTCCGGGGCGAGTGGTCGGCCACGAGCCGCTCGCGGACCTCGCGCCCTCGCACGGCGTCGCCCTCCGCGACGAGCCGCGCCAGTGACGCCGCCGCGGCGCGCCGCACCGCGAGCGAGGGGTCCCGGAGCGCGTCGAGCAGGACCCCCGCCGACTCGGGGCGGTCCAGTTCGTGGAGCCGCTCGACGACGGTCTTTCGAAGGCGGTCGCTACCGTCGCGGGCCGCGACTTCCAGCAGGTCGGTCGCCTCGGGCGTGCCGATCGACACCAGCGCGTCGACAGCGGCGTGCCGGACGAGCGCGTTGGGTGCCCGCAACAGCGACCGGACCGGCGCGATCGCCTCGCCTCCGAGGGTCGCGTACGACCGAACCGCCCGCGCTCGGACGCGGGCGTCGTCGTCGTCGAACGCGTTCCGAAGTCGGTTCGTTGCGTTCGGTGCGTCCGTCGCGTCTGATGAGGCCGCCGCCGTGGCGCCCACCGCGTTCGAGGCGCCGCGCATCTCGGCGTCGGCCACCGCGCCCAGCCCGGTCGCGCCGACCATCCGATACGCCGCGTGGCCGCTCGTCAGCCACCGGGCGAACACGGCTTCGGGGTCGTCACCGCCGTCGCGGCGCCGGACCGCGGCCGCGACGCGCGAGACGAGTTCCTCGATGTACCGGTCTCCGTGGAAGTAGAGCGCGTCGATCGCTTCGGCGCGGACCGTCGCGTCGTCGTCGGTGAGCACGACCCGCAGGAGTCGATCGGCGATCCGGCGCTCGCTGCCCGCCATCGAGCTCGACGGCGTCCCGAGCGCCTCGACGCCCTCCAGCCGGGTCGCCGCGTCGTTGCTCTCGTCGAGGAGCGCGAACGCCTGCGGGCGGTCACCGCCGGACCGGTCCGATCGCGAATCGTCAACCATCTATCTACTCGTCGCGGATCACCGCGATTAAACGTGCCCCCAAGAGTATCAAAAGGGAGAATTGCGGTCCTCGCGGGTGCCGCGGTCGACGCCTACAGCCCGAACGAGGCGACGGTCTCGTACGCGGGCCCGTCGCTTGTCAGCGTCGACGAGACGAGGCGGACCGCGCCGACCTCGAACCGACCGATCTCGGGGTCGCGCTCGCGGACGGCCTCCTGCACCGACGCCTTCCCGCGGGCGTCGTTCATCCGAGCGAGCGTGACGTGCGGCGTGAACGCGTGGGATTCGGGGTCGACGCCGATCGCGGTCGTCTCCGCTTCGAGGGCCTCGTGAAGCGCGGTCAGCGCCTCGCTCCCCGCGCCGACCCCCGCCCAGACGACGGAGATGTAGTCGAGGCTCGGGAAGACGCCGAACCCCTCGACCGCGCACTCGAAGGGGCCGACGTCGGCGGTCTCGACCGCCCGCTCGCCGGCGACGAGCACGTCGTCGAGTGCGGGTGTGGTGTCGTCGCCGTCGTCGGTGCTCTCGTCGCCGTCGTCGATCTCGCCCAAGAACTTCAGCGTCACGTGCGCCTGTTCGGGGTCGACGAACCGCAGGCCGTCGGCGTCCTCGAAGGCGGCCTGCGCCTCCGCGACGCGGGGCGCGATATCGGTCGGGAGGTCGACGGCGAAGAACGCGCGCATTAGGGGACGGATCGGTCGCGTTCGTTCATAAGCGTTCCCGCAGGGTCTCCGCGGTCGCGTCGCCGACGCCGTCGACGTCGACGAGGTCGTCGAGGGAGGCCTCGCGGACGCTCTCGACGGAGCCGAACCGGCGCAGGAGCCGACGCCGGGTCTGCGGGCCGACGCCGGGCACGTCGTCGAGGACCGTCTTGACCTCGTCGCGGACGGTCTGGTGGTAGGAGACCGCGAAGCGGTGCGCCTCGTCGCGCACCCGCTGGAGCAGGTGCAGTTCGGGGGCGTCGTCGGGCCAGCGGCGGGTGCCGGTCGGCGTGACGACGAGCTCCTCGGCCTTCGCGAGCGCGACGACGGGCACCTCCCAGCCGGTCTCCGCGAGCGCGTCGCGGGCGGCGCCGAGCTGGCCCTCGCCCCCGTCGATCAGGAGGAGGTCCGGGTCGGGGCGGTCGTCGTCGCCGGCGACCGCGCGCTCGGCGCGCCACCGGACCAGCTCGCGCATGTTCGCGTAGTCGTCGTTGCGGTCGGTGAGCTTCTTCCGGCGGTAGTCGCTCGTCTCGGCGCTCCCGTCGACGAAGCACACGTCGGAGCCGACCACCGCGGTCCCCTGCGCGTGGCTCACGTCGAACCCCTCGATCCGGGCGGGGCGGTCGATGCCGAGCCGCTCGCCGAGCGCCCCGACCGGGTCCTCGCGGCCGCCGCGCTTGCGGGCGTTTTTCAGCGCGAGTTCGACGAGCTTCGCCTCCCGGCCCGCGCCGGGGACGCGGACCGAGACCCCTTCGGCCGCCAACCAGTCGATCACGTCCGGGTCGGCCGGGCGCTCGGCGAGGAGGACCGCGTCGGGGAACTCCCGCTCGGCGTAGTACTGCGCGAGGAACGCGGACAACACCGCGGCGGGCGTGTTGGCGTCGGAGTCGGCGGGGTCGCTTTCGCCCGGCTCGCCGTCCGCCGCCGCGTCGTCACCCATCGCCGCCGCGTCCAGCTGGTGGCGGCTCCGGTCGACCAGCTGGCCGCGCTCGCTGTGCAGCCGCGCGACGCGGGCGGTGTCCCCCTCGACGGCGGCCGCGAGCACGTCGACGGTGCGGTCGTCGGTGTGGTCGCTGACGGCCTCACCGCCCTCGCCGTGGAACGCCTCGACCGCTTCGAGCCTGTCCCGGAGGTTCGCGGCGCGTTCGAACTCGGCGTTCTCGGCGGCGGCCTCCATCCGCCGGCGGAGCGGGTCGGCGAGGACCCCCGTCTCCCCCTCGAAGAACCGGCGGGCGGCCGCAACGTCCTCGGCGTAGCTCTCGGGGTCGATCTCGCCGGTGCAGGGCGCGGAGCAGATCCCCATCTCGTAGTCGAGGCAGGGGCGGTCGCGGGTCGCGTACTTGTGGTCGGAACAGCCGCGGAGGCGGTACTCGTCGCGGATCGCCTTCACGACCGCGTCCACGCGCCGCTTGTTCGTGAAGGGGCCGTACGCGACCGCGCCCTCCTCGGGGTCGCGGGTCACCTCGATCCGCGGGATCTGGTGGTCCGTGATCGCGACCAGCGGGTAGGATTTGTCGTCTTTCAGCCGGACGTTGTACCGCGGTCGAAGACGCTTGATGAGGTTCGCCTCCAGCAGGAGCGCCTGCGTCTCGGTGTCGGTGACCGCGAACTCGATCCGGTCGGCGCGCCCGACCATGCCCCGGATGCGGCCCGACCGCGGGTCGGCGTACGACCTGACGCGAGCGCGGAGGTCGACCGCCTTCCCGACGTACAGCGTCGTCTCCCCGGCCCGGAACTGGTACACGCCGGGCTCGGTCGGGAGGTCCGCGGCACGCTCGCGCACGGCGTCGGCGTCCATCGGATCGTCGTAGCCGCCGAGCGCGTTTGAACGCTACGGGCGGGGTCGGTTTCGGCGGGAGCAGACCGCGAGCGCCACGGAGCCGACCGCGAACAGCGTGCGTTCGGGACTCGAGATCGATCCTGTCGGCTCGCAGACCGGACCGTTATCAAATGTGAGTAACGGGGGGAACCGTTTATGCGGGTGCTTTGGGGAGCGGCACATAACGATGATAGGACTTCGAGGGCTGCTCCGACGAGCGTTCGGTCGGGATCGGGACCCGCGGTCGGTCCCGGACGGCGGGGTCGTCGTGGACGGGTCCGCCGACGAGGGACCGTCGGGCGGCGATCGCCCCGACTCCGGTGGGAACGAGCGGTCGGCGTACAACATCACCGAGGAGGACGGCGTCAACCGGGCGGAGACGCTCGCGGCCGCCGGGTTCGAGCAGATGTTCAACTCCACCGGCGTACCGACGTTCATCCTCGACGGCGAGGGGAACGTCGCCGAGTGGAACGAGTCCATCGCGTCGCTCACCGGAAACGACCGCGAGGACGCGATCGGTCACGGCCACGTCTCCGAGCTGTTCTATCCCGACGGGCGGCGGGCTGACACGCTCGCCGACAAGGTGCTCGACGCCCCGGAGACCGCCGACGAGGTGTACGGCGTCGAGCGCTGTGACTCGGCGCAGACGCGCTACCGCGACACCAGTACGATGGTCGACCGCCACGGCGACGAGAAGCATATCGAGTTCACGGCGACACCGCTGTACGACGGCGACGAGCTCCTCGGCGTCACCGAGGTCGTCATCGACCGGACGGAGAACATCAACCAGCGTAACGCGACCGAGACGCTGGTCACCGAGGTCCGGGAGACGGCCGAGACGATCGGCGAGGGGAACCTCGAGGCGCGGGCCGACCGTCACGAGGAGTGCGAGATCCTCGACGAGGAGCTGTTGAGCGTCATCGAGGTCGTCAACCAGATGGCGGAGAACCTCCAGAGCCTCTCCGAGAGCGTCCACGAGCAGGCGCGCCAGATCGACCAGACCGTCCAGAAGGCCAGCACCGCGGCCGCGGACATCGCCGAGAACGTCGACGAGCAGAACGAGCTGTTAGAGGAGAGCGTCTCCGAGATGCAGTCCTTCTCGGCCGGGATGGAGGAGGTCGCCGCGACGGCCGACCAGGTCGACTCCGCCGCGGTCGCGGCCAGCGAGGCCGCCGACGAGGGGCTCGACGCCAGCGAGGACGCCCGCGAGGCGACCGAGGACGTGGTCGATATCGGCGACGAGCTCGTCGAGAGCGTCGGCGCGCTCTCGGAGCGGATGGACGACATCGAGGAGGTCATCGAGGTCATCTCCGACGTGGCCGAGCAGACGAACCTGCTCGCGCTCAACGCCAACATCGAGGCCGCCCGCGCCGGCGAGGGCGGCGACGGCTTCGCGGTCGTCGCCGAGGAGGTGAAGAAGCTCGCCGACGAGACCCGCGGCTACACCGAGGAGATCACGGAGAGCCTCGCGGAGCTGCAGGCCCAGTCCGACGAGACGAGCACCGCCGTCGAGCGGTCGCACGACCGGATCGAGGACGCGGGCACCGAGATCGAGACGGTGCTCGACTCCCTCGAGGAGATCGCCGACGCGGTCGACGAGGCCGCTGCCGGCGTCGCCGAGGTCGCTCGGACCACGGACGATCAGGCCGCCACCGTGGAGGAGCTCACCTCGTCGCTGGAGGCGGTCCGGGAGCGCTCCGACCGCACCGAGGCGGCGACCGACCGCATCGTCGACGCCACCGACGACCAGGAGGTCGCCGTCGACGAGCTGATCACCCGCGTCGAGCGGCTCGACGCGAATCGGAACGGGCGGTAGTCCGGCTCGGGCTCCCGTCGCGTCCCCGTTCTCCCGATCGGCTCACCGATCGACTTCGCCCATGATCGTGTCGAGGCTCCCCAGCGAGGCGATCAGGTCCGGTATCGCCTCGCCGGTGGCCATCTCGGGGAGCGCCTGGAGGTTCGAGAAGGAGGGCCCGCGGATCTTGAAGCGGGCGGGTTTGTCGGTGCCGTCCGCGCGGATGTAGATGCCGAGCTCGCCCTTGGCGGCCTCGACGGCGCGGTAGATCTCCGTGTCGTCGTCCGGGCGCAGCGTGCGCGGCACGTTCGCCTGGATGTTCCGCTCGTCCTCGGGCCAGTCCTCGAGCAGGTCGACGCACTGCTCGATGATCTTCGCGGACTCCTCGACCTCCTGCATCCTGACGAGCAGGCGGCTGAAGTTGTCGCAGCCGTCCTCGGTGATCACGTCCCAGTCGAGCTCGTCGTAGTAGCCGTACGGGTCGTCGCGACGCAGGTCGTAGTCGACGCCCGACCCGCGGAGGACCGGCCCGGTCGTGCCGTACTCCTTCGCGACGTCCGGCGGCAAGACGCCCGTGTCGACGGTCCGCATCTGGAGGATCTCGTTCCGAGTCAGGAGGTCGTGGTACTCATCGAGCCGCCGGGGGAGCCCGTCGAGGTACTCGCGGATCGTCGCGAAGAACTCCTCGCGGGGCTCGGGGAGGTCCCAGACGACCCCGCCGAGGCGGAAGTAGTTGAACATCAGCCGCTGCCCCGTCAGCTCCTCTACGATGTCTTGGACGCGCTCGCGCTCGTTGATGGCGTACATGAACGTCGCCGTGAAGTCGCCGATCACGTCGAGCGCGTACGCCCCCAGCGCCAGCATGTGCGCGAGGATCCGGCTGAACTCCGCGGACATGGTGCGGATCACCTGCGCGTACTCGGGTATCTCGATGTCGGCGAGGTCCTCGGCCGCGCGGGCGTACGCCCACTCGTTGAGCAGACCGGCGCCGCCCCAGTCCCAGCGGTCGGGATACGGCATGATCTGGTGCCGATACGTCCCCGACTGAGCCATCTGCTCCTCGCACCGGTGGATGTAGCCGATGTCGGGCTCGACGCCGACCACGTCCTCGCCGTCGAGCGTGACCTGTAGGTGGAGCACGCCGTGGGTCGCCGGGTGGTGCGGCCCGATGTTGAGCAGCATCGTGTCGCTCCCGGTCTCCGCGGACGAGCCCGGTTCGATGGGCTCGTTTTCGGAGAGCGTGACGATCTGCGGTCCGTCCTTCTCGTAGTCCATCGAGAGCGGGTGGCCCTGCCACGTCTCGGGCAGCAGGATCCGGCGCAGGTCGGGATGATCGTCGTACTCGATGCCGATCAGGTCGTACGCCTCCCGCTCGTGCCAGTCCGCCGTGCGGAACACCGGCTCGGCCGACTCCGAGACCGGGCTGTTCTTGTCGGCGGGAACGACGACGCTGACCTCGCGGGTCGGATCGTCGAAGGAGCGCAGGTGGTAGATCGACTCGTAGCGGTTCTCGTACTCCTGAGCGGTGACACAGGCGAGGTGATCGTATCCGGCCTCCCGTTTCAGCGTCGAGAGCGCCTCTTGGACCGTGTCCGGGCGAATCCGGGCTGCGGGAGCGTTGAGATGGGTCTCGCGTGCCGTGATCAGCTCTGCGATCGAAGAAAACGGGTCCGCCTCCGCGTCGGCACCCGCCTGTTCGATCCGCGCGTCGGTCGACATACGTGGGAGAACGCGACCGGACGACCCGACGCTTCTGCCGGATCAAGACGGGTATTTATAAGCCGCGACGCCGGCAGTGGGCGACGTGAAGTACCTCCGAGTCGAACTTCGGTTTCCGTCGGACCTGCTCCATCCGATACACCGGCTCATCGACGAGTCGGACGCGGTGGACCGGGACGTACTTCTCCACGGAACGATCCTCAACGAGCCGCGCGACACGTTCCTGTTCTACGTGGAGGGAGACATCGACGTGTACACCGACGCGCTCCGAGCGGTCGACCGGATCCGAGCGTTCGAAGTCACGCAGATCGACGAGACGGGATACTACGTCTTCCTCACGCAGCGACGCGACGACATCGACGAGGCGATGTTCGGCCCGCTCCAGCGGACGGGCGTCGTCGTCGTTCCGCCGATCGATTTCCGTCCGAACGGGATCGCTCGTCTGACGATCATCGGGAACGGCGGAGCGCTGCGCGACGCGCTCGCGGAGCTCCCGGAGCGGATCGAGACCACCGTTCTCCGGATCGGCGAGTACGACTGGCGACAGGACCTCTTCGACCCGGGCCTCACCGACCGACAGTTCGACGCGGTCGCGGCCGCCGTCGAGTGCGGGTATTACGAGTCCCCGCGGGCCGCGACCGTCGAGGACGTCGCCGACCGGATCGACGCCTCCCCGAGCACCGCCTCGGAACACCTCCGGAAGGCCGAATCGGCCATGATGAGCGCGTTCATGGACCTGCGCGAGCTGTCGTGAGAGCGATCGGGGGGCAACCGACCGGTCGCCGTTGGCGGTTCGCGCAGTCGCCGATCGTGTCGATGGTGCCGGTTCGATCGGGGTGTCCAACGGCGCCGAGAGACGGCCGGAACGAGCGGCGTCGCTCCCCGCTGCCGAACGTTTAACCTCACCGAGACCCTGTTTTTCGTATGTCCGTCACGCCGCCCGGACCCATCGGTGATCCCCTCTTCGGCAACGGTCGCCAGTTCGCCGACGACCCGTTTTCGTTCATGCGCGCCTGCGCCGACAGCTACGGCGACGTGATCAGATTCGACCTCGGTCCGCGCGAGACCTACCTCCTGACGAACCCCGCCGACGTGGAGCGCGTCCTCGTCGCCGACGCCGACCGCTACCGGAAGCCGCAGTTCGGCGACGACGCCATGGACACCCTGCTCGGGGACGGCCTCCTCATGAGTGAGGGGGAGACGTGGCAGCGCCAGCGGAAGCTGGCGAACCCCTCGTTCCACAACCGTCGGATCGGGGCGCTCGACGGGACGATGGTCGACCACACCGAGTCCCAGCTCGCGGACTGGAGCGACGGCGACGTCGTCGACATCCAGCTGGAGGTCGCGCGCCTCACCGTCAAGATCATCGTCTCGGCGATGTTCGGCGCCGACATCACCGACGAGGAGGTGAAGACGGTCCAGGAGAAGCTGGAGCCGCTCGGGGCCCGGTTCGAGCCCGATCCGCGCCGCTTCCTGATTCCCGACTGGGTGCCGACCCGCGAGAACCGGGAGTTCGACGCCGCGATCGACACCCTCGAATCCGTGATCGACGGCATCGTCGACCGGCGTCGGGGGACCGAGCGCGACCCCGGCGTCGACCCCGCCGGCCCGGAGGGCGTCGCGGTGCGCGGCCCCGCCGGCGACGGCGACGGCGACCTGCCGATGGACCTGCTCTCCGTCCTGCTGCGCGCCCGCGACCGGGGCGAGCAGACCGACGAGAACCTCCGCGACGAGCTGGTGACGATGCTGCTGGCGGGCCACGACACGACCGCGCTCACGCTGACGTACACGTTCTACCTGCTCTCGAACCATCCCGAGGCCCGCGAGCGCGTGGCGGCCGAGGCCGCGGCGGCGACCGCCGACGGTCCCCCGACCGCCGCCGACGCCCGCGACATGGCGTTCACCGAGCGCGTCCTCAACGAGGCGATGCGGCTGTATCCGCCGGTGTACACCCTCTTCCGCGAGCCGAAGCTCGACGTGAAACTGGGGGGGTATCGGATCCCCGAGGGCTCCGCGCTCATGCTGTCGCAGTGGGTGGTCCACCGCTCGCCGCGCTGGTACGACGACCCGGAGGCGTTCGATCCGAGCCGGTGGAAGCCGAAGCGCCGGAGCCAGCGCCCCCGCTTCGCCTACTTCCCGTTCGGGGGCGGCCCGCGCCACTGCATCGGGAAGGCGTTCTCCCTGCTGGAGGCCAAACTCATCCTGGCCGAGGTCTGCTCGCAGTACGACCTGGCGTACGAGGGTCCCGACCTCGCGCTGCGCGGCTCGCTGACGATGCACCCCGACCACCCGGTGCCGATGCGAATCCGCGAGCGCTGACCGGGATGGCGGGCGACGCCGACTCGTACTGCCGGCGCTGCGGCGAGCCCCTCTCGCGCGGCGCCATCGCGAGCCGACAGCGCGCCTGCTGTCTCAACGCGACCCCCATCGCCGGCGTCTGCCCGACGCACGGGCCGGTTGGCCCCCACCACGCGATCGAGGGACCCGACGAGGCGGAGGGGAGCGGCGGCGATAACGGGAACGGTAAGCGAGAGTGACCGCCGACGGCGACACCGCAACGAGGGAGCGAAAGCGAGCGAGTGAGGAGCACAGCGAGCGTGAGTACGCCTCACGACTGGGGCTTTGGACGTGTTCACCGCCGATCGATTAACATGCAGTTGGCTCTGTTGAACCCCTATTCTTCAGACGCAGTGTTGTCTGAAACAGCCGGTCGCTGAGCGATGCGGATCACTCGCCTTGGGGCGCATTCTCGATCGCCTCTCCAGCAAGACCGTATATCAGACCAACAAGACCGATGAGGAGTCCGAGATGGAGTGAACCAGGTGAGGCATACATATCAGGGGAGAGCATCGCAATCCCTCGGTGTACGGTCAGGAGTACCGCAAACACCTCGATGAGGACTGCTTTCTGGAGGGACATCCATCCGGATTCAGCGCTTGTTTTAAGTAAATCTCACGGTAGATAAGTTCCCTGTACTGACCACAGGCAGTTAGAATGTGTCACTTCCGAAAGGTTTCAACAGAGACGGCGATTTATAAGTCGATAGTCGCGGCGACCTCGCGAAACTCGGGATCGTACAGGTCGAGCGCGTGGACGCGCCAGCGGATCGGTTCGAACTCGGCGGCGACGAGGTCGGCGACGACACCCGAATGCGGATTGCCACCGCGAGCCACGGTAACGTGGGGGTCGAAGTCGTCGCCCTCGATCCCGTCGACCGCGCCGTAGGCGGCGCAGAGGCGGCGGTGGATCCGAACGAGCGCGTCGCTCTCGACGGCCAGATAGATCACCGGACCGGACCCCGACGCGGGCGCGTCGAAGACGCCGATCCCGGTCACGGCGACGGGGAAGGGATCGGTGCCCGCGAGGAGCGGGGCGAGATCTGCTCGCAGGGCGTCGAGGGCGTCTGGTCTGGGCGGAGAGGGGTTGCGGCTGGTGGGATCGGCCGAGGCGGCGGTCGAGGCGTCGGCGTTCGCGACGCGGTCGGGTACGTCATCGACGCCGAACCGCTTGCAGACGAGCGTGTGCCGCTCGCGCACCCGATCGAACCCCGAGAGTTTCGACTGGAGATCCGTCGTGATTCGGTCGATCGCGGGCGGGAGCGGAACGTTCAGGCTGAACACGCCTCAGATCCGATCGGTGAGCCGTAAGGCGATCAGCACGACGATCGCGATCGCGAGGAGCGGCGGGATGGCGTCCAACAGCGCGAACGTCAGATCGAGTACCGTGTCAACGATCTCCAAGAGAAGCCACGCGATCGCGAGCACGAGGATCACCTTCAGGAGATCGTCGACATCGACGTCGCCGCGGGCCACGTCTGGTCGGTCCATACCGGAGGCGACGACCGGGAGCGGGAAAAAGACCACCGAGGACGCGCCATCGTTGCGCGATCGCGTGCTTAAAAACGGCTCCGCGCCGAACGAGGGGTATGAGCCTCATCGCGTTCGACTTCGACGGCACGCTCTCTGACTCCGAGATGACGGTCCTCCTCGCGCGGCGCGCGGGCGCCGCCGACGAGGTGGCCGAGATCACGGAGCGGGCGATGAACGACGAACTCAGCTACGCAGAGAGTCTCTATCAGCGCGCGGAACTGCTCAGCGGGCTCGACGAAGAGCTGGTCGACGCCGCGTTCGACGAGGTCGCGCTCCGCCCGGGCGCCGGGGCGCTCATCGAGCGGCTGCAGGCCGAGGGGCACCACGTCGCCGTGCTCACGGGCGGGTTCGAGCGGGGGGTCGAGCGCGCGCTCGCGAAACAGGGCGTCGAGGCCGACACGATCGTCGCGAACCGCCTCCCGATGGAGGGCGGGAAGCTCACCGGGGCGGCCGAGGGGCCGCTCATCGAGGGGACGAAAGACGATGCGCTCGCGGCGCTGGCCGACGACCTCGGGGTGCCGATGGCCGAGACGGTCGCGGTCGGCGACGGCGCGAACGACCTCCCGATGCTGGAGGTCGCGGGGGCCGCGATCGGGTTCGTCCCCAAGGACGCAGTCAGACCGGTGTGCGACGCCGTCGTCGCCTCGATGTTCCGGCTCGGGAAGGTGTTCGAGGGGTACGACGTGCTCCCCGCAGAGTAGGCGACGGACAGCTGGGCACCGGGCCGAGCCGTGTCGGAGCCGGGCGAGACGATCGGGAGCCGGTCGGCGTGGATCTGGTCGACGCTGTGATCGGTCGCCGTGGATCCGGTCGCGATAATTTGGCCGGTCCCTTCATGCCGTCAGAGTCGAATCCACCGGGTATGGCCGTCTTCGATCGGGTGGGTCGATGATCCCCACGCCGACGTACCTGCAGTTCCATCTTGTCTTCAGTCTCCCGGTGCTGGCGGCGCTGTGGCACCTCGCGCCGCGGTACGACGAGCGGCGTCGCCGACGCGCGGCCGCGGGGATCGCGATCCTCGTCGCGATCGCGTACGCGTACACCACCCCGTGGATCGCGTACATGATCCGGCGGGGCGCGTGGTCGTACGCCGACGGCGCGGTGGTCGTCCGTGCCCTGTCGATCCCGCTCGGCGAGTACCTCTACTTCGCGATCCAGACGCTCGTCGTCGCGTTCGCGCTCCACCGCCTCGGGTTCGACCCGACGTTCCGGGAGGGCGACTTCGCCTACGCCCCGCGGATCGCGGGGGTCGCGGTCGGGGTCGCGATGGTGCCGGTCGGGCTCTGGCTCTGCTTCCGCGACCCGTCGCTCCTCTACCTCGGCGGCCTGATCGCGTGGGTCGGCCCGGTGCTCGCGCTCCAGTGGGCGGTCGGCGGGGGGTACCTCGCCCGCACGCCGCGAACGTGGCTCACCGCGACCCTGCTGCCGGCGGCGTACTTCTGGGTCGTCGACCGGATCGCGATCGAGATGGGAACCTGGCGCATCGCGCCGGAGTTCACCACCGGCGTCGCCGTTCTCGGCCTCCCGATCGAGGAGATGGCCTTCTTCGTTTCGGCCGGCGTGATGGCCGTCAACGGCCTCGTGCTGTTCGAGTGGGTCGCCGACTGGAACGACCGCCGGAGCGTGACACCGGCGTCGGTTGAGAAGCCGACCGGTCCGGCCCCGAGCGACCCGACGGCCCCCGATCCGGACGCGACCGATGACTGAGGACCACGCCGCCGACGACCGGGCGAGAGCCGAGTCGCGAGCGGACCGGCTCTTCGCGCTGTACCCGGCGGCGGCGCTCGCCGCGCTGGTGCCGATCGGCGCCGTGACCCCCCTGTTTCCGGTCGAGCTCGGCGTCGCGACGTTCGCGCTCGGGACGCTCGCGGTCGGGATGGCCCACGGGGCGGTCGATCACCTCGTGCCGCTGCGGGCGGCGCCGGGAGTGTCGCTCCGACGGTCGATCGCGGCCGTCTCGGTCGCCTACGCGGTCCTCGGCGGGGCGGTCGTCGCCGCGTTCTTCGTCGCCCCGGTCGCCGCGTTCGCCGGGTTCGTCGCGCTCACGTGGCTCCACTGGGGGCAGGGGGACGTGGCCGCGCTCGCCGTCGCGGGGGTCGAACACCTCCCCACGTCGGCCGAGCGCTGGCTGGCGCTCGTCGTCCGCGGGGGGCTCCCGATGGGCGTTCCCCTCCTCTCTCACCCGGACGAGTACCGGCTCGTCGCGGAGTGGGTCGTGGGGCTGTTCCTCGTCGAACCGGGCGCGGCGGCCGCCGCGGTCGAGCCCCTCCTCGTTCCGGCGGCGCGGCTGGCGGTCGGCGGCGTCGTGATCGCGGCGACGCTCTCGTCGGTCGGGCTGGGGTACGCCCGGGTCCGCGGGGGCGCTTCGCGACGCGGGTGGCTCCGAGACGTCGGCGAGGTCGCGGTGTTGTGGGCGTGGTTCCTGCTCGCGGCCCCGGTGTTCGCGATCGGGGTGTACTTCGCGCTGTGGCACGCGCTCCGGCACATCGGGCGGCTCGTCCTCGTCGATCCGGAGGCGGTGACCGCGCTCGAGGGAGGCGACGGTCGGCGGTCCCTCGCGCGGTTCGCTCGGGACGCGGCCCCGCTCACGCTCGGCGGGTTCGCCGCGCTCGTCGGGGTGGGGTTGGCGGTCCCCGCCGGCGTCGCCGCGCCGGGCGATCTGCTCGCGGCGTCGCTCGTCGGGATCGCGGCGCTGACGCTCCCGCACGTCGTCGTCACCGCGTGGCTCGACCGGCAACAGGGGGTCTGGCGGCCGGGCGCGGCGTGAGCGGAGAGGGGTAAGCAGGGTGGACGCGAGAGGGGTGCGGCGTCAGCTCCACCCCGACGTTCCGGGCGCGCCCGCGTCGTCCTCGAGCTCGCGGACGAGCCGCTCGCGGTCGCCCGGGTCGAGCCCGACGGGGTCGCCGTCGCCCGCGGCCTGCTCGGTCCACGCGCGGATCGCTCGGCCCGCCCACGAGTCGGCGTCGCGGGCGCGAGTTCGAGCCTCCGCCATCCGGTCGCGATTGATGGCCAACGAGCCGGGGCTGGAGCCGACCGCGGCCCCGACGAACCGGGCGCGGTCGGCGGCCGTGAGCCGGTCCGCCCGGAGCCGGTCGATCACGCCGTCGAGCGCGCCGGGGTCGGGGTACGCGAAGACGGTTGCGCCGGCAGCGCGGGGGCCGAACGGGAGCGGCGGGGTGTCGTCGGGGACCGCATCGTCGAGGAGGCGGTCGCCGCCGCCGGCGCCCTCGACCCGCTCGCACTCGGTCTCGGCGTCGAGTTCGAGGTTGTGGGCGGGGTACGTCGCGCAGGTCCGCGGGTAGCGCTCTCCGCCGTGGATCCGACACTGGAGCGTGGTCGGGTCGAGGAAGACGCAGGCGTCGAGCCAGCGGTGCTCGTCGGTCCCGATCGGCGCGACCGGTTTGGGGGGTTTCCGCAGCCCGACCGCGAACACGGGACGGTCGCCGGCGGCCGCGACGTCGACGCCGTCGATCCGGACCGCGTCGTCGCCCTCGGCGGGCTCGAACAGGCGAGGGACCAACGCGTCGCCGAGGCCGTCGTCGAGGAACCCGGCGATCTCGTCGCGGGTGAGCGGCACGAGGTCGTAGGCGTCGTCGAGCGGCGGACGGCTCCCCGTCCGATCGGAGCCGGCCGCGTCGGGCGCGAGCGGTCGCCAGTCGACGCAGCAGCCGGCGCACCCCTCGCAGCGGAGTTCCATCGTGATCGTGTGTGCGAACGGCTCGCACGCTTAAAAGGGATCGCCGGATGCGGAGGGAATCAGACGGAACGGAGAGCGGTGTGAAACCAGACGAAACGGAGAGCGGATCGGAATCAGGCGATTCAGGGAGCGACGCCGACGGTCAGAAGCGTCCCCCACGTCCGGTATCGGTCCACCATCGCCTCGCGGGAGTCCCAGTCGTCGGTGGGGAACGCCGCGGCGTCAGGGATCTCGATCTCGCGGTCGGGGATCGCGTCCTGCTCGGCGACGTGCAGGCCAGCCTCCCGGAACGCGTCGCGGTACTCCCCGCGGCTCCACAGCGTCATGTCGACCGCGATGTTGTCCTGCCACGCGTGGGTCTGCTCGCTCTCCGCGAAGTAGTTGACCGCGCAGTAGAAGGTGCCGCCGGGCTTCAGCACGCGCCGGATCTCGCGGAGGGTGTTGTGCGGATCGGCCGCGTAGTAGAACGCCTCCATCGAGAAGACGTGGTCGAGCGAGTCGTCGGCGAAGGGGAGCGCGTCGAAGTCGCCGACGAGGAAGCCGACCGCGTCGTCGTCGGTGTAGCTCCGTGCGTTGCGCGCCATCTCCGGCGCGCCGTCGAGGCCGTACGCCCGCCCGATCCCCCGCTCGCGGAGTGCCCGGAGCGCGTATCCCGAGCCGGTCCCCAGATCGAGGACGGCGTCGCCGTCCTCGACGGGCATCCGCGCGAGGACGTGCTTGGCGGTGTGCCAGTGTCGGTCCTCCATGCCGCGGTCTTTCCCCGCCGCCGCCCACTCGTCGAACTCCTCGCGAACGCTCATACGCTGGCGAACGGGCGGGGATGTGAAAAGCGTCGCCGTTTTATCACCCGGTGCCGCTTGAGGGAGTATGAAACGGCCGCGGAGCCTCCGTCGACCGAAGTTCCGGATCGCGGACTCCGCACAGCAGGCGGTCGGCGGGTTTCTGCTCGCGGGGCCGTTCGTCGTCACCGCGGAGGTGTGGGAGCTGGCCGCGGGGATGAGTTGGCTGCAGGCGGCGCTGACCGCCGCCGTCGTCGGGCTGATCGGTTACGCGGCGCTCTATCGGGCCGACACCGACCGCGACCCGGACGACGAGCGGGAAGTCGCCGGGATCCCCGTTCGGTTCGTCTCGCTGATGATCGTCGCGTTCGGCTCCGTCGGAGTCCTCGCGCTGCTGTTCGACGCGCCCGCGACCTTCCTCGTCGATCAGGGCGTGGTCGGCGTCGAGCTCTGGGCGACGACGCTGAAGGCGATCACGGTCGGAGCGGTGTTCAGCGTAGTCGGCGCCGCGACCGCCGACAGCGTGTTCTGAGGCGGGGCGAGGCCGGCTTTGATGCACTCGGCGGTCAGACGACCAGCGAGACGACCGCGAAGAGGATGAGCACGCCGGCGACGTCACAGAGGTTGGTGACGACGGGGATCGTCGTGTCGTCGGGATTGAGGCCGACGCGGTACGAGATCTCGACCGCGGCGACGCTCGCGACGACGACGAGAACGGCGAGGAGCATCCCCGAGACGAGCGAGACCAGCAGCACGCGCCCGAGGCCGAGGGTCCCGCCGAGCGCGACGCCGATCCCCCACGCGGCGACGCCGACCACACCGAAGACGGTGCCCGCGAGCGCGAACACGGCGCCGACGTTGGCGCGGAGGTCCGGGTTCGACGGGTGGAGCTCGTACGTCCCGAGGTAGAGTTGGGTGGTGAGCCGCGAGCAGGTGATCGACGCGAGGTTGCCCGCGGTCCCGATCTGGACCGGGACCAACACGAGGAGCGCGGGGTTCCGTACGAGCGTCTCCTCGTACGTTTCGAGGATCGTGCCCGAGACGAGCTGGAGCACCGACAGCGCCGCCAGCAGCGGGATCATCGTCCTGACGATCCGGCGGATCGACCACTCGTCGGCGTACGTGCGGTCGGAGCCCGCACCGGTGTCGTCCGAACTCACGGTGCCACCTCCACGGCGTTCAGACGATAGCCACCCGCGACGCTCATACGACGGCCCCCACGACGTAGATCCCGACGAGGAGGAAGAAGATCCCGAACACGTCGCCGAGGGTGGTGACCACCGGGCCGATCACGTTGTCGGGGTCGAGCCCGCGCCGGTAGCCGACGAAGATGACGGCGATGAGCGCCGAGATCATGAGCACCGCGGAGAGGAATCCGGCGACGACCATGATCCCGACCAGTTCGAGGAGGTTCCCGGCGTTCCCGAAGAGCCGCAGCCAGAGGAACGTGATCACCGCGATGAACACGGAGACGGTCATCCCGTTGATGAACGAGGCGATGATCGCGTTGGTGAGCCGGCGGTCCAGCCGGAAGCGCGGCTCGATGAGCCCCTGGTGGAGCCCGGTCGAGAGCCGCGCACCGAGCGAGCCGTAGACCCCGCCACGGGTGGCGAGGAACGCCGGGAGCAACAGGAGGAGCCCGGGGACCTCCGAGATGCCGGCCCGCATCGTCTCCGATCCGAGGATCGTCCCGGAGAACAGCCCCGCGACGAGGCTGACGAGGATCACCGGGAGCGCCTGCCGGTAGACGTCGCGGGCGGTGTCGTGACCGGGCATCGAGAGTGTCCACGACGCCGACGGTGAAAAAACCGGACGGGAACGGGTGGACGGGAACGGGTGGACGGGAAAGCGAGCGACGAGGAGCGTCGTCGGGGACACCGACCATCGTGGCCCGCATCGTTAAGTCGGTCGGGGGGGTTTCAGATCCCATGGACTACTCGCTCGCCATCGAGAACGGGCCGGAAACGATCCCCGGTGGAACCGGGCTTCTGCTCGTTCACCCGAGCATCGGCGAGACGGACCGGATCGACACCGATTTTCTGAAAACTGACACGGACGCCTTCCTCGTCGTCTCCACGCGGACGACCGCGCGCGAAGTCGAGCAGAAGTTGGAGTACTACGACGTCGACGAGACGAAAGCGACCATCCTCGACACGCTCTCCGTCGAGCGCGGGTACTCCCGGCGCACCTCCGACGACGTGTACTACGTCTCCGCGCCGGACGACCTCGACGGCGTCGTCGACCGGGTAGAGCGGTTCCTCACCGAGCACGAGGGGAAGCGTCGCGTCTCCGTGGACTCGCTTACCGAAATGGCGTACTACGCCGACGACGACGCGGTGTACGAGGCCGCCGCGGACATCCTCGATCTCCTCGATCAACACGACGCGGTCGGCATCTTCCACCTCTCGGAGGAGGTCCACGAGGTCGCGACGCTGGACCGGTTCCGGGAGCTGTTCGAGGGGGTCATCGAACTCGACAGCGAGGGGAACGTGACCGTCGACGTGAACTGACGCCGAGGGGGGGTTTAAACGGAACAGATCGTTTCGTCGAGACGGTCGGTCGCCTCCGCTACTCCGCGGCCTCGACCATCGACGCCACCGTCTTCTCCGCCCACGCCACCGCGTAGGGGGCGCCGCGGTCCCGGTACGCCGCGGTGTCGAGCGCCGCGAACGGCGCGGGCAGATCGAGGCCGTGGCGGACCGCCGAACAGGCGTACTCGGTCGCGCTCGCGAACTCCGTCTCCCCCCGAGCGACCTCGCCCGCGAGCTCGCCGAGGCGCCCTTCGAGGCTGTCGCCGGCGTCGATCCACGCACCGAACAGCCGTGGGTGGGTCCCCTCCCACGACGCGAAGGTGTCGCGGGTGTACAGCCCGACCCACGCGTCGAACAGCGCGGTCGCGATCTGAAAGACGTCGCTCGGGCCCAACCCGGTCGTCGAAGCGCCCGTATCCGGGTCCGGGCGTCGGATCGCGGCGTCGAGGTCGGAGTAGCGCTCGCCGAAGAACGGGAGGAAGCTCTCGGGAAGAGTAGCGTCCGGCACCGCCTCGGGCAGCGATCCCGGTACCGGCTCGACGCCGATCTGGACCAGCCGGTCGGCGATCAGGAACGCGAGGAAGTCGTCCGGCGTCCCCTCGGCTCGGTGCTTGACGAGCACGGCCGGCGGGTCGGTTTGGGTCGTTCGAACGACGGTTCCGTCTCCCGGGAGCCCGACCGTGAACGTCGGGCCGGCGTACTTGCGGAGCAGGTCGGGCGTCTCGTTCGGGAGCCAGTCGACCGGAAACGACGCGGGCGAGAGCCCGTCGACGAACAGCCCGAGGTCCTCCGCCGAGGCCGGGGGGAGCGTCTCGAAGTCCGCGCCGACGTCGAGCACCGGGGATCCCGGGGCGTGACTCCCGCGAACCGCGTCGAGGTCGTCGTCGAGCGGACGCGTCGAGAACATCAAGCCAAGACGTACGAGAGGATGATGAGGACCGAAAGGGCGGCCGAAACGCCGATCGTACCGACGACGATCTGGGTGGATTTGCTCATGGGAGTCTCTGCGTCCGCCGCTCGTTTAAATGTATATTCTTCGGCGAGATCTTGGTCCAGATCGGTCGGTGAAACCGTGAGCCAGACGCGGTGGGAGGCGCCGAGTGGATGCCGTGTTGCTGACAGTGCGTCACTGACACCGCGTCATCGACACCGCGTCACCGACACCGGTTTTATACCTAAACGCCGGGTAACCGTAGTATGCGAATCCGTGACGCGCTTGAGTCGGACGCCGAAGCGCTGGCGACGGCGGCGGATCTGCCGCGAGGGGTCGTGAAAGACATGATCCACGACCGATCGGTTCGGGTCGCCATAGTGGGGAACGGAGAGAGCGGTGACAGTGGCGATGAGAGGGGCACAGAGAGGGAAGAGGTGGCCGATGACACCGAGGATTCGACCGTCACCGGATTCGTCGCGTTCGACGCGCGGGGCGAGACCGTACACGTGACCGACTTCGACGGCGACGAGGAGGCGATTCGGCGGCTGTTCGAGGAGCCGCGTCGGTTCGCTCGACGGGAAGAGATGGGAGTCGAAGCCGTCGTCCCCGACGACGAACGAACCGGAGAGATTCTCGAGGAGGCCGGGTTCGAGTCCGCCGGACCGGGGCCGCGGTTTGAGGGGCGGCTGACGACCCGATACGTGATCGATTCGGCCGATTTGGATCGATAAGCACAGCGAGGCGATGCAAAGAACCAGATAGTCGATCCGACTCGCCGTCAGCCGAATCGGTCCCCGGCAGCCGAATCAGCTCTCCGTCAGCCGAATCAGCTCTCCGTCAGCCGAATCGGTCCCCGTCAGTCGAACCGACCCTGAACGATTTCGAGTGCGTCCTCGCGGTCGTCCCAGTCGACGAACACCGCGACCGAGGTCGCGCTCGTGATCAGGTCGATGATGTTGATCCCGTCTTCGGCGAGGGGAGCGATTATCTCCTGTATGACGCCGGACTGGTTGGGGAGTTCGCCGCCGGTCACGCGGATGACCGCGATCGGGTCGGCGACGGTCACCGAAGAGAGCGTCTCGTCGTCGACGACCGTCTCGTGGAGCAGCGCCTCCGCCGTCTCGGCCACGTCGACGTCGACGTAGAAGGTGACCGAGTCCATCCCGGACGCGACCGCGTCGATGTTGATCGCCTCCTCGCGGAGCGCGTTCGCGAGCTGCGAGAGGATCCCCGAGCGGTTCCGGATCGCGCGGCCGGCGATGGTGAGACACGCGAGCGGCTCCTCGCGCATGTCGATCAGGCTCTCGAACTCGCCTTCGATCCGGGTCCCGCCCCTGAGCAGATCACCGTGCTGGTAGTGGACAACCCTCACGGCGAGCTCCTCGTCCTTGTACGAGAGTGCCGACGGGGCGACGACCTCGGCGCCGCGGAACGAGAGGTTCCGGAGCTCGTCGACGGTGATCCGCCCGACGTTGCGCGCCCCTTCGACCACGCGCGGGTCGCCGGTCATGACCCCCTCCACGTCGGTGACGATCACGACCTCGTCGGCGTCCATGTAGTTGCCGAGCATGACCGCGGTGGTGTCGGACCCGCCGCGCCCGAGCGTGGTGACGTTCCCCTCGTGGTCCTCCGCCAGGAAACCGGTGATGATGGGGACGACGCCGTCCATCTCCGCGGCGATCTCCCGGGCGCGCTTCTTCGTTTCCTCGACGTCGACCTCGCCGAGCTCGTTCGTGATGACGGGCCAGTCCGGATGGCCGGGTTCGAGGAAGACGGCGTCGACGTCGCGAACAGAGAGCGCGGCCTTCAGCATGCGGACGCTGGTGCGCTCGCCCATCGAGACGATCTCGGCGCGGTCTGCGTCGTCCGTCTCGAAGGTGATGTCGTCGAGGAGGTCGTCGGTCGTCGACCCCATCGCGCTCGCGACGACCGCGATCTCGTGGCCCGCCGCAACGGCGTTCGCGACCGAGTCCGCCGCGCGCTCGATCCGGTCGCCGCTTCCGAGGCTCGTTCCGCCGAATTTGGCGACTACGCGCATACGGCCACCTCGCTATCGGCCGATCGCTCGCTACCGGCCGGTTCAGCCGACCGAATTGACCGAGTCGATCGAATCGACCGAGTGGTCTGGTGTGACTGCCCCGTGAGAGAACGCGACCGAGACACTCCACTGAGAGTGTGATCGATAGACATGGGCGCCCGTAGCGGAGGAAGCCGCATAACTGTGTCTTCTTCGACAAGGGTCGCCAGACGATGATGATCGATCGCGAATCGGGGTGTTGATCGGCAAATTTCGATCGACTGATCGATGAACCGAGAGAAGGCAGGCAGGGTTGCTAACAAGCTCGGAGTGAACGCGAAACGAACGCGGAACGAATGGGGAACAAACGTGGAACGAACGCGGAACAAACGTGGAACAAATGCGGAACAGATGTGGAACGAGTTACGGGAGAGGGAGCGAGGACGAGCCGCTGGAGAGCTGAGCGCTACTCGTCGGAGATGCCCCACGCGTCCGGCATCTCGATGACGTATCGACCGTCTTCCTGGAGCGAGATGATGTACTCTTGGCGGTCGTACAGCTCCATCAGGTTGAGCTCGTACTTCCCGGGGCTCACGATCCGGATGCTCTCGAACTGCTCGTTGAGCTCGTCGCGCAAGTCGTCGATGTCGGGCCGTGGGCCCTCCGAATCGGTCGGCGCGTCCGGATCGGGGCCGGCGGAGGGCGAATCGGATTCGACATCCTGGCTCGCCCGATCGAGCTCATCGGGCGAGACGACATCCGAGCGCGCACTCGCCTGCGCCACGTCTTCGTGGGTTCGTTCGCGGACGTGCTCCGAGTCCGACTGGTTCGCGTCGGCGGCTGGGGATCGGCTGTCAGTGGCGGGGTGGCTGTCTGCGGGAGGTGATTGGCTGTCTGGGGTGGAGGACGGACTGTCCGGGGTGGGTGATTGGTCGGCGGCGGAAGATGACGACGCGTCCGGAGCGGACGGCTGGCGGTCGGCGCCCGATGGCTGATCGCCGGACGAGGACTGCTCGTCGGCCGTCTCGCTCGCCGGCTTGAACTGGAACTTGTTCCCGCCGCAGTCCGGGCACCCGGAGAGCATCTCCTTGGAGCCATCGGGGAACGTCCGACCGCAGGTGGTACACTGGTGTGGCATTTATTTGCGGGAGACGAGCGTGCTGATGAGGTTCTCGTCTTTGTGGAGGGTCTCGATCTGGTTGGCCGGTCCGATGACGGTGAGCTTCTGTGCCGACTTGCGGCCCATCAGTTTGTCGAGGAAGCTCTGATCGCCCGCCTCCGCCTTCGGGTACGTCTCTATCTCGATGCCGGTGAAGTCGTCGGGACTGATCTCGGTCATCGTCACCTCGATGAGCTTCGACTCCTCGTCCGGAGAGAGCCCCTCTTCGAGGATGACGATGTTCCCGTCACGGACCCCATCGAGGATGAGCCGGATTTTCTCCATTCCGGTGAGCCCGTCCATCCGAGCCCCGCTGATCATGTCGATCCGGACCCCGTCGTCGGAGTCGTCCGCGGGGGCGTCGTCGTCGACGTCTGGGGTTGGGCCCGGCATTATCCGAAGTACTCCGCGATCTTCGTGTACACTTCGTCCATGTTCTCACCCTCCAGCGCGGACAGCGGGATCGTCTCGTGTTGCGGGAAGGCGTTCGCGATCTGCTGGACGTCCGAGCCCGGGAGATCCGTCTTGTTCGCGAGGATGAGCGCGGGAAGGTCCTGTGACTCGATAATCCCGATGAGCATCGTGTTCACCTGCGTGAACGGATCGGTCGTGGAGTCGAGCACGTAGATGACGCCGTCGACGTCCTCGCGGAGCCAGTGCATCGCCTCCGCGACGCCCTCGGTCGCCTCGCGCGACCGGCGAACGGCGTCGTCTTTCTCCATGTCGTGGTCGAGGAACTCCTTGTAGTCGACCTTCGTCGTCACGCCCGGCGTGTCGACGATGTCGATAGTGACCTTGCGCCCGTTGCGCTCGATCTCCACGTTCTCTTTCCGGCGGGCCCGGCGGGTTTCGTGTGGAATATGGCTCTCCGGCCCGACGGCGTCACCCGTCCAGTCGCGTGCGATCCGATTTGCGAGGGTCGTCTTTCCGGCGTTCGGCGGTCCGTAGATCCCGATCCGCTTGGGTTCATCGGCCGCAAACAGCCCGTCAGTGACCCGTGATATGCTGTCTTTAAGATTCGTGAGCAGTCCCATCCTGACCTCCAGTCCTGTGTTCTCTCCCAGACACTCTGTGCGGTGTGGTAACGCCCGGTGCCGCGTATTTAGGGTGTGTTCGGGGAATTACGATAGAATCCACGCCCCTCTCACTTAAGAACTGCGTCAGACACAGCCGATTTGCCAATATTCGGGTCGTGCAGTTGGTGATACCCCCGATATCGCTTTGTTCGTTGCAAACTATTTATATGAATTATCAACTTTTTGCCTGCGAGAGGCTCACTGACAAGGGCCTCGTTACAGATACACAGTAGAAAGCGACCCGGAAGAAGCGCTGAAGGATCGCGTCTGAGGGTTGTGCATGGATTTCGTCTATATTTCTGTTAGATCTCTGCTAGATCTCTGCCGTATCCCTGCTGTATCCCTGCTGGATTCCTGCTGAATTCTTGCTGGATTCCTGCTGAATTCTTGCTGGATTCCTGCTGGTATCTGTACCGGGATCTGTGGAGCTCTGGTTTCTGCATCTTAGTTCGGTTCTTGCATGGGTCAAGCTAACTATTGTCGCGAACCGAGTTCTCATGTCGCATTTCGTTTTCTCCCCCTCCCCCACCCCTTCGTTTCGGGTGGAGACTGTTGACGGTGTGGGGTGTGGAAGTGGATCGGGGGTTGACGATTGCGTGTCGGGTTTCGTTCACCGCTTCAGAGATCTAAACACAACTAACTAAACAACAAAATAAAATAGAACGGTTTGTCGAGGGTACTGTTGAACAGATTTTGTAATAAAACCACCGGTACAATATACAACCCCCTCACCCCCCTCCCCCACCAAATTCGTGTTCCACCCGAAACGAAGGGGTGGGGGGGTCAAGAGAATAAAAGGAGATAATCGGTCCAGCGATGAGGCATATACGAGTGAGCTGATACTCTGATCGATCCCGCGACATCGGCTGGACGGCTTTCCCACCCGGTTCACCACCGACTGAGGCCAGTTCTAGCTACTTCGAAACAGCGGCAAGCGCGCGTCTCGGTCGTCGCTTGACACGATTCTCTCCGGAGACCGGCCCCTATTTCTTGTCCAGCTGAACTCACCACCGGTCCTTCTGGCGTCTTCGGTTTCGATCTTTCCCGTGCTGCCGTCCACAGCTCCGATCGTCCACCGTGCTGCTGTCCACCGTCCCGGCCGTCCATCGTTCTGGGCATCTCCCACTCTCCACGGGTGGGTGATACCCCACCGATCTCATAGCTCGATCTCGCAGCTTGATCTCATTGCTCGCTCGCGTCCTCGCGATCGCATCGTCGATCTCGCGGTAAATCCAGAACTGATCGAAATTTGGGGCTGAGCGGTCCGTTTCGGGTGCAGAGAGTAACACTTTTGTCCCCCCTCTTCATCTGGTTCGACTGCATCAACTGGACGTATCCGACCGCAACTCTGGTCGAATACCGTCGTTTCAGGCCGGTATACGACATCTGTCGTTGTTTCGCGGGCAATTTCCACCTGAAACAGGGGGGTTTCCATGGACGAAGGAGAGAACACATCCAAGGCCGACGAATCAGTGGACGACAGCGATATCTCCGGAGATCAGCCCGGAACCGACGATACCGACGCGACTGGCGCCGATCTCGATGCTCCACCGTCGGTCGACTCGCCTCCACAATCCGCTGAACCGGATCCCGCGACCGGCGCTTCGACAGATCCCGATCGCGTCTCGACCGACGTCGACGATGTTTCAACTGACGTCGACGACGTTTCGACCGACATCGACGTTGGCAGCGGAGGACGAGACCGCTCCTCCACCGACGTTGACTTCGACGGCGTCGTCCTTGACGACGATGACGAAAACCAGGGTCTGTTCGATGACTTGCTCTCCGGAGAGCCGATATTCGAGAACAAGGAAGTCCTCCGCCCGTCCTATACCCCCCACGAGCTCCCACACCGCAACGATCAGATCAACCGGATGGCCACGATCCTCGTCTCCGCGCTGCGCGGGGAAACGCCCTCTAACATCCTCATCTACGGTAAGACGGGTACAGGAAAGACGGCCTCCGCGAAGTTCGTCTCGCAGGAGCTCGAATCCACCTCACAGAAGTACGACGTCCCCTGCGAGGTCGAGTACATCAACTGCGAGGTGACTGACACGCAGTACCGCGTCCTCGCACAGCTCGCGAACACCTTCATCGAGGAGAACCAAGCGGTCATCGACGACCGGCTTGACCGGTGTCGCGAGCTCCGCTCCACTGCCGTCGACGATTCGACCGTCCTCGCAGACACCGAGTTCGCGAGCCTCGACGAGCTCGACGCCCGTATCGAGGAGCTCGAGGCCGACGCCGACGAGATGGAGGAGGTCCCGATGACGGGGTGGCCCACCGACCGCGTCTATTCGACTTTCTTCGAGGCCGTCGACTACCACGAGCGCGTGGTCGTGATCATGCTCGACGAGATCGACAAGCTCGTCGAGAAGAGCGGGGACGACACCCTCTATAACCTCTCCCGGATGAACTCCGAACTGAACCGCTCGCGCATCTCGATCATGGGGATCTCGAACGACCTGAAGTTCACCGACTTCCTCGACCCCCGCGTCAAGTCCAGCCTCGGCGAGGAGGAGATCGTCTTCCCGCCGTACGACGCGAACCAGCTCCGGGACATCCTCCAGCACCGCGCCGACATCGCGTTCAAACAGGACGCGCTCACCGACGACGTGATCCCGCTCTGCGCGGCGTTCGCCGCGCAGGAACACGGGGACGCCCGGCGCGCGCTCGACCTCCTCCGGACCGCGGGGGAGCTCGCCGAGCGCTCGCAGGCCGAGATCGTCGCCGAGAAACACGTCCGGCAGGCCCAGGACAAGATCGAGCTCGACCGCGTCGTCGAGGTCGTCCGCACCCTTCCGACCCAGAGCAAGATCGTCCTCTTCGCCGTCATCCTGCTGGAGAAAAACGGCGTCCACAACATCAACACCGGCGAGGTGTTCAACATCTACAAGCGCCTCTGCGAGGAGATCGACGCCGACGTGCTCACCCAGCGCCGCGTCACCGACCTCATCAGCGAGCTCGACATGCTCGGGATCGTCAACGCCGTCGTCGTCTCCAAGGGCCGCTACGGGCGCACGAAGGAGATGGGGCTGTCAGTTCCCGTCGAGGAGACCGAGGCCGTCCTCCTGTCGGACTCCCGGCTCGGCGACATCGAGAACGCACAGCCGTTCGTTCAGGCCCGGTTCGACAACTGAGTCGGACGGGTCGACAACCCACTCGATCCCGCTACTTCTCCGCTTGGCGCTCCGATTTCTCTCTTAACCCGCCGTGGCCGCGGTCACATCTCCACCTGAAACGGAGGGGGTCACGTCAGAGACGGTGCTGTCCCCGGCAGAGACGGTGCTGTCCCAGGCAGAAACGGCGCGGTCTCGGTCGGGCACGCCACCGCCGACCCCGCTGTGAGCGATCGGTCCCGTCCGGACCGTGACACTCGTCGCGATCACGTCGCTCGGCTCCGCCTGTCCGGTCGCGATCAACCGCACGTAGCCGAGGTACGGCACGCGGACCCGCGCGACCCCGGTCACCCAGTCGGGTTTAACCGGGGCGGCGAGACCGCTCGCCTGATCGTACCGGCCGTTGTTGTCGCCGAGCGTGATGAACCCGCTGTGCGGTGCGGGGCAGTGGTTGAGATCGCCGCAGTCGTCGGCGCTGTGGTACCGCCCGTCGGCGCGGTCGTACCAGTTTTCGCCCTCTTCCACGTGAAACATCGCCCGGTGAATGATCGGCGAGGCCGTCCGCCCCGGTGGCCGGTAGATCACCACCGAGCCGTACGATCCGAACGTCCGGTAGTCGGCGGTCTCGCCGACTTCGTGGGTTACGACGCCGACGTCGTTGTCGGCGGCATCGGGCGCGAGTCGTCCCGGCTCCGTCACGAAGACGAGGTCGCCGACCTCCATGTTCGGCTCCATGCTTCCGGACTCGACCGCGACCATCGGCGGCCACACCCCGCTGACGCCGAACAGGATCAGGCCGATCAGGAGCACGACGGCGACGCTGGAGAGCATCTCCCGGATCCACATCAGCGGCCCCTCCCTGTCGTGCCGGAACCGATGCAGAACGCTCTCGTCGGAAGCGCCGACGCCTCGATCCGATGCCGTATCCGGCCGGTCCGGTTGGGCTTCCGGTCGATCTGGTTCGGTTTCTGGTTGATCTGGTTCGGCTTCCGGTCGATCTGGTTCGGTCCCGCCCCCTCCAGCTCGCTCGCTCTCGCCATCCGACACGACATCCTCATCGGAGGCCATCTCGTCGTCGTCGGCGGAGTCGGTATCGATGGACTCGCCGCTCTCGACATCTCTGTCCGCCGCTCCGGTCTCCCGGTCGGGTTCGCCGTCTCCGTCCGACCGGTCCCCTTCGTCCATTACGTTCGGCTTGACGGGTTCCGGTCATAAGCTTCCGGGTGTCGGTCGACGAGACCGCGGTCGATCCCGGCGAGTCGACGGGCTCCGGAACCGTTTTGAGCCGCGCTCTCGTTTCGGATGTCGTGCCGCTGGAGTCGAACGCCCGGATCGCCAAGGAACTTGCCAGACACGGATACAACGCCGAACGGGAAGCGATAACCCTCCTGGCGAGCGCGCCCGACTCCGCCGCCGCCGTCGAATCGGTCGTCGATCACGCCCCGGACGACGCCCTCCGCATCACCGCCGACCACGTCCGCACCGTCACCACCGACCGTCCCGTCTCCGACACTGACCCGGCCCCGACTGGTTCCAACCCGTCACCCTCCGGCGCCGAATCTCCCGACTCCGGCTCCCGATCGACCCACGAATCGTCTCCAACCCGAAACACCGATAAATCGGCTCCTGAGTCTCCGAAAGGCCAGTCTCCAGTAGAAATAGGGGGGTCTTCATCGAACCGCGGCTCTGACTCCGCTTCGAACCGCGGATCTGGATCCGGCCACCACGCGGACGCCACCGCTGAGGGCTCTGATACCGCCGGCACCGCCGAGGGCTCCAACACTGCTGACACCGCCGAGGGCTCCAACACTGCTGACACCGCCGATGCCCCCCATCACGGTCCCGATCTGCGGGAGTTGGAAGTCGGCAACGACATGACCGGCCGGAGCACCGGGACCGGAGAGTACGCCGACTTCGTCCGCACGTTCCGCGACCGCTACGAGCGGCTCTCGAAGGTTCTCCGGGGTCGCGTCAACCACCGCCCCGCCGAGGCGATCGCGGAGATGCCCGGCGGGAGCGACGCCGCGATGATCGGGCTCGTCAACGACGTTCGGTCCACCAAATCCGGCCACTGGCTCCTCGAGCTGGAGGACACGACCGGAACGTTCCCCGCGCTGATCATGAAAGACAAGGGGCTCGCCGACCTCGTCGACGAGATCATGATGGACGAGTGTCTCGCCGTCGAGGGGACGCTCGCCGACGATTCCGGGATCCTGTTCGCCGACTCCCTGCACTTCCCCGACGTTCCCCGCACCCACCGGACCGGAGCCGCCGACCGCCACGTGCAGGCCGCGCTGATCTCCGACGTCCACGTCGGCAGCGACGAGTTCATGGCCGACGCGTGGAGTCGGTTCACCGACTGGCTCCACACCCCCGAGGCCGAGCCCGTCGAGTACCTGCTGCTCGCGGGCGACATGGTCGAGGGCGTCGGCGTCTACCCCGACCAGGACGAGGAGTTGGAGATCGTCGACATCTACGACCAGTACGAGGCGTTCGCGGAACACCTCAAGGGGGTGCCGGCGGACACCGAGATCGTGATGATCCCGGGGAACCACGACGCGGTCCGGCTCGCGGAGCCCCAGCCCGGGTTCAACGACGAGATCCGCTCCATCATGGACGTACACGACGCCCAGATCGTCTCGAACCCGGCGACCGTCACGGTCGAGGGCGTCGACGTGCTGATGTACCACGGCGTCTCGCTCGACGAGGTGATCGCGGAACTCCCCGAGGAGAAGGCGAGCTACGACGAGCCGCACAAGGCGATGTACCAGCTCCTGAAGAAACGCCACGTCGCACCGCAGTTCGGGGGACACACCCGCGTCGCGCCGGAGGAGCGCGACTACCTCGTCATCGAGGACGTACCGGACGTGTTCCACACCGGCCACGTCCACAAGCTCGGCTGGGGGAAGTACCACAACGTGCTCGCCGTCAACTCCGGCTGCTGGCAGGCCCAGACCGATTTCCAGAAGTCCGTCAACATCGACCCCGACGCCGGCTACGCTCCCATCCTCGATCTGGACACCCTCGAGATGACCGTCAGGAAGTTCGCCTGATCGCAGCGGCGCCGATACCTGCTCGACTCCGCGGCATCGCCGCCCGATCCACACGCGCGATCGGCCCATCCCGCCGCATCGCCGCCCGATCCCGCCGCGCTACCGGTCGATATCGACCCGTCCGCTGGTCGCGCTGTTGAGTCGCTCCACCAGCGACTCCACCTCGGCGACGGGAACTCGAAGCGCGAACCGCACGCGCTCGTCGTAGTCGGCGTCGAACTCGACCCCGGCCGACTCGATCACCCCGCGGACGGTTCCCGAGTCGTCGTACTCCGTCTCCACGACCAGCCGTCGGTGCGGGCGCTCCTCGATCACGCCGGCCTCGTCGACCCCGTCCTTCACCGCACGCGAGTAGGCGCGCGCGAGGCCGCCGACGCCGAGGTTCGTCCCGCCGTAGTACCGCGTCACCACCGCGACGACGTTCCGGATCGCGCGCTGTTGGAGCACGTTGAGCGCCGGCTTCCCCGCCGATCCGGTCGGCTCGCCGTCGTCCGAGGAGTACTCGCGGAGCATGACCTCGCCGTCGGGCGTCCGAGCAGATGCGCTCCCCGCGGGCACCCGGTACGCCGGCACGTTGTGGGTCGCGTCGTCGTACTCGGCCCGGACGCGCTCGACGAACGCCTCGGCCGCCTCCACCGTATCGGCCGGTGCGACGTGTCCGAGGAACTCCGATCCCTGCACCTCGAACGTCGCCGTCGCGGACTCCGCCACCGTCAGGTACGTCTCGCTCATCTGTCCGCGTCTCGGTCCTCGCCGACGGTTTCGTTTCCTCCGGCGGTGTCGCTCCCTCCGGCGGTGTCGCTCCCTCCGGCGGTGTCGCTCCCTCCGGCGGTGTCGCTCCCTCCGGCGGTGTCGCTCCCCCCGACGGTGTCGCTCTCACTCCCGGCCTCCTTCCGTCGTTCGACCACGACGCTCGTCGGCGGCGCGAGCCGGTACAGCCCGAGGAACGCCGCGACGCCGACGACCTCGGCCCCCTTGCCGACGATCGCCAGCGGGTCGCTCGCTAACGCCGCCGCGGCCCCGCCACCGTGCCATCCCGCGTAGCCGACGAGGAACGCGGCGAGGGTACCGGCGCCGAGCGCGTACAGTCGTCGGTACTCGTCTGCCCGCAACGTCGCGGCCGCGATCGCGACTGTGAACGCCCCGCCGAGCAGGAACACGTAGGGGCGCGCGTCCGCCGGCTCGGCGAGCCGCGGCCACGCCCACAGGAGGTGGACGGCGGCGCTCAGCGCAGCGGCCTGTGCGGCCACCGCTCGAAGGAGCCGCTTTCGCGTCGCGTCACGCCCGGTATACCGCCGGTCAGAGTCGGTCTCCGTCGCGCTCATCGGGTCACTCCCACGGGTGGTCCCCCGGCGTGTCGGGCCACAGCGGGTACCAGTAGGACTCGTCGTCTTCGAGCCCGAGCTCTCCGTCGAGGACCGACTGGAGCTTGAACTCGACCTGTTGGTTCCGGTCGCTCGTCCCCTTCGGCGAGAAGGGGTAGTAGGCGCCGCGCCGGAACGAGTAGATCCAGTAGGCGTCGACGCCGTCGCGCTCGAAGCCGAAGACGGCCGCGAGCAGGCGAGAGCCGAACCCCTCCTCGATGAACTGGTCGGCCGCGAAGTGGATGCTCGTCACCAGGTCTTCGGGGTCGTCGTCCTCCAGCACGAACCACTGGTAGCCGTGGTCGTCCTCGTGTCGGTGGAAGCCGGTGCCGGTGTCGATCTCACCGGCCTCGAGGATGGCCTCGACGGTCTCGACCGCGTCGTCGAACCGGGTGCTGTCGACGCCGGAGAAGCACAGGGCGGCCTCCCCGCAGTGGTCGTAGCCGAGGTCGGCCTCCATCGTCATGTACGCGGTCGACATCCCGAAGAGGTCCTCGGGGTCGGCCTCGCGGGTCGCGTCCGTCTCGGCGCTCGTCCCGAGCACGGCGCGGATCGTGTCGAAGATACCCATCTATGGGCACGGCTAGGCGACGCGGGGTTTAGGAGGTTTCCGTCGGGGGCGGTGAGCCGCGGGGATCACTCCGCCTCGTTCTCCGCGACGTAGTCGAGGTACGCGAGAACGCCCCGGACGTTCAGGCTCGCGTTGGCGCGGGCGCGCTCGGGGTTCCAGAACTCCGCGTGTCGGCTCGCGGCCTCGAAGTGTTCGATGACGGCGTCGTCGTCCGCGAGCTCCTCTCGCTTCTCTCGGATCGCCTCCACCCACTCGACGTACGCGCGCTTTATCTCGCCGGCCAGCTCCGGCTCGTACGTCCGGGGACCGAAGTGCCCGAAACAGAGGCAGTCGGGGTCGAGCTCCTCGATCGTCCGGACGTCGGCGAGACACTGATCGAGGTCGAACTGCGGCGGGGGCGTCGTCGGCTCGATCCCGTCGACCGCGGGGACGTAAATCCCGGCCGCGTCGGCCGTGAAGACCACGTCGGCGTCGGGCTCGTGGTAGATCGCGTGGTGCGGGGCGTGGCCCGGCGCCTCGTACACCACCAGCTCGCGGTCGCCGAGGTCGATCCGGTCCCCCTCCGCGAGTCCGGCGATCCGATCTTCGGGGACCGGCTCGGGCTCGTCGTAGTACTCCCACTGGCCTTGCACCGCGGACTTCGTCCCGGCGACGAGCGCGTCCGGATCGACGAGGTGTCGCACTCCCTTCTCGGGGACGACGACCTCCGCGTTCGGGTATCGCTGGGCGAGGTGGCCCGCCCCGCCCGCGTGGTCGAGGTGGGCGTGTGTGGGGAGGATCCACGCCAACTCCTCGCGGCCGATCCCGACCTCGTCGAGCGTCTCGTACAGCTGCTCGCGGTTCGCCCCCGTCCCGGTGTCGATCACGATCGGTCGCTCGGTGTCGTACACGTACACCGCCCCGTACTCGTCGGTGTCGAACATCCCGGTGTCGTGGACGTACAGGTCCGGAACCCCGCGAACCGGCTCAAACTCGCCTGCGTGCATGTCGATAACGACTGCCGCCCGACGACTTTTAACGATCGGTCGCGGCGAAGCGCGCTCTGGAGACCGGTCCCGACCGCCGGCGGCTCACCCCGACCGGCCGCGGAACCGTGGCGGACGCTTATGGTCGCTCCGACCGACGGATCGGTATGCGCGTACTCGTCACCGGCGCCACCGGATTCGTCGGCAGCCGGCTCATCCCGACCCTGATCGAGGGGGGCCACGAGGTGGTCGCGCTCGTCCGCGACGCCGACGGCTACGCCCCGCCCGCCGGGGTTCACGTCGTCGAAGGCGACCTCCTCGAACCCGGCTCCTTACCGCCCGCGTTCGAGATCGACGGTGACCCCGTCGACGCCGCCTACTACCTCGTCCACTCGATGGACGGCGGGCCGGGCTACGAGGAGCGGGACCGCAACTGCGCCCAGAACTTCACCGAGGCGGCGTCGGCCGCCGGCGTCGACCGGATCATCTACCTCGGCGGGCTCGGCGAAGACCGGGAGGAGCTCTCCGAACACCTCAAGTCCCGACGCGAGGTCGAGCGCATCCTCGGGACCGGCGACCCGATGCTCACGACGCTCCGGGCGGCGATCATCGTCGGCGCCGGCAGCGCGAGCTTCGAGGTGATCCACGGGCTCGCGAGTCGGCTCCCGGTGATGACCACCCCGAAGTGGGTCGACACCCTCTGTCAGCCGATCGCGATCGACGACGTGGTCGGCTATCTCGTCGGCGCGCTCGAGGAGCCGGCGACCGCGGACGACACCTTCGAGATCGGCGGCCCGAACGTGTTGACGTACGCGGAGATACTCCGCCTGACCCGCCGCCAGCTCGGTCACAAATTGCGGATCATTCGGGTTCCGGTGTTGAGCCCGGAGCTGTCGGCGAAGTGGCTCCGGCTCGTGACCGACGTGAACCCCTACCTCGCCCGATCGCTCGTCGAAGGCCTCCGCAACACCGTGATCGTCGAGGACGACCGGATCCGCGACCTCGTGCCGATCGAGCAGACGCCGTTCGAGGTCGCGGCCGCGCGGGCGATCGACGAGATGAACCGGGCGGAGGAGGCTCGGGCGGAGGCGACCCACCCCGAGAGGTCGGGGTCGTGAGCCGCAACTACGGCGAGACGTGGGTGTACGAGAGCCTCGTCGGGGGGATTCCCGGGCTCGGCATCTCTCGAACGCTCGCGGTCGCGATCCAGTTCGTCCTGTTCGAGGTCGGCGTGGTGGCGTTCGGGTGGTACTACGGGCTGTGGGACGCGGTCCTCGCCGGGACGGTCGCCGTCGCGGTGGCGGCCGTCGGCAGCGTCGAGATGCACCGGCTCGGCGCGATCAACCGCCGGCTTCCGACGCCGGCGGCGCACAAGCGGCTGTTGTTCGGATCGAGCATCGAGATCGTCCTCGGCGTGCTGGCGTTCATCGCCCTGATCACGTACGTGATCGCGTGGGACGGCACGCTGATATCCCGGCTGTTCGGCGCGGATCCGCCGATTCCCGTCGTCTACCTCACGCTGTTGGTCCTCTGGGACCTCACCTACCGGATCGGCACCTCGTGGTGGAGCGCGGTCATCGCGCTGTGGCGCGCGGTCCACGTCGACCTCCCCCCCGCGGCGGTCTCGCAGGTCAGGCGGCTCGACGCGGAGAACATCGGCTTCTCCGTGATCCAGCTGGCGCTCGTTCCGTTCCTGCTCGAGGAACCGATCCTGCTCGGAGCCGTCGTCGGACACGTCTTCGCGGTCGCGATCGTCTGTTCCGCGGCGATCGCGCTGTCCTGACCCGACGCTATCGCGGCTCAGCGACGAAGATCCGAACGATCAAGAGTTCAACCGGAAGGGAGAAGCAGAGCGCCGCCCCGGTTCACTCGCTTTGCAGCTCCTGGAACTTGTCGAGGAGTGCCTCCGTGGAATCGCCGGAGTCGTACGTGAGCGATCCGGAGTACTCCGGCCGCTCAGCGTCGAAATCGGCGTCGACTTCGCTGGTCTTCTTCTCGCGACGCTCGTGTTCGGCCTCGTCATAGGCACCCATTGACATGGTACATACCCGCTTGGAAACTGTCAGTATTATATGTGTCGGTGAAATGTCTGTTCTGAGAAACGTCTGTCGAGCGGTCGGCGGGCCAGACCGATCGGCGGTTGGGACCGAGAGAGGCGGGGGCAGCCGGGAGCGACGGAAGGATAGCAGACGGGATCGACAGAGTGGACCAGCGGATGGCTCCCGACAGCCGGTTCCGCTCACCGGAACCAATTAACCCCGCCGTGCGGTAGCACCGCCGTGGCACAACCGCTCCGATTCAGACGCGCGCCCGGCCGCTGGAGCGCCGACCGCGTCCGCTCGCAGCTCGAACGGCCCCTCGACGACAACCTCGGGGCGACCGCGAGCGATCCGTGGTTCGTCCCGCCGTCCGGCTACGAGGCCCGACGGTTCGACATGGACGACGGCTCGTCTGCGCTGTTCTGCTGGACGGACAGCGACGACGACCCGCCGGACGGCGCCGACGGCGGCCCGGTGGGGTACTGGATCGGCAACACGGAGACGCCGAGCGAGCTCTGGCGGACGGACAAGTACGGCTTCGACGAGGTTCCGTACCCGGTGTCGAGGTGGGCCCAGCGGGAACTGCTCGCGGGGCTCCACGACGACGAGCCGTGGCTCGCGGCGTACCCGCACGTCTCGTGGTTCTTCCTCCCGGTGTTCTGCTCGAAGGACGGCGCCGAGACCACCCGCGCGTTCTTCCGGGACCATGCGGCGGGGTTCCCCGACGCGACCCGCGAGGAGGGGACGGGGTTCGTCGAGGAGACGCTCCGTCCGGGGACGCTCGACGACTACCGCGAGCTGATGGCCGGAAAGCTCGGGACCTCGGCGTCGCTCGACTTGGTCCGGATGAGCGCCGCGATCTCGGAGTTCACCGCGGCCCGAATCCTGACCGAGGCCGGCTACGAGGTGACGCCCGAGATCGAGGTGACGACCGGCCACTCGCTCGATTACCGCGCGACCGATCCGGATACCGGGGACGCCTCGCTGGTCGAAGTGACGCGCCCGCAACCCGTCTCCGGACGCTCCGCGAGCGACCCCGTCGCGGCGGTCCGCGACACGGCGGAGACGAAGACCAGCGGCCAGCTGGAGGCGCACGGCGGCGGCGTCACCCTCTTCGTGGACTGCACCTCCTTCCCCGCGGACGACTGGGCGGCCGTGCGCGAGGCGCGGCCCGAAGTCCGGCACAGGCCGGCCGTCGTCCTGCGTGCGCGCCCGAGCGGACACGTCGAGGGATATCGGAAGGGATCGGTGCCCCTCGATCTGTCGGCCGCGATCGATTGGGTCTGACCCCGTCGTTCGAGGACCCCGATTTTGCAGCCCTTCAGGGCGACCGATCCCAGCGGACGCGTCGCTCTGAGGTTACGCTGCGTGAAAATCGAAAAGCGGTTCGCGCCGCCGGTTCAGAACGAGACCGGTGACGGTCCGTCGTCGGCGTCGGTCGTCGGGTCGCGGTCCGAGTAGAACCGCCGACCGACCCCGCGGTGGCAGACGCCGGCGCGGAGCGTGGTGAACACGTCGTCCGCGTTGTCGAACGTCTGCTCGCCGAACCGCTCCAGCACGTCTCCGAGACGCTCGGAGCCGTCCGCGAGCTCTACGGTCGCGTTCCCGTGGGCCGCGATCAGTTCTTCCGAGGTCGTCGGATATTGGTGCCGTTCGAGTCGGTCGTCGACGCCGTTCAAGCGCATCAACTACTGCGAATCGCCGAGGGTTCTTAATGATTGTCCATGCACAACCTTAGTCCGGAGAATCACATTATATTTCCTTATATTGTCGATGGATCGCATGATCGCACGGGCTTCGACCACCGACGCTTAGTGCGCGGTCGCCGAACGACCGGCATGGACACGGACCGGATCGTCGCCGACCTCCACGCGCACACGACGGTCTCTGACGGCACCATGACGGCCGACGAGCTCGTCGACGTCGCCCGCGACGCCGGCCTCGACTGGGTCGCGATCACCGACCACGACCGCCTCCACCCGGAGCTGGACGCACCGGTCGTCGAGCGCGACGGGGTCCGGGTCGTTCGCGGGATCGAACTCCGCGTCGACGCCGGCTTCGATCGGCTCGACCTGCTCGGCTATGCGGCCGAACACACCGACGCCCTCGACGCCGAGATCGAGCGGCTTCAGGCCGATCGGGAGCGACGGGGGGCCGCGATCCTCGAGGCCGTGGAAGACCGGCTCGGCGTCGACCTCGGCGTGGAACCCCGCCCCGGGCTCGGGCGCCCGCACATCGCCCGCGCGATCGACGAGTCGGCGGCGCCGTACGACTACGCGGGGGCCTTCGACGAACTGATCGGGAACGACGGTCCCTGCTACGTCGCGCGCGAGGTGACGGAACTGGCGCGCGGCGCCGAACTGCTCCGGGACGCCTGCGCGGTCGTCGGACTCGCTCACCCGTTCCGGTACGACGACGTGGACGCCGCCCTCGACGTGGCCCGCGATCTGGACGCGGTCGAGCGGTTCTACCCGTACGGGCGCGCGGTCGACGACGCGCGTGTCGAGCGCGTGGCCGCCGAGAGCGACCTCCTTCTGACGGGCGGTACCGACGCGCACCAGCGAACCCTCGCCGAGGCGGGACTGACGGCGGAGCGGTTCGCGCCGATCCGCGAGCGCCTCCCGGAGCCGGTCTCCGGCCCCGTCTGAGAGCGCGCCCGCCGGCGTCCCGATCCTCCCCGATCGACGAACAGGGTTAAGCCCGGCGCCGACAGAGTGTGACGTATGCGGTGTCACTACTGCGAGCAGGAGGCCACGTACGAGGCCGAGCAGAGCGGCGTGGTCGTCGGGCTCTGCGAGGAGCACTTCAAGGCGCGCGTCGAGGAGCTCGCCGAGTCCGACGAGCTCGCCTCGCTCCGCGACCGGATCGACGTCGAGTCGTCGGAGTAGCCGCCGGCCGAGCCATCGGTCGACTCCCCCTCTTTATCACCCGGCTCGCCGCGGACGGATCATAAAAGGCATCTCGGAGCCAAGGCTCGCGTATGCACCCAACGGACCGGCCGCGGCGGCTCCGCACCGACGGCGTCCGCCCGCTCGTCAGCGAGACCTCGCTGTCGGCGTCGGACCTCGTCGCGCCCGTCTTCGTCGACGCGACCACCGACGAGCGCGTCCCGATCGAGACGATGCCGGGCCACGAGCGCGTCCCCGTCGACGAGGCGGTCGCCCGCGTCGAGGAGATCCGCGACACCGGAGTCGAGGCGGTCATCGTCTTCGGCATCCCCGAGTCGAAGGATCCCAACGGAACCCGCGCGTACGCCGAGGACGGGGTCGTCCAGCGCGCGCTCCGCCGCATCACCGCCGAGACCGATGCGTACGCGATCGGCGACGTCTGCCTCTGTGAGTACACCGACCACGGGCACTGCGGCGTGATCGAGGAGTCGGCGGAGACGGACCCGACGCTCACCGTGAAGAACGACGAGACGCTGGACCTGCTCGCCGAAACCGCCGTCTCGCAGGCGGACGCGGGCGCGGACATGGTCGCGCCCTCGGCGATGACGGACGGCCAGGTCCGGGCGATCCGCGAGGCGCTCGACGACGCGGGCCACGAGGACGTGGCCCTGATGAGCTACGCGGTCAAGTACGAGTCCGCCTTCTACGGCCCCTTCCGCGACGCGGCCGACGGCGCGCCGGCGTTCGGCGACCGTCGACACTACCAGATGGACCCCGCGAACCGCCGCGAGGCGCTCCGCGAGGCTCGGATCGACGCCGAAGAGGGGGCGGACGTGTTGATGGTGAAACCCGGGCTCCCCTACCTCGACATCGTCGGCGACCTCCGGCGGGAGTTCGACCACCCGATCGCCGCGTACAACGTCTCGGGCGAGTACGCGATGTTACACGCGGCCGCGGAGAAGGGGTGGCTCGACCTGGAGGCGACCGCTCACGAGTCGCTGCTCTCGCTCAAGCGCGCGGGCGCGGACCTGATCGTCACGTACTTCGCCGAGGATCTCGCCGGTCGACTGTAACCTCAGACCACCTGCTCGCCGTCGTCGTCGTACACCTCGATGGCGTCGACCGGACAGACCCGCGCCGCGAACTTCGCGTCGAACTCCTCGTCGTCGGGCACGTCGACGACGAACACGTCTTCCGCCTCCTCCTCGCTTCCTCGCAGATCGGCTTTCCCGTCGTTCAGATCCTTCTCGAAGGCGTCCCACTCGGCGACGCATTGGAACATCCCCACGCAGGTGTCGCGGTCGAACTTCACGCGCATGCCTTCCGGTTCGGCGAGGCGGTACAAAGCGCTGGCGACGGGACGGCCGCGATCGGGCTCTCCGCCGCGACCGTCCTTTTTAAGCGTCACAGGCACCCACGCCCGGGTATGACCACGGTCTGGCTCGTCGATCGGCAGTTCGACTCGAAGGGGCTCGTGCGGCTCACCTACGCCACCGAAGACGGCGAGCGGATGCACACGAAGGAGCTGGCCGAGCAGCGGCTCGTCACGGGCGACGGGGTCACCGCCGGCCGCGAGGTCGACGACTCCGCGCTCGGGGAGAGCCCCGACGACGAGGTCGAGCGGTTCGCCGCGGAAGCGTCGAAGATGGCCGCCGACCACGACCGCGACGACACGGTCTGACCGCGCCCCCACGGGGCTCTCCCGCGCTCGCGTGTGCGTGCCCCTCTCCGCTCACGTGTCCCCCGCGCTCACGTGCCTCTCCCCGCGCCTTGGCTCCGGCTGACCGCGCTTCCGCGCGATCTCTCCCCACACAACCGAGGCCGTTAAGGGGGAACCGGCGGAACGTGAGCGTGAAATGCCCAGTGGTGAGTACGACCCCGACGCCGTCGAGCCGCGGTGGCAGCGGCGATGGGTCGACGAGGAGACGTACGCCTACCCCGACGACGACCCGGTCGATCCGAACACCGTCTTCTCCATCGATACGCCCCCGCCGACGGTATCGGGGAGCCTCCACATGGGTCACCTGTACGGGTTCACCCTCCAGGACTTCGTCGCGCGCTTCGAGCGCATGAACGGCGGGGCGACGTTCTTCCCGTTCGGCTACGACGACAACGGGATCGCCTCCGAGCGGCTCACCGAGGACGAGCTCGACATCCGCCACCAGGACTTCGAACGCCGGGAGTTCCAGGCGAAGTGCCGAGAGGTCTGCGCGCAGTACGAGGAGCAGTTCACCGAGAACGTCCAGTCGCTCGGCGTCTCCGTCGACTGGGACCACACCTATCAGACGATCGAGCCGCGCGTCCAGCGCGTCTCCCAGCTCTCGTTCGTCGACCTGTACGACCAGGGCCGCGAGTACCGCGAGAAGGCGCCCGCGATCTGGTGTCCCGAGTGCGAGACCGCCATCTCGCAGGTCGAGACCGAGGACGACGAGCAGGCCAGCCACTTCAACGACATCGCCTTCCCCGTCGCCGGAGGCGACGACGAGTTCGTCATCTCGACGACTCGCCCCGAACTCCTCCCCGCCTGCGTCGCCGTCTTCGTCCACCCCGAGGACGACGGGAATCAGCACCTCGTCGGCGAGTCCGCCGAGGTCCCCCTGTTCGGCCACGAGGTCCCGATCATCGCCGACGAGCGCGTCGACATGGAGACGGGCTCCGGCATCGTGATGTGCTGTACGTTCGGCGACCAGAACGACATCGAGTGGTATCAGGTCCACGACCTCGACCTCCGGGTCGCCATCGACGAGTCCGGTCACATGACCGAGGTCGCCGAGGCGTACGAGGGACTGCACTCCTCGGAGGCCGGCGAGGCCATCGTCGAGGACCTCGACGAAGCGGGCGCGCTGCTCGACCGGCGCGACATCACTCACACCGTCAACGTCCACGAGCGCTGCGGGACGAGCGTCGAGTTCCTCGTCACCGAGCAGTGGTACATCGAGATGCTCGACAAGACCGACGAGTACCTCCAGATCGGTCGCGAGATGGAGTGGTCGCCGGAGAAGATGTTCAGCCGGTACGAACACTGGGTCGAAGGGCTTCAGTGGGACTGGCTCATCTCCCGGCAGCGCTCCTCCGGCATCCCGTTCCCCGTGTGGTACTGCGAGGACTGCGACGAGGTCGTCGTCGCCGACAAGGCCGACCTCCCGGTCGATCCGCTCTCCGACGATCCGCCGGTCGACGCCTGCCCCGCGTGCGGTCACGACGCGTTCGAGCCGGAAGACGACGTGCTCGACACGTGGGCCACTTCCAGCCTGACACCGCTGATCAACGCCGGTTGGGATTGGGACGAGGAGGCCGGGGAGTTCACGATGGAGCACCCGGAGCTGTACCAGTTCAATCTCCGTCCGCAGGGCCACGACATCATCAGCTTCTGGCTGTTCCACACCCTCGTCAAGTGTTACGAGCACACCGACGAGGTTCCGTTCGAGGAGACGATGATCAACGGGCACGTCCTCGACGAGAACCGACAGAAGATGTCGAAGTCCGTCGGCAACGTCGTCGAGCCCCAGACCGTGCTCGAGGAGTTCCCGGTCGACGCCACGCGCTACTGGGCCGCCGGCACCGCCGTCGGCGACGACTTCCCGTTCAAGGAGAAGGACCTTCGCGCGGGCGAGAAGCTGATCCGCAAGCTGTGGAACGCCTCCAAGCTCGTCGAGTCGCTGGCGCCGGAGCCGTACCCGGATGAGCCGGCCGACGAAGACCTCCGAGAGCTCGACCGCTGGCTGCTCGCCGAGCTCGACAGTGAGGTCGAACGCCTCACCGAGCTGTTCGAGGATCGCGCCTTCTCGAAGGCCCGCGACGAGCTTCGAGGGTTCTTCTGGAACACCTTCTGTGACGACTACCTCGAGATCGCCAAACAGCGCGAGGACGACGCCGCGGCGTACACGCTTCGGACCGCCCACCGGCGGTTCCTGAAGCTGTTCGCCCCGCTGCTCGCGCACGTCACCGAGGAGCTGTGGCACGACATGTACGCCGACGCCGCGACGCAGGCGGCGGACGCCGCCGACGGCGCCGGCGACTCCGTCCACCTCGTCGATTGGCCCGAACCGCTCGGCATCGACGCCGACCGAGACGCGGGCGCGGCGGCGACGGCGGTGGTCGGGACGCTCCGGAAGTACAAGAGCGAGAACCAGCTCCCGCTGAACGCCGAACTCGACGCGGTCGAGGTGTACGCCGACGTTCGCGGGTTCGAGGACGACGTCACCGGCGTGATGCACGTCGCGGACCTCACCGTCCACCCCGACGAGGACGCTCCGGTCGAGACGGTGGTCACCGGGATCGACCTCGACTACGCGACCGTCGGGCCGAAGTACGGCGACCAGGTCGGCGACATCGAGGCGGCGCTCGCGCAGGAGGAGTACGAGATCGACGGCGACGAGCTCCACGTCGCGGGCGTCACGCTCGTCGGCGATGAGTTCGCAGTCGAGGAGGAGCGGCAGTATCAGGGCGACGGCGAGCTGTTGGAGGCCGACGACGTGGTCGTCATCGTCCGTCACGAAGCGTAGCGCGCCGCTCTCGGCGCACCTCTGTTACAGGTCTACGCCGACGGCGGCCTCGACCGAATCGAAGCCGTCGCGATCGAGGAGGTCGAGGATCCCCTCGTTGATCTCGCGTGCGAGGCTCGGTCCCTCGTACACGAGCGCTGTGTACAGCTGTACGACGGACGCGCCCGCCCGTATCTTCTCGTAGGCACCCCTCGCGTCCGACACCCCTCCGACGCCGATCACCGGCACGTCGGTGCGCTCGGCGACGAATCGGATCCGCTCCGTGGCGATCGACTCTATCGGCTTCCCGGAGAGCCCGCCGCGCTCGGCTTGCTGGGGGCTCTTCAGCGAGTTCGGCCGCGAGGTCGTCGTGTTGGTCGCGATGACACCGTCGAGACCGAGGTCGTCGACGACGCCAAGCGCGTCTTCAACCGCCGGCTCCGGGAGGTCCGGGGAGAGCTTCACGAGGAGCGGATCGGCGCCCGCATCCGCGAGAGCGCCGAGGATCTCCTCTAACGCCGCGCGGTTCTGCAGCTCGCGGAGCCCGGGCGTGTTCGGGCTGGAGACGTTGACGACGAAGTAGTCTCCCGCGTCGGCGACGCGCTCGTACGTGTACACGTAATCGTCAGGGGCCTCGCCGAGGGGCGTCGACTTCGACTTCCCGATGTTGATCCCGACCGGGACCTCCGGAAGCGGCTCTCTGTCGAGCCGCTCCCCGACGATGTCGGCGCCCTCGTTGTTGAACCCCATCCGATTTATCAGCGCCTCGTCTTCGCGCAGCCGGAACAGCCGCGGTCGCGGATTCCCCGGCTGTCGCTCGGCCGTGACGCCGCCGACCTCCACGTGGCCGAACCCCAACGCCGCGAGGATGCGTGGAACCTCCGCGTTCTTGTCGAAGCCTGCCGCGACGCCGACGGGATTCGGAAACGAGTTTCCGAACGCGTCGACGCCCAGACGGGAGTCGTCCACGACGAACCGATCGCGGAGGCGGTCCGTCACCGGCGTCCCCTGTACCACCCGTAACAGCTGGTGTGTCAACCCGTGTGCGGTCTCAGGCGGGAGCCCGAACAGCGCCGGTTTCACCAGATCGTACGCGCCCATCGTTTCGGCCTCGTCACGGACGTGCATCAATCCGCCGACCGGCGTCGCAAGTGAGGGTTGCCGGCACTTCCGCTGTTCGGCGTTTCGGTCCACAGAACGAATTCGACGGAACGCCCGTCGCCTCAGAAGTCGTGTTCGAGGTCTTCCGGGCTGGAGTCGGCTTTCTGGATGATGATCTTCCCGTCTCGGACCCGCACGAACACCTCGTCGCCGATCTCCATCCCGGCGACGGCGAGCTCGTCCTCGTGGAGATTCACGTGGACGTTGTGGTACTCCCCGTCGTCGTCCTTGGCGCCACTTGGGCTGAGCTTCTTTTTACGGACCATCGCGGTTGTACTGGTCGAACTTCGCCATACCAGACACATAAGTGTTGTTTACCCGAATAGGGCGGGTGACGCGCTTTTCGCGGTGCTATCCGTCGCGGAGCGAGAGCCGATCGGCATCTCGGTTCGAGCGCTCTGTCGCTCCGGTGATCGACCGGCGTTCGGATCGGCTCGAAAATCGATCGAAACCGCTAGCCCGTGTAGAGTTAGTATTTAAATATTTTGGATGTTAGCTTTCATTTCCCCGATATATTTATTACAGACTGTGTGCTGGGTTCCCATGGAGGATAAACCATGGTACGTGAAGACGGTAAGCGAAACTTCGCCCTTCGGGAGGAAGACGGATCGGAACCGAGCGAGTTCTCCGGCAACATGCCTCGTCAGGCCGCGCTCAAGGCAGCTCGGACGCTCGAGCCCGCCCCTTCGGAAGACGAAGCGGAACGAATCACGCTCCGCCTTCGGGAGAAGGGGACACAGAAAGTTCACGAGTACGAGGGGTGGGCCTGGAAGGACAGCGCTCCCGAGGTCGATGAGGCCGACGACGACTTCTGGCTTAACGACCTCAACGACATCACGAAGGCGAACGTCTCGAAACAAGGGATCGAGTACATCGACGACGAGTAGCCTTCGAGTTCAGACCGTTTTTTCGACGCATCCGTCCGCGCATAGCTATCCGCTTGTTCACACTTCCCCGTCATGAAACCGCATGACGTAGCGCCGGTAGTTCGACGGGGTTAAATACAACCCGGCCATCGTGACTAATGCGAAGAACGCACCTGCGAACTCGGGCCGTTCAACTCGGCTCGGTTTCGCTGGACCTGAAGAGCTTCGATGGGTTTATGACCCCTCGAAGAAAACAATCAGGTCCGCAAGGATGAGGATTTCGCCCCCTGCGCTCCGGCGTAAGAGGAAATCTGATGTGAGCCGTGGTAGTTCGGTGTCATCCAGGTC